>NZ_FOQW01000034.1:0-23810 GCF_900113845.1 Methylobacterium brachiatum | reverse complement strand
GTCGTGCGCCCGCCGCCGGCCATGAACAGCATGTCGCCCTGACCGAGCAGCTGCTCGGCGCCCATCTCGCCCAGGATCGTGCGCGAGTCGATCTTGCTGGTGACCTGGAAGGAGATCCGGGTCGGGAAGTTCGCCTTGATCGTGCCGGTGATCACGTCCACCGACGGGCGTTGGGTGGCCATGATCAGGTGGATGCCGGCCGCACGCGCCATCTGGGCGAGACGCTGGATCGCGCCCTCGATGTCCTTGCCGGCCACCATCATCAGGTCGGCCATCTCGTCGACCACGATCACGATGTAGGGGAGGGGGGCGAGGTCCATCGCCTCGTGCTCGTAGATCGCCTCGCCGGTCTGGCGGTTGAAGCCGGTCTGGACGGTGCGGGTGATGACCTCGCCGCGGTCGGGGGCCTCCTTGATGCGGGCGTTGTAGCCGTCGATGTTTCGGACGGCGATCTTGGACATCTTCTTGTAGCGCTCCTCCATCTCGCGCACGGCCCATTTGAGGGCGATCACCGCCTTCTTCGGGTCGATGACGACGGGGGAGAGCAGGTGCGGGATGCCGTCATAGACGGACAGTTCCAGCATCTTGGGATCGACCATGATCAGCCGGCACTCTTCCGGCTTCAGACGGTAGAGCAGGCTGAGGATCATGGTGTTGATCGCCACCGACTTGCCCGAGCCGGTGGTGCCGGCGACCAGGAGGTGCGGCATGCGGGCGAGGTCGGCGATGATCGGCTCGCCGCCGATGTTCTTGCCGAGGCACAAGGCGAGCTTGTGCTTGCTCTCGTAGAAGTCAGGCGCCGAGAGCAGCTCCCGGAGATAGACCGTCTCGCGGGTCTCGTTCGGCAATTCGATGCCGATGACGTTGCGGCCGGGGACGACCGCCACGCGGGCCGAGACCGCCGACATCGAGCGGGCGATGTCGTCCGACAGGCCGATCACGCGGCTGGACTTGGTGCCGGGGGCCGGCTCCAGCTCGTAGAGGGTCACGACCGGGCCGGGGCGCACCGCCAGGATGTCGCCGCGCACGCCGAAATCCTGCACCGTCTGCTGGAGGTTGAGGGCGTTCTGCTCCAGCACGTCAGCGTCGACTTCCTCGGCGCCGTTCTCGTCCGGCAGGGCGAGCAGGCTGAGCGAGGGCAGCTCGTAATCGGCGTTCTCGACGCTGGCGATCTCCAGATGGCGGCCGGCCGGGATCAGGTGCGCCCGGGGGGCGACCATCGGCAGCGCGGGGGCGGGCGGAGCCTCGACCGGCTGGGCGGCGGGCGCCTCGATCGGCTCCGGCGCGGGGGCCGCCGCGAGGACGGGCTCCTCGAAGGCCGGCTCGTCCTGCACGGGCTCGGGCTCCGCCGGGGCGGGCTCGGGCTGCGGCGCCAGCTTACCGCGCAGGAGAACCGTGCGCGGGGTCATCGGGATCACCACCCGGTCGGCCTCAGAGGCGGACCGAGCAACGTCGGCTCCCATCGGGGCAGCCGTCTCCGGCTGAAGCGCAGGCTCGGGCTCCGGGGCGGCCGGGGCCGGGACCGCCGGCGCCGGCAGGCTCGGCTGGCCGGCGGCGCGGATCGCCGCCCGGGCGGCCATGGCGCAGAGTGCGGGGGCGCGGCGGGGCGCGGCGGCCGACGGCGTCGCGGCAGCCGGCGGCTCGGTCGCGGCGCTGCCGGGGCCGAAGACCAGCGCCAGGGCGGGCTTGGCCGGCAGGAAGGCGTCGCGGATCGCGGCACTTGCGTCGGCCTGAAGGTCCGAAGGCTGGCCGTTGTCCTGCCCGTCGGCGGGGCGCGGCGGCTGGTCGAACCGCACGAGCCGGTCGAGAACGTAGACCGGCCGCGGCGGCTGCGGGTTCGCGGCCTCCTGCATCGGCGGGGTGAAGGGCTCGACCGATGGCAGGTCGGCGACGGCGTCGGCCGCCTCGATCACCGGTGCGGCGGCGAGCGCCGCCTCGAGGCCGGCATGGGCGGGCTGGGACGCCAGCGCGGCCCAGGCCTCCACGGACGACCAGTCGCCCACGTTCCAGTCGCTGCCGTCGAACCAGGGCTGAGCCTCGGACCAATCCGGCAGGTCGGACCAGTCGCGGGCGGGGGCCTCGGCCGAAGCCTGGACCGGGGCCTCAGCAAGGACCGGCTCCGCGACCGCAACCGGGGCGATCGCCGCCGTGGAATTGGCCAGCTCGACGCTCGGCCGCACCGGGCGACGGTCCGGGGTGCGGAAGTAGCGGACGCCGGGGGGCGCCACGAAGGGCTGGCGCCACAGCGGCACCGCCTCCCCGTCCTCCGCGATCTCGGTCGGCACGGCCTCGGGCATCGCGACCGCCGGCATGGCGGCGATGGCCTCGAGCCGCGCCTGCTCGGCCTGCTCGCGCTCGGCCCGCTCCCGGGCCTCCTGCTCGCGGGCGGCCCGCTCGGTCTCGACGGCGAGCGCGGCCGCCTGCGCCTCGGCGCGGGCGCGCTCCAGGGCAACGCGCTCGGCCTCCAGGGCGCGCTGGCGGCGCTCCTGCAGGACCGAATCGGGGGTGCGGGTCCAGCGCGCCGCCGGGGCAGCGGCCTGGACCGGGGCCGCGGGAAGCGCGCCCTCCGGGGCGATCGCGGCGGGCCGGCGGGGCTGGCGCACCAGCACGCCCGGGGTCGAGGCGCTGCGGTCGATCCGGCTCTCGAAGCGCGGCTCGTCGAGGGCGTCGAGGCTCGCCCGGTCGTCGAACACCTGGTCCGGCCAGACATGCTCGGGCCGCGCCGAGGCGCTGGCGCGCGGCCCGCGCTCGAAGCCCTCGCGTCCGACCATGGCGGCCGGCGCGGTCAGCCAGCTCGGCTCCGCCCGGCGGCCGGGAACGCCGTAGGCCGGACGGGCGGGCAGCCCGGCCGGGGAGCCGGACAGGCGACGGGTGAGACTCGCCCGCAAGGCCATCAGCCGGTGCGCCAGGGCGCCGAGGGACAGGCCCGAACGGTCGCCGCCGCGGACCGGGCGGGCAGGATCACGATGAGAGTACGGAGGCCGTCCCGATGCGCGCATGGGTTCTCGAACGATACTCGAAACAGGGATCCGCCGGTGGCCGGCGGGCTGCCCCGAGTTAGGCCAATTGTCGTTAACGGAGGCTTGTCGCGCCCCCTCGGACCGGCAACCACGTTGGGATTTTCGGCCTGTTCCCCGGGGTGAGCGGGGGCCAATCCAACACCGTCATTGCGAGCAGAGCGAAGCGAGCCAGGGCAGCGCGCGTGTCCCGCAGGTGGCGGATCCCCGGGTCGCTTCGCTGCGCCCGCAATGACGGTGGAGGGATGTGCGTCGCCGGAGCCGCGCGGCGCACCATATGATACCGGCAGCCACCCCTCACCCGGACAGGCGCCCGTGACCCAGCCCAATTCCGAGCCTTCCGCCGACCTCAAGGCGCGCTTCCGGTCCCTGTACCGTCACGGCTTCGCCCGGGTGGCGGCCTGCACCGGGCGCAGCCATCCGGGCGATCCCCCCCGCAACGCCGACACGGTGCTCGACCTCGCCCGGACCTGCCACGAGGCCGGGGCGGCGCTCGCGGTCTTCACCGAGCTCGGGCTCTCGGCCTACGCGATCGAGGACCTGCTGCTCCAGCAGACCCTGCTTGACGCGGTCGAGGCCGCCGCCGCCCGGGTGATCGCCGAATCGGCGGCCCTGCGGCCGCTGCTGCTGGTCGGGGCGCCCCTGCGCTGGCGCCACCGGGTCTACAATTGCGCCCTGGCGATTCAGGGCGGGCGGCTGCTCGGCGTGGTCCCCAAGACCTTCCTGCCGAACTATCGGGAATTCTACGAGAAGCGCCATTTCGCCTCCGGAGCCGGGATTCTGGGCGAGACGATCCGGGTCGCGGGCCACGAGGCGCCGTTCGGCACCGACCTGCTGTTTCCCGCCGAGGACCTGCCCGGCTTCGTGGTCGGGGTCGAGATCTGCGAGGACCTCTGGGTTCCGGAATCGCCCGGCATGCGGGCGGCGCTCGCCGGCGCCACGGTGCTCGCCAACCTCTCGGGCAGCCCGATCACGGTCGGCCGGGCCGAGTCGCGGGCGCTGCTCTCCCGCGCGGCCGCGATGCGGGGCGCCTGCGCCTACGTCTACGCCGCCGCCGGCCAGGGTGAATCGACCACCGACCTGTCCTGGGACGGGCAGACCAGCATCGACGAGCTGGGCGTGCGGCTGGCCGAGGGCCAGCGCTTCCCCACCGGCCCGCTGGCGACGCTGGCCGATATCGACCTCGACCTGATCGCCCAGGACCGGCTCCAGGCCGGCAGCTTCGACGACAACACCGGCAGCGGCCCCCTCCCCTATCGACGCGTCCCCTTTCGGCTCGACCCGCCCGAACAGGATCTCGGGCTGATCCGGCGGCTCGAGCGCTTCCCATTCGTGCCGGCCGACCCGTCCCGCCTCGCTCAGGATTGCTACGAGGCCTACAACATCCAGGTGGCCGGCCTCGCCCAGCGCCTGGAGGCGACGGGCACCCGCAAGGCGGTGATCGGCGTCTCCGGCGGGCTCGATTCGACCCACGCGCTGATCGTGATCGCCAAGGCGTTCGACCGCCTGGGCTATCCGCGCTCGGACATCCTAGCCTACACGCTGCCGGGCTTCGCCACCTCGAACGCCACCAAGACCAACGCCCACGCCCTGATGAAGGCGCTCGGCTGCAAAGCCGCCGAGATCGACATCCGCCCGGCGGCCAAGCAGATGCTCGCCGATATGGGCCACCCGTTCGCGCGGGGCGAGGCGGTCTACGACGTGACCTTCGAGAACGTGCAGGCGGGCCTGCGCACCGACTACCTGTTCCGCCTGGCCAACCAGGCGGGCGGGCTGGTGATCGGCACCGGCGACCTCTCGGAGCTGGCGCTCGGCTGGTGCACCTACGGCGTCGGCGACCAGATGAGCCACTACGCGGTCAATACCGGCGTGCCCAAGACCCTGATCCAGCACCTGATCCGTTGGGTGATCAGCAACCGCGAGGTCGGGCCCGAGGCGAGCCACACGCTGCAGGCGATCCTCGACACCGAGATCTCCCCCGAGCTGGTGCCGGTGGACCAGGACGACAGCCCGCAGAGCACCGAGGCCACGATCGGCCCCTACGCGCTGCAGGATTTCAACCTGTTCTACACGCTGCGCTACGGGTTCCGGCCCTCCAAGATCGCCTTTTTGGCGCTGCATGCATGGGGCGACAAAACCCGCGGCCACTGGGCGCCGGACTTCCCCGAGACCAAGCGGGTCGCCTACGACCTCCCCGAGATCCGGCGCTGGCTCGGGGTGTTCCTCAACCGGTTCTTCGGCTTCAGCCAGTTCAAGCGCTCGGCCCTGCCCAACGGCCCGAAGGTCTCGGCCGGGGGCTCGCTGTCGCCCCGCGGCGACTGGCGCGCGCCGTCGGACGGCTCGGCGCGGATCTGGATCGAGGAGCTGACCCGAAACGTCCCTGAAACTTGACCGTCACAAACTCGACCGATTGTGCCATTATGAGCACGGTCAAGGCGAATCTGCCCGGTACCAGTTCTGGTATTGGACGGGTTCGACGGTCGGGGCGGCCAAGCGGAGGGACTCCGATGCGAAGCTACAACCTGTTCCAGCTCAAGGCCGTCGAAGGCCTCTGCTGCGCGGTGCCGGAGGCCAGCACCGTCCCGCCCTTCATCGGCGCCGGCCGCTGGACCTTCGGGGGCAAGCTCGACGGCGACAGCCGGCAGCCCCTGGATTTCGACGACCGGGCCGCCGACACCGCGGTGCGCTTCAACGGCTTCTACCTGTTCCAGACGATGGACCGGCGTTTCATCGCCTGATCCTTGTGAATAGGGACGATCACCGTATTGGCGCCAGGAAATCTTAAGAGCTGGCGGGCAAACTGATCCGCATGACGGATCATCGCAAAGAGACGCGCCAGAGGGTGTTCCTCAAGGGCCGCATCGTCTTCAACAACGGCTCGTCGAGCTTCGACTGCCTGGTGCGCGACCTCTCGGTCTCGGGCGCCCGCCTGGTCCTGAGCGACGCCACGACCCTGCCGCAGGTGTTCGACCTCTACATCCCACAGAAGGACCGGACCTACCGGTCGACCCTGTGCTGGCGCCGGGAGGACGGCATCGGCGTCACCTTCACGGACTCCGCCGGCGCCGCCCCGGCTAGACCCGATCCGGCCGCGACCGAAGCCGCCCTACGGCAGCGCATCGCCGAGTTGGAGGCCGAGAACGCCGCCTTGCGCCGGCTCCTGGGCGGCATGGCCCAGCCGAGCGCGGCCTGAGCGTCCCGAATCGGATTCCCGACGGCCAAGCCCTTGGGCGGGGTCTCGGGGCGCGGAGCCCCGATAAAGCCGCGCCCCCGCGTTACTGCGCTTCGAGCGCCGCCCGGATCCGCGCCGCGTGGTCGGCCAGCACGGCGTTGTCGGCCATCCCGCCTTCGTGGCGCTTCAGCGGCACGCCCTCGCGCCGGGGGATGATGTGGACGTGCAGGTGGAACACGGTCTGCCCGCCCGCCGGCTCGTTGAACTGGAACAGGGTCAGGCCCTCGGCCTGGAACGCCGTCTTCACGGCCCGGGCGACCTTCTGGACGCTCACGATCAGGGCCGCCAGGGAGGCCGGGTCGGCATCGAGCAGGCCGCGGGCGGGCGCCTTCGGGATCACCAGGGTATGGCCCTCGCCCTGGGGCATCACATCCATGAAGGCCAGGGTGTCGGCATCCTCGTAGACGCGGTGGCACGGGATCTCGCCCCGCAGGATCTTGGCGAAGATGTTGTCGGGGTCGTACTGCGCGTCGGCCATGTTTCCTCCGAGCCTTTCGGACTGATCTCAGCTTGCACAGGGCACATGCGCGCGTCCACACGGGAACCGGCGCCGCACGGTAGCGCTTAGGTCGCGGCGGACACGGAGGCCGGGATGGCGCACGAGAGCACGGGGGCGATCTATGCGGCGGCGGGGGCGAACCTCGCCATCGCGGCGGCGAAGTTCGTCGGCGGGGCGCTGACCGGCTCCACCGCGATGCTCGCCGAGGGCGTGCACTCGGTGGTGGATACCGCCAACCAGGTGCTGCTGCTCCTGGGGATGAAGCGGGCCGAGAAGCCGGCCGATGCCCGCCACCCGTTCGGCTACGGGCGCGAGATCTACTTCTACGCCTTCGTGGTCGCGCTGATGATCTTTTTGGGCGGCGGCCTGTTCGCTGTCTACGAGGGCATCGAGCGGGTCCGCCACCCCTCGCCGGACGCGGACGCCCACCTGTTCGGCTACACCGTGCCGGGGATCTGGGTGAACGTCGCGATCCTGGGCTTCGCCATCGTGGCCGAGGGCGTGTCCTGGGTCGTGGCGATGCGCCAGTTCTGGGCCGAGAAGGGCAAGAGTTCGGCGATGCGGGCGATCCGCCGCAGCAAGGATCCGACCCTGTTCACGATTCTGGCCGAGGACACCGCGGCGCTGATCGGCCTGCTGATCGCCTTCGCGGGCGTCGTCCTGGCCCATTGGCTGGAGATGCCGAGCCTCGACGGCTGGGCCTCGGTGGGGATCGGCCTCGTGCTGGTCGGCATGGCGGTGTTCCTGATGATCGAGACCCACGGCCTGCTGATCGGCGAGGCCGCCGACCCCGCCGTGGTGGCGGCGATCGCGGAGCTCGTGCGCGCCGAACCCGGCGTGCTGCATCTCAACGAGGTCCTGACCCAGCATCTCGGGCCCTCCGACATCCTGGTGAATGTCAGCATCGACATGGCCGACGACCTGAGCGCCGGCGAGGTCGAGAGCCTGGTGACCCGCCTCGACCGGGCGGTGAAGCAGCGCAACCCGGACGTGACCCGGGTGTTCATCGAGATTCAGACCCAGGCCGACCACGCGATGCGCGCGGCGGCGTGAGGAGGAATCGTGTTCGGTAGGACGGGCCTGCTGCGGCGTGGACAAGCCACGTCCATGCACCCATACGTGTCGTGTCTATACGGGACAGTGGCATGCTGAGCATCCGCGACGAGGAAGTGCGCACCCTGGCGGAGACCGTGATGCGGAAGAGCGGTGCTCCCAACCTCACGGCGGCAATTAAGCTCGCGCTGCAGCATGAGATTCGGCGCGCCGATGAAGCGGTTCCTTTAGCCCAGCGCGTGGCCGCTATCCGGGCAAAAGCCTTGGCGAAGGCGACCGGAACGCCGCAGCCTCCCTTGAGCGAAGCCGAACGTGACGCCCTCTGGGGCGCGTGATGTTTATCGACACGTCCGCCGTCGTCGCCATCCTGGCTGACGAACCCGAGGCGGCTGCCTTTCTCAACAGGATAGAGGCCGCTGAGCGTCGAGAGACCGGCGCGCATGTTCGGCTGGAGGCGACGATCAATCTCGCGCGCATCCTCGGCCTTGCGGTGCCGGATGCCCAGGAAATGTACGATGCGTTTCTCGCGGCGGCCGGGATCACCGTGGTCCCGATCAGCGATGCGATTGCACGCCGGTCGGTCGATGCCTTCGCGATTTACGGCAAAGGACGGGGCCACCCAGCCCAGCTCAACTTTGCCGATTGCTTATCCTACGCCTGCGCTGCCAGCAGCTCCGTACCGATCCTTTTCAAGGGGCGGGATTTCTCCCGGACGGACCTCGTGTCGGCGCTCAGTATCTGAAGCACGCCGCCCCGCGGAACGATCACCTCCCTAACCCCACCTGCGCCAAGCTCAGGGCCCAGACCCGCTCCTGAACGGATTCGTCCCGGCTCTCGGCCGACGAGGTCTTGGGCCGGGAATGCGAGAAATAGCGGCCGGTGACGCCGTCGAGCTCCGGGGCGGTCGCCACGTGGAGCGAGGTCGCGGCGCCCTTGTCGGGTTGGATCAGGAACGGGCGCATCAGCGACCAGACGGCGCCGAACGCACCGCCGGTGTTCTTGGCAAAGCCGGTCTTGACCACCCCGGGATGCAGGGCGTTGACCGTGATGCCGTCGGCCTTCACCCGCCGGGCGAGCGCGTAGGTGAACAGCACGTTGCCGAGCTTGGCCTGGGCATAGGCCCGCATGGCGCCGTAGCGGTGGGCGCCCTCGATGTCGGAAAAGTCGATATGGCCCCGGTAATGCGCCGCCGAGGCAACGTTGACGATCCGTGGCTTGGCCCCGGCCGCCGCCGAGGCCTTCAGGGTGTCGAGCAGTTCGAGCGTCAGCAGCACGTAGCCGAGATGGTCCAGCGCCCAGGTGCGCTCGATGCCGTCGACCGTGAGCTCCCGCCGGTCGAAGATCGCCCCGGCATTGTTCACCAGGACGTCGAGGCGGGGATAGGTGGCGCGCAGGGACGCGGCGACCCGGCGGATCTCGGCCTGGGCCGACAGGTCGGCGACATGCGGGTCCACCACCGCGCCCGGGACGGCTTCGCGGATCCGCTCGGCTGTGGCCTGCGTCTTCTCCGGATCGCGGCCGACGATGGCGACCCGCGCGCCTCTGCGCGCGAGTCCCAGGGCCGTCTCGTAGCCGATGCCGTTGGTCGCCCCGGTGACGAGGCAGACCCTGTTCCGCATCGAATCCGCCATGCGGCTCAGAAGACCGCCTGGCCGACCGCGAAGGCGATGACCACGATCACGATGGCGACCAGCAGGAACAGCCCGAACAGGATGCGCGCCAGCGAGCCCGCGCCCGAGGCGATGCCGGTGAAGCCGAGGCCGCCCGCGATCAGCGAGATCACGAAGCAGATGAGGGCCCATTTCAGCAAGGTCATCGCGTCACTCCGGAAGCGCCCGCGGCACGGGCGAACAACAATCGCATGCTCAACCGGCTGCAAGCGAGACCGTTCCGCGGCCGCGCGGTTCCAACAGCCTTTTATTCTTAACGGCGGCGTTCCGCCGAGCGATCGGGCGGCCGGCGCGCCGAAGACCTGCGCCGCGGCTGTCCATCAGAATATCGACTTGCAGGTGAGATGCCCAGTCGATGAACCTGGGCAACCCGACGCGCACGTGGCGCCACGACTACAGATGAAGATCATTGTTCCGAGCTCGAAGCGTTCGACGGTAGCGAATTAACCGTTCGGAATATGTTTCGGACACATCGTCCCGGCGATTAGGCAGGGGTACTGGTGGTGCGTGCGCTTTCGATCCGAACTGTAGTTATTTCTCTCGTCGCGATGCTGGGTCTACTCGCGATCGGCCTGGCGGGAATACAAATCCTCAAAAGCAAGTCGCGAATGGATACAGCTGATCAGGTGACCGCCTTCATGGTCATCGATCGCAACTTGTTCGCGAGCCTTACCCAAGTACGGATCGAGCGGGGTTACGGGCTGACCGCCCTGGTCAAGGAGCCCGACACCAACCGGGCGCATCGCCAGCTCTCGCTCGATGCCCGCGCCCCGTTCAACGCGGCGGCCGACATCGCGCTCGGGCAGCTGAGCAGCGTGGCGGACCCGGCCCTGCAGACGAAGCGCACCGAGCTCGATGCCCTCGTGGGCGAGTGGCGGCAGCTGCGCCGGGCCCTGGATGCGGCCTTCGACCAGCCGGCGGCGCGCCGCGACCCGGCCCTGCGCAAGCGCATGGACGAGCTCGGCAACCGCCTGCTCGCCGCGCTCGAGGCCGCCTCCGACGCGACCGAGCGCGCGATCCAGGCCCTTGATCCGGCCTATGGCAGCCTCATCGACGCAAGGGCGACGACGTGGCTCGCGCGCACCACCGACGGACGCGCTGCCCTGGTCGTGAGCCAGATCCTGGCCGCCGACCGCGCCGCCACCCCGGCCGATTGGGGGCAGCTCAACAGCGCCGACGCCCAGAACCGGACGGCCTGGCAGCTCGTCGGGCGGATGATCCGGGTCAACGGCTTCGACGCCTCGGTGAAGGACGCCTACGACCGGGCGGACCAGCTCTACTATGCCGGGCCCGTGGGCGAGATGCGCAAGGCCGCCCTCGCGGCGGTCTCCGAGGGGCGCCCGATGCCCTTCCCGGTCAGCACCTGGGATGAAGGCGTCGTCGCCGGCCAGAAGGCGATCGTCGACGTCGCCATGGCGGTGATCGACTCTGCCGTGGCCCGTGCGACCGCCGCGTCGGCCGCCGCGAACCGGGACTTCCTCTCGGCCCTCGCGGTCATCATCTTCGCGGGCGGCCTGGCGACGGCCGCGATCCTGATCATGCAGGTCCGGGTCGTCCGCGGCCTCCTGGGTCTCGCGGGGGCGATGCGGCGCCTCGCCGAGGGGGATCTCACCGTGTCCGTACCGGGCACCGCGCGCCGGGACGAGCTCGGCGCGATGGCCGGCGCCGTGCAGGTGTTCAAGGACAACCTGGTCCGCACCAAGATCCTGGAGGAGGAGACTGCCCTGGCCCGGGCTTCCGCGGAGGAGCAGCGGCGCACGGCCATGCGTCAGATGGCCGACGCCTTCGAGCAGGCGGTCGGCGGGATCGTCGGCATGGTCTCGTCCTCGGCCACCGAGCTGCAGGCGACCGCCCAGACCATGACCGCCACCGCGACCGAGACGGCCAGCCAATCGACGACGGTGGCCGCGGCCGCCGAGGAGGCGGCCAGCAACGTCAACACGGTCGCGGCCGCCGCCGAGGAGCTGGGCTCCTCCGTCCAGGAGATCGGCCGCCAGGTCGACGGCTCGTCGCACCTCGCCCGCTCCGCCGTCAGCGACGCGGACCAGACCGCCGCGATGGTGCAGGAGCTGAGCAGCACGGTCGCCCGGATCGGCGACGTGGTGGCGATGATCCAGAGCATCGCCTCGCAGACCAACCTGCTGGCCCTCAACGCCACCATCGAGGCCGCCCGGGCCGGCGAGGCGGGACGGGGCTTCGCGGTCGTGGCGAGCGAGGTCAAGGCGCTCGCCGACCAGACCGCGAAGGCGACCGAAGAGATCGGCCGGCAGATCGGGCAGGTCCAGGCGGCGACCGGCCAGGCGGTCTCGGCGATCGGCGGCATCAGCGGCCGCATCCGCGAGATCAGCACCGTGGCGGCCTCGATCGCCGCGGCGGTGGAGCAGCAGGGGGCGGCGACGCAGGAGATCGTGCGCAATGTCGGGCAGGCCGCGATGGGTACCGGCGAGGTGACCAGCAACATCGCGGGCGTCGCCGGCGCCGCCGAGGAGACCGGCGCGGCGGCCGCCCAGGTGCTGACCTCGGCCTCCGAGCTGTCGCGCCAGTCGGAGCACCTGACGGCCGAGGTCCGGCGCTTCCTGGCGACCGTGCGGGCCGCGTAGGCCCGCACGACCGGGCTCCGCCGCAGGGCGGGGCCCGCGTTCCGCGGGGCTCAGGCGGTCTTCGTCACCGGCTGGGCCGGGACGTCGGCCCGCGCCAGCATAAGCTCGGCGAGCGTGTGGTAGAGCCCGCCGCGGCAGACCGCCTTCGAGGCCGCGTCGGCGATCAAAGCCGCGACCATCAGCGGGATCATCATCGTGTGGTTCTGGGTCATCTCGGTGACGATCACGAAGCTGGTGATCGGGGCTTGGAGCACGCCGGTGAGGTAGGCGACCATCCCGATCAGCACGAGGGCGCCCACCGGCATGTCCGGCAGCAGGCCGTGCACCGTCCCGCCGATCCCGGCGCCCACCGCCAGCGACGGCGCAAACAGGCCGCCCGGAATGCCGCTGACCGAGCTGAGCACCGTGGCGGCGAATTTCAGCGGCGCGTAGGTCCAGCTGGTCGTGGCGTCGCCGTGCAGGATCGCCCGGGCCTCCTCGTAGCCGGTGCCGTAGGCGGTGCCCTGGGAGGCCAGCCCGGACAGGGCCACGCACAGGCCGCAGGCTGCCGCGAACACCACCGGCCGCGCCCGGATCAGGCGGCCGGCGGCCCCCGGCAGGCCCCGGGCGAACAGGATTACCAGGCGGCTGAACACCCCGCCGGCGAAGCCGCCCAGGGCGGCGAGCAGCGGCACGATCCAGCCGGCGGCCAGCGGCAGCTCCGCCTGGCTGGTGCCGAAATAGGTGTAGTTGCCGAGCAGCCAGAGGGAGGTGAGGCCGGCAGCCACGATCCCGGCGACGATCAGCCCGGACGAGCGTGCCTCATAGGCCCGGCCCAATTCCTCGATGCCGAACACGATGCCGGCGAGCGGGGTGTTGAACGCCGCCGCGACCCCGGCCGCCCCGCCCGCGAGGAGCAGCCCCGGCAGGCGGTCGGGCGTCAGGCGGCCGAAGGCGGCCATGATCGCCGCGCCGACCTGCACGGTCGGCCCTTCGCGCCCGGCCGAAGCGCCACACAGCAGGCCGAGGAACAGGACCAGCACCTTGCCGCAGGCCACGCGCGGCGAGATCAGCGAGAACCGGAACCGTTCATCGCGGGCGTGCCGGGCCGCGATCACCTGCGGGATGCCGGACCCTTGCGAGTTCGGGAACACCGTCCGGGCCAGCAGCGCGGCCAGCGCGAAGCCCGCCGGCGTGAGCACCAGGGCGATCAGCGGCGACGGCGCGGTCAACCGCCGGAACCCCTCCTGCGCCAGGTCGGCGCCCTTGGCCATCAGCACCGCGGCCAACCCGACGCAGATACCGCCGGCCAGGAACAGCAACCGCCCCCGCCACAGCGGATAGGCTTCGAGCGAGGCCGAGCGCAGGCGGGTGATCGAGCGGCGGTAGCGGGAGCGTCTCGGCCCGGAGCCTGCGGGCTCGATCGTCGTCGGTGCGTCCCGCATCTCGGTCATGACAGGCTACTTCGTCCGCAAAGCCGGAGCATGCGGTATAGCGTGGTGCGCGGGGAATGGGGCATCACCCAGAAGACCCATCCGCTTGGCGGATCTCCAAATCACCCCCTCATCCTGAGGCGGCGGAGCGCAGCGCAGCCCTCGAAGGAGCCCTCCAGCGATCGCGCGGGCAACTGGAGCCCTCCTTCGAGGCGCCCGCTGCGCGGCCGCACCTCAGGATGAGGGGGTCTGGTGGGAGCAGGCGGGGTCCGAACAGGCCGCTCACCCCTCCGCCGCACAGAGCCGCTCCACGGCCTTCACATAGCCCTTCGCGTCGAACTTCTTCAGCGAGTTCTCGCTCTGGTAGCGGACGGTGCCGAAGATCGGGCGGCGCTGCCAGGGGCGGTCGTGCAGGCCGTAGACCCAGGCGACGTTGGTGAAAGAGTTCGGGTCGCGCCCGTCCAGGAAGTAGCGGTTGTTCAGCCGCAGCGTCCGGGCGAAGCCCTCCTCGGGCGAGGGGGACCATTCCAGGATCTTCTTGCCCCAGTACATCCGCAGCTGGTTGTGCATGTAGCCGGTCTCGCGCATCTCGCGCATCGCGGCGTTCCAGTAGTGGTCGTGGGTCTCGCCCGCCGCGAGCTGGGCCTCCGAATAGAGGGTCGGGCGCGCGTCCTCGGCCTGCTCGGCCAGCGTCTTGCGCGCCCAGTCCGGCACCGCCTTGTCGTAATCGTCGTAGCCCTCCGTGTAGAAGACGTGGTTCATGGCGAGCTCGCGCCGGACGATCAGCTCCTCCAGGTAGGCGCCGCGATCGTCGTCGTCCCCGACCTTGGCCTCCCGCACCGCCAGGGCGATCTCCACCGGCGAGATCTGGCCGAAATGCAGGAACGGGCTCATGTGGGAGGCGGCCGCGGCCTCCGGCATGTTGCGGCCGGCGCCGTAGCCCGCGAACCCATCCGCCAGGAACGCCTTCAGGCGCTTGCGCGCCTCGGTCTCGCCGCCGGTGAAGCGCTTCACCGGCCCGACCACCCGGTCGAGGCTCATCCCGGCGAGCACCGCCTCCGGATCGGAGACGTCGATCTCGCCCTCGGGCGTCACGTCCGTCGCGGCATGCTTGAGCTTGCGGGGCTTCAGGTCGGCGATGAACGGGTCCCAGAGCCGGTTCAGCTTCGGCCGGAGCGTCCGGGCGGCGAATTCGTGCTTGTTCGAGGCGGTCTCCACCGGCACGACAACGTCGCCCTCGACCTGGACGATCCGGGTCTTCACCGCCTTCGCGATCTCCCGGTACCAGCCCTTCTGGATGGCGAGGTAGCCCCGGTCGAGCACCAGCAGCGCCGCCTCCTCGGCCAAGTCGATGGCGATCTTGGCGGGCGCGCATTTGCGCATGACGAATCCGACGCCGCGCTTCTCCAGACCGGCCTTCGCATCCGCGAGACCCTGGAGCAGGAAGGCGTAGTGGCGGGCATTGGCTTCGGGGAAGCCGCTGGCACCGTCGAGCAGCCCGAAGCAGGCGATCACCGGCAGGTCGAGCCGGTTCGCCTCCTCGATGGCGAATTCGAGGGCCGGGTTGAACCGGGCGCGGTTGGCCTGCTGAAGGAGATACAGAACGTAACGCCCGTCCGCCCGCGGCTCGACATCGTTCAGAACCCGGATCCGCTCGCCCTGGATCGCCATATTCGCACGCACGCTTTCTTCACTTGGATCACAAGAGACTTGGCCGGGAACCTAGAGCGGGCGACGAATTCGTCCGTTCAGTCGGCCGTCATGAAATGCCGCAGTGAAATCATCAGCCGGCAACCGACGCGGCGCAGCGAAACCAGGGTTTCTCAAAGGTTTACGTCCGGTTTTGCCGGCCGATCGCGCATCAGATCTGTTGTCCGGCATCCCGAAACGGCTGCGACATTTTCGACACAGCCGGTTCGTGATCCGTCCTGAGCCGTATAAAAGGACAGCCTTTCTGTCCGAACGCCCTTGTAATTTTTCGCGATGCGCGCAGATTGTGCAGCGCGGGATGGCGATGGCGTCGCGATCCCGCTGCCCTTCTTGGGCGTTTCCTCCCTAGACTTCGGGCCGCTCCTTCGGGGGTGGCCTTTTTTCTTGTCCGCTCGCCTCTGTCACCGAAGCGCGGCCGGAGCGCTGGTCCCGGACCGCGCGGCGCGTCATGCTCGCGGTGAGCGCCGGGACAGGCGCCGGAGGATACGCCATGAGGATGTTTTCGCGCGCGCTGCCGGCGCTCGCCTGCCTGCTCGCCCTGGCGGGGCCCGCAGCGGCCGCGGATGCGCCGCGCTTCCAGGTCGATCCGGCCTGGCCGAAGCCGCTGCCGAACGACTGGATCCTGGGCCAGGCCGCGGGCGTCGCGGTGGACGCGCAGGACCATGTCTGGGTGGTCCAGCGGCCGCGCACGCTCACCGACGACGAGAAGGCTGCGAGCCTCGATCCGCCGCGCAGCAAATGCTGCAAGCCCGCCCCGCCGGTGCTCGAATTCGCCCAGGACGGCACGCTGCTGCGCAGCTGGGGCGGCCCCGGCGAGGGCTACGACTGGCCCACCAACGAGCACGGCATCCAGATCGACGAGAAGGGCTTTGTCTGGATCGCCGGCAACGGCGACCAGGACGGCCAGCTCCTGAAGTTCACGCCCGACGGCAAGTTCGTCCTGCAGATCGGCAAGTCCGGCCCGCAGACCGACAGCCGCGACACCAGCCGCCTCGGCAAGCCCGCCAATGTCGATTTCGACAGGGCGGCCAACGAGGTCTACGTGGCGGACGGCTATTACAACCACCGCATCATCGTGTTCGACCGGGACAGCGGGGCGTTCAAGCGGATGTGGGGCGCCTACGGCAAGCCGCCCACCGACGACAAGCTCGGCCCCTACGATCCGGCCGCCGCCCCGCGCCAGCAATTCGCCAACCCGGTCCATTGCGTGCGCATCGCCCATGACGGGCTGGTCTATGTCTGCGACCGCACCAACAACCGGATCCAGGTGTTCCAGAAGGACGGCAGCTTCGTGAAGGAGTTCGTCGTCGAGAAGGACACCCGGGCCAACGGCTCGGTCTGGGAGCTGGCCCTCTGGCCGGATGCCGACGAGACCTACCTGCTCAACGCCGACGGGGCCAACAACGAGGTCCGCACCCTCGACCGCGCCACCGGCGCGACGGTGGGCGCCTTCGGCCGCAACGGCCGCATGGCGGGCCAGTTTCACTGGGTCCACAACCTCGCGGTCGATTCCAAGGGCAACGTGTTCACCACCGAGGTCGACACCGGCAAGCGGGCGCAGAAGTTCCTGGCCGTGGGGACTTTCGTGCTGCGCAAGCGGGTGCCGTGACGGCGGATCGGCCGCACGACCCGGCCCCGCGGCGCGTCCTCGTCCTGGGCGGCACCGGGACGATCGGCCGGGCGACGGTGCGGGCGCTGGCGGCGCGCGGTCACGCGGTCGTCTGCCTCGTGCGGCAGCCCGCCCCGTTCCCTGCGGGCGTCACCGCGCGGGTCGCGGACGTGACCGATCCGGCCGCGCTCGCGCGGGACGGCATCCGCGGCGAGCCGTTCGACGTCCTGGTCTCGTGTCTCGCCTCGCGCACCGGCTTGCCCGACGACGCCTGGGCGATCGATTACCGGGCGCAGGTGAATGCGCTGCACGCCGCCGAGGCGGCCGGCGTCACGCAGGTCATCCTGCTCTCGGCGATCTGCGTCCAGAAGCCGGTCCTCGCCTTCCAGCACGCCAAGCTGGCCTTCGAGCGGGTGCTGATCGACTCGGGCCTCGCCTACACGATCGTGCGCCCGACCGCGTTCTTCAAATCGCTCTCGGGGCAGATCGACCGCGTGCGGCGCGGCAAGCCGTTCCTGGTCTTCGGCGACGGGATGCTGACGGCCTGCAAGCCGATCAGCGACGACGATCTGGGCCGCTACCTCGCCGACTGCATCGACGACGCGGACCGGCGCAATCGCGTGCTCCCGATCGGGGGGCCGGGCGAGGCGATCACCCCGAGAGCGCAGGGTGAGCACCTGTTCGCCCTGCTGGGGCGCGCGCCGCGCTTCCGGCACGTACCGGTGGCGCTGCTGGACGCGATCATCGCCGTCCTGGGCACGCTCGGGCGGTGGGTCCCGGCCCTGGCCGCCAAGGCCGAGCTCGCGCGCATCGGGCGCTACTACGCCACGGAATCGATGCTCGTGCTGGATCCGGCCACGGGCCGCTACGATGCCCATGCCACGCCCTCGACGGGCTCGGACACGCTGTTCGCCTACTACGCCCGCGTCGTCCGGGGCGAGGCCGTCGCCGAGCGCGGTGACCACGCGGTGTTCTGACAGCACGGACAACAGGCGCCGACGACCGTGTTTGCCCCGTTTTCCCGGTCTCGACCTCATCCTAAGGTGCCCGCACCAGCGGGCCTCGAAGGCGCGCGCCAGATGGCTCAGCGAGCTCTGGAGGGCTCCTTCGAGGCCAAGCGATCTGCGATCGCCCGGCACCTCAGGATGAGGGGGTGATTGGGAGTGCCGTCACTCGGAACCGTCCACCGGCCAAGAGCGCGACGTCAAGCAGGCCCTCAGAGGGGCTCGCGAGCATCGCGCCCGTCAGCGCGCGGCGCTCGCCCCCGCCCGGCTCGCCGCCAGCGCCGCGGCCTTCCCGGCCGCCGCGTAGAGGTTGATCCGGGAATACACCCCGAATTCAGAGCCGTCGTCCAGGAAGCCGCCGCCCGGGCCCTGCGTCTCGGTCAGGATGGCGTTGGCCTCCTCGAGCGTCAGCGCCGGGAAGGCCGCGGTCAGCAGGTGGCCGGCCTCCGGGGCGATCTTGCCGACATCCTCCCGGGCGTTGGCGGTGGCGTCGTGCACGACAGGCAACCCGTAGGTCTGGGTCGCCTCGTAGAAGGCGGCGTTGGCGGCCGGGTCCTTGAACCGGCCGGTATCCTGCGCCGCGCAAGCCGCCACCGTGTCGCCGCAGCCGGCCTTGAGCGCGTCGGTCATGGCGGCGCGGGCCTCCTTCAGGAGCGCCCGGTAATCGGTCACGCCGACGCGCTTGTCCGCATCGGTCGCGTTCGCGTCGATCACCGCCGGGTTCTTCCGGATCTGGCCGACATAGGCCGGATCGTTGGCGAGCAGATGCGCCACCGCGTGGAGCGAGGTCGCGCGCCCGCCGATCACGTCCATGGCGTAATGCGCCCCGACGATGATCCGGTCGTTGCCGTACTCGGCGGCGCGGGCGACCATCTGCTGGTAGCGCTCCGGCACCAGCAGGGCGAGGATCAGCGACTCGGTGTAGCCGTAGGTGGTGTGGCCGCTGGGGTAGGACGGGCTGTCGACGAGATCCTGCTTCGGGCCGCGCAGCCAGTCGAGGGAATGGGAGGCCTCGCCGAAATAATCGGCGCCCCGGTAGGCCTGGAGATGCGGCAGGGTCTGGAATGGGCGCGAATTGCCGAACCGGTCGGCCCCGGGGCTGCCCGCCCGCCGACCATAGGCCTTGCCGAACACGTCGGTGACGGTGCCGTCGGTGAGGAGCGCGCTGGCCTCGGCCGAGATTGCCTGCTTGCCGTTGGTCGTGGCGTTGCCGAAGAAGTACTTGCCCGAATTCGAATCCGACTTGGTGACGTTGTTGGTGTAGCCGATCAGGTCGGCCACCGTCGGCGCGACGCTGGTGAAGGTCTTGTAGTCGCTGTAGCGCGCCCGGCCCTGATAGGCGGTGGCGAGGGCCGTGCCGAGGCCGTCGGCGAGGCCGGTGGCGTTGCCGTCGGTGATGAAGCAATCCCGCAGCGCGAGCTGTTGCTGCTCGGGGAAGGGCAGCAGGGTCGGCTGCTTGAGGGCGCCGGTCTGGATGTCGCCGGTCACCCGCAGGTTGGCGTCGAGCGCCGCCTTGCCCGCCGGGCTCCCCTGCAGCCGGGCCACCGGGGCCAGGCCGCGCAGGGCGGTGAGGTTGGCGGGCGATTGCGCGAGCGCCTGGAGCGGCAGCGCCGTCCCGAGCAGTGCCAGGCCGAGTCTCAGCGTCCCGATCATGCCGTCCCTCCGCGGGGTTCGTTCGAGCCGTCGCGTCAGCCCCGTGCCCGGGCCCGAATCATGAAGTTATCGTAGGTGTATTCTGCCACCTGGAACCAGAGATATTCCTCGTTCCGGAAGGTCCGCATCGCCTCGTAGACCCGGCGGAAATCGGCGTTCTTGGCAGCGATCTCGGCATAGACGTCGTTGGCGTTCTTGAGCGCGCCCTCCATCACGTCCTGCGGGAACGGCCGCAGCTGGGCGCCGCCGGCGACCAGCCGGCGCAGGGCCTGCGGGTTGCGCGCATCGTACTTGGCCTGGACCTCGGCCCCGACCTCGGCGGCCGCCGCGCGCAGGATCGCCTGGTAGGCCTTCGGCAGCGCCTTCCACTTCTCGGCGTTGAACCAGAAGTGCAGCATGGCGCCGCCCTCCCAGAAGCCCGGGTAATGGTAGACCGGCGCCACCTTCTGCAGGCCGAGCCGCTCGTCGTCGTAGGGGCCGATCCACTCGGCGGCGTCGAGCTTCTTCGATTCCAGGGCCTGGTAGATCTCGGGTCCGGGCGTCGCCTGCGGCTGGACGCCGAACTTGGCGAGCACCTGCCCGCCCATGCCGCCGATGCGGAACTTGAGACCCTGGAGGTCGGCGACGCTCTTGATCTCGCGCCGGAACCAGCCGCCCATCTGCGCGCCGGTATTGCCCCCGGGCAGGCAGACCAGCCCGGATTTGGCGAAGACCTCGCTGAACAGCTCCGCCGCGCCGCCGGCCTGCCACCAGGCGGCGGCGCCCCGCGCATTGAGCCCGAACGGGATCGCGGTGGCCAGCGCGAAGGTCGGGTCCTTGGCCTGGCCGAGGGTCGCCGGGCCGTGGCCCATCTCGACGGTGCCGGCCGACACGGCGTCGAGCAGGGTCTCGGCCGGGACCGGCTCGCCGGGGCCGAGCACCTGGATCTGGAAGCGGCCGTCGGTGGCCTCGGCGACGATCCGGCTCAGCGCTTCGGGCGCGCCGAACAGGATGTCGAGGTTCTTGGCGTAGGCCGAGGACAGGCGCCAGCGCAGCTCCGGGGCGCCCTGGGCCCGGGCGGGCGCGGCCAACGGCGCGGTGATCGCCGCGCCGAGGCCGGCGGTCAGCACCGCGCGGCGGCGCGGTCCGGCAGCGCGTGGGGGCGCAGTATGAGGCTCGTCCAACGGCATCTCGTCTGAGCGTGTCCAATCCGGCCGGCGCGCAGGTAGCACGTCCGCGCCCATTCTCGAAAGCGTCTCCGGATGGCGCCGCCGTGGCGCCATGGCGCCTCGAAACCGCCGATCGCCCGTGTTAGGCGCCCGGCCATGCGATCCGAGCCCGAAGCGCCCTTCCCCGAAGCGCCCCTCCCCGACCTCACCCTGCACACCGTCTGCGGCCTCGAGGAGTTGGCGGGCCATGGCGGGAGCGGGGTGACGCACGTCCTGTCCCTGCTCGATCCCGGCACGCCCGAGCCGGAGGCCTTCGGCACCTACGGCGCCCATGCCCGCACGACCCTGCACTTCCACGATTGCCTCGGCCCAGGCGACGGCCTCGTCCCGCCCGAGCCCGAGCACGTCGCGGCGATCCTGGCCTTCGGGCGCGATCTCGACGGCGCCGGCCATCTCCTGGTCCATTGCCATTACGGCCTGTCGCGCTCCACGGCGGCGCTGCTGATGCTGTTCGCCCAGGCCGAGCCGGAGACATCCGCCGACGCCCTGGTCGCGCGCCTCCACGGGGTGCGCGAGCCGGCCTGGCCCAACGCCCGGATGATCGGCTTCGCGGACGCCATGCTCGGCCGCGAGGGACGCCTCAGCGAGGCGGTCCGCCAGCTCCACGCGCTCCAATTGCGGGTGCGGCCGCATCTCGCAGAGCTGCTGCGCGGGCTGGGGCGGGGCGCCGAGGTCGATGCCGCCGAGCGGGGATAGGGCACCGTCGGGCGCGCGTCAGAACCGAGCGCTCACTTGCCGGCGGGCGTGAAGCTGCCGTCCTTCCAGACGTAGAGCACGTAGCCCTGGGCGGTGACGTCGCCCTTGGAATCGAACCCCACCGTGCCGAGCACCAGATCGAACCGCTCCGTATGGAGCGCCTGGGCGATCGGCTTCGGCTCGGCGGAATGAGCGAAGTTGCCGGCCGCGACCAGGGCCTGCAGAGCGGCATAGCCGTAGATCGTCGAGCCGGTGGGGTCGCCGCCCTCGGCCTTGAACGCCTTCACGACGGCGGCGGCGGCGGGCTGGCGGCTCGGATCGAGGTAGAAGGTCATCAGCACGCCGTTGCTGGCCGAGCCCGCGACCTTGGCGAAGTCCGGCGTCGCGATCGCCGAGGTGCCGAACCATTGCGGGCGGTAGCCGCGATCAGCCGCGACCTTCACCAGGCGGCCCATCTCGGTGGCGTCGCCGCCGTAATACACAACCTCGATCCCCGCGCTCTTGAGCCGGTCCACCAGGGCGGCGTCGTCGGCATCGCTCGGCGCGAACGACAGGGACAAGGTCTCGTTGATGCCGATCCGGTTGAGGTTGTCCTTGGTGGCCGCCGCCAGCGTCCGGGAGGCCGGGGTCGGGTCCTGGATCAGCGCGATTTTGCGGTCGCGGAACCGCTCGGCGAGCACGGCGGCCGACAGCCGGGCCTGGTCGTCGTCACGGCCGCAGACGCGGAAGACGTTCTGCAGCCCCCGGTCGGTCAGCCGCGCCGAGACCGAGGCGGCGCTGATCATCACCACCCCGTTCTGCGCGTAGATGTCGGAGGCCGCGATCGAGGCGTTCGAGCAGACATGCCCGACGACGAGGCGGACCTTGGCGCGCACGAAGTGGTTGGCGACCGCGGTGGCGGTGTTCGAGTCGCAGGCATCGTCCTGCACGTCGAGGGTCACGGGCTGGCCGTCGAGGCCGCCCATGGCGTTGGCGTCCCGGGCCGCGGCCTCGACGCCGCGCAGCACCTGCTCGCCCACGGCGACGTAGGGGCCCGAGCGCGGAACCGCGACGCCGACCACGACATCGGCCGAAGCCGGCCCGGCCGACAGGAGCGCGAGACACAGGCTCAGGGAGAATAGCGGGGGCCGGAACAGCCCGCGGGCGGAGACGACGCGTCCGATCTTCATCGGGCTCTTCTAGGCATCCTTGCGCGAGGCAGCCACCGACGAGGGCGGGATGCGGCTCCGTACACGCGCTCCCGCACCGCACGCAAAGCCCATACGCGAGGCCGCGGCGAAACGCGATTGTTTTCCGCCGCTGTTGGGGAAGTCGTCCCGCCCTTACTTCGCGTAGTAGTACGCGGTCGCCACCGAGGAGACCGGGCCGGTCACGGAGGTGAAGACGGACAGCACCTTCGAGACTTCGGTGAAGGGCGCGTTGGAGACGTAGACGAGGTCGCGGTTGCGCATGCGGAACGCCTGGGTGGTGAACAGGCTGTTGGGGTCGCGCATGTTGATCCGGTAGACCACCGGCACCAGCGGCGTGCCGGTCAGCTTGGTGTTCGGGTTCAGGCGGCGCACCACGCTGGCGGGCTCGAACCGGAAGATGAAGGTCCCGGCCGGGTCGGCGGCGAAGTCCGACAGGCCGCGGGCCTTGGCCAGGGCCTGGGCCAGCGTGATGCCGTCGGCCTGGAACGGCAGCTCGGTCGCCTGGCCGAGCGCGCCCACCGCCAGGAAGGTCTGCGGGTCGCGCACCAGGGTGAGCACGTCGTTGGGCCGCAGGTAGATGTTCTCCTTGGGGTTCGACACCACCGTGGTCAGCGGCACCGTGGCGGTGACCGGACCGCGCGACAGGCGCACGAAGGTCTCGGATACCGGCGAGCGGTTGCCGCCGGCGGCCGCGATGACGTCGAGGATGCGGTCGCCGTGGCCCGAGAGCGGCAGGCGGGCGCCGGCCGCGCCCTCGCCGGTGACGGTGACCGCCTGGGAGATCGGCCGGGTGACCGAGACCAGCACCTGCGGCTGGATCGCCTTGCCGGCGAGCTCGTTCTCGATCAGGCCCTGGACGTCCTGGGGCCGGCGTCCGGCGACCTTGATGCGCCCGGCATAGGGCACCGAGATCGCGCCGTCGCGGCCGACCGGCTGCTCGGGGATGAGGGCGGATTTGGATCCGGCGGAGAAGCGGTCGGCGACGAGCGGCCCGGAGAACAGGCCGCCGGATCCGGCTTCCCAGACCGAGACCGAGACCATGTCGCCGATGCCGATCACCGGCTCGGTGGAGGGGCGGTGATCGCCGAAGGAGGCGAGCAGGCTGTCGAGCGGGCGTCCGCGCAGGGCCTCGACCACGGCCGGGGTGACGTCGATGATCTCGTAGCGCGCGAGCACGCCGCCGTCGGCGGTCGCGACTTCCGCGCCCGCCTCGATCGCGCTCGCCGTCGGTCCCGCCGCGGGCAGATACGTGCAGCC
>NZ_FOQW01000008.1:0-275407 GCF_900113845.1 Methylobacterium brachiatum | reverse complement strand
CCGAGATCGGCACCCTGTCCAACAAGGCCGTGGCCAAGCTCGCCGGGCTGGCGCCCATCGCCAACGACAGCGGCCGGCGCGCCGGCAAGCGCCCGGTGCGCGGCGGCCGCGCGGGCGTGCGCGGCGTCCTGTTCGTCGTCGCCGAGATCGTGCGCCGGTACGAGCCTGACTTCGCCGACCTCCACCATCGGTTGAGCCAGGCCGGAAAGCCCAAAAAGCTCATCCGCGTCGCGCTCGCCCGCAAGCTGCTCGTGCGCCTCAACGCAAAGGCCCGCGATATCCGACGCGACCTCGCAATCGCCCCTTGACCCGACAGACAGTCGCTCTCCCCCCCTGCTGCGCAGGGTACCCTCCCCCGCAGAGGGGGGAGGGAGAGATGCGCGGAGCCGGCCACCGCCGCCATGGCCGAGCCGGGACATGCCTGACGCCCGCGGCCGGTCCGATCAGGCGAGCCCGTCGCCCTCCCCTTCGCCCGGCGGTGCGAGGGCGATGCGCGTGGCGCAAGCTTTGCGGGGCGGACAAGTGCGCGCAGGCGTCTGGCGAAGTGGCCTCACGGTCTGTAGATTAATGTCCGCTGGCCCAGACGCCGCTCCCGGCAGGGTCGTGACAGGATCGGTATTGGGGGCCGGCGACGCCCGCTCCAATCGAGGGATCGGTTCGACGCACATGACACAGGTCCCCCTGCAGGGCACCGCGATATCGACGACGCTTCAACGGCCGGCGTGCTTGGCGATCACGGCCTCCGGTTCGCGCGCCCCGGGCGGCGACGACCGGTCCAACACCGCGATCATCACCCGCACCAAGCCGAAGACCAAGAAGCCGAGCCTGTACCGGGTACTCCTTCTGAACGACGACTATACGCCGATGGAATTCGTCGTGCTGGTGGTCGAACGTTTCTTCAACAAGAGCCACGAGGACGCCTACCACATCATGATGCACGTGCATCAGAACGGGGTCGGTGAGTGTGGGGTCTTCACCTACGAGGTGGCGGAGACCAAGGTGACGCAGGTCATGGACTTCGCGCGCAAACACCAACATCCTCTCCAGTGCGTTATGGAAAAGAAATAGGCGCCGTTCGCGGTAGGCACCCACACAGAGGCCAGCTTTGCCAAGCTTCTCACGCAGCCTAGAACAAGCCCTCCACCGAGCCCTGGCGCTCGCTGGCGAGCGACGGCACGAATACGCGACGCTGGAGCATCTCCTGCTCGCCCTTGTGGATGACCAGGATGCGGCCGCTGTCATGCGCGCCTGCAACGTCGAGATCGACACGCTCAAGCGCAGCCTGGTCGACTACGTCGACACCGAGCTCTCGAACCTGACCGGCGACGGACGCCAGGACGCCAAGCCGACGGCCGGCTTCCAGCGCGTGATCCAGCGCGCGGTGATCCATGTCCAGTCCTCAGGCCGCGAGGAGGTCACCGGCGCCAACGTGCTGGTGGCGATCTTCGCCGAGCGCGAGAGCCACGCCGCCTACTTCCTGCAAGAGCAGGACATGACCCGCTACGACGCGGTGAACTACATCAGCCACGGCATCGCCAAGCGCCCCGGCGCGTCCGAGGCGAAGCCCGTGCGCGGTGCCGAGGAGGAAGGCGCCGCCGAGCGCCCGAGCGACGAGGGCGATCCCCGCGGCGGCGCGAAGAAGAAGGGCGACGCGCTGGACGCCTACTGCGTCAACCTCAACAAGAAGGCCCGGGACGGCAAGATCGACCCGCTGATCGGCCGCCATTCCGAGGTCGAGCGCACGATCCAGGTGCTCTGCCGCCGCCAGAAGAACAACCCGCTGCTGGTGGGCGACCCCGGCGTCGGCAAGACCGCGATCGCGGAAGGGCTCGCCCGCAAGATCATCCAGCACGAGGTGCCGGAGGTTTTGGCGGACGCCACCGTGTTCTCCCTCGACATGGGCACGCTGCTGGCCGGCACCCGCTACCGGGGCGACTTCGAGGAGCGCCTCAAGCAGGTGATGAAGGAGATCGAGGCGCACCCGAACGCGATCATGTTCATCGACGAGATCCACACGGTGATCGGCGCCGGTGCGACCTCGGGCGGCGCCATGGACGCGTCGAACCTGCTCAAGCCGGCGCTGGCCTCGGGCACCCTGCGCTGCATCGGCTCGACCACCTACAAGGAGTACCGCCAGTACTTCGAGAAGGACCGCGCCCTGGTGCGCCGCTTCCAGAAGATCGACGTCAACGAGCCGTCGATCCCGGACACGATCGAGATCGTGAAGGGCCTGCGCCCGTATTTCGAGGAGTTCCACAAGCTCAAGTACACGACCGAGGCCGTGAAGGCCGCGGTGGAGCTGTCGGCCCGCTACATCAACGACCGCAAGCTGCCCGACAAGGCGATCGACGTGATCGACGAGACCGGCGCCTCGCAGATGCTGGTGCCGGAGGCGCGCCGCAAGCGCACCATCGGGATCAAGGAGATCGAGGCGACCATCGCCACGATGGCCCGCATCCCGCCCAAGACCGTGTCGAAGGACGACGCGGTGGTGCTCCAGCACCTCACCGAGAACCTGAAGCGGGTGGTCTACGGCCAGCCGAGCGCCATCGAGGCGCTGACCTCGGCGATCAAGCTGGCGCGCGCCGGCCTGCGCGACCCGGACAAGCCGATCGGCTCGTACCTGTTCGCGGGGCCGACCGGCGTCGGCAAGACCGAGGCCGCCAAGCAGCTCGCCGCGTCGCTGGGCGTCGAGATGCTGCGGTTCGACATGTCGGAATACATGGAGCGCCACACGGTCAGCCGCCTGATCGGCGCGCCCCCCGGCTATGTCGGCTTCGACCAGGGCGGCCTGCTCACCGACGGGATCGACCAGCACCCGCATTGCGTGCTGCTGCTCGACGAGATCGAGAAGGCCCACCCGGACCTCTTCAACATCCTGTTGCAGGTGATGGACCACGGCAAGCTCACCGACCACAACGGCAAGCAGGTCGATTTCCGCAACGTCATCATCATCATGACGTCGAACGCGGGCGCCTCGGACCTGGCGAAATCGGCCTACGGCTTCACCCAGGCCAAGCGGACGGGCGACGACGTCGAGGCGATCAACCGGCTGTTCGCGCCGGAATTCCGCAACCGCCTCGACGCGATCATCTCGTTCGGTCACCTGCCGAAGGAGGTTGTGGCCAAGGTCGTCGACAAGTTCGTCCTCCAGCTCGAGGCGCAGCTCGCCGACCGCAACGTCACGATCGAGCTCTCGGACGAGGCTCGGGCCTGGCTCGTGGAGCATGGCTACGACGACGCGATGGGCGCCCGCCCGATGGCGCGGCTGATCCAGTCGACCATCAAGACGCCGCTCGCCGACGAGGTCCTGTTCGGCAAGCTCAAGGATGGCGGTGCCGTCCGGGTGGTGGTGCGCAAGCCCGAGGATGAGGAAGCCAAGGCCGGCGCCAAGGACAGCCTCGGCTTCGACTTCCCGGCCGGACCGGTCACGCCGAAGCCGGAGGCGGACGTCACCAACGCGGCCAAGCGGCACAAGCGGGCCAAGCCCCGCGCGGCCACGCGCAAGAAGACGCCGAAGGACGACAAGGGCGGCGGGGGTGGTGGCGGCTCGGGCGGCGGCGTCCGCACCGTGCCGAAGGTGCCACTCGTCCGCGCATAAGGGCGCGCACGCCGGCCGGCAGGCTTCCGGACAACGGCCTGCCGGTCTATGACCGCCGCGACGCGAACGCGCCGCGGTGAGGGGGCGCCTGATGACAGAAGACCTGCACGAGGGGCCTCTATCCCCCGTCACGCATCCTGCGCCTGCCCAGAAGCTGACCCGGCGCGAGGAGCGCCGTCGGCGCCGCCAACGGCGTCGCCGCGGTGAGGAGGTTCTGGCCTGGGTGCTGGTGCCGCTGATCTGCGTCGGGATCTATCTCGGTGTGAATGCCGGCTTCGACTTCTTCGGGACCTCGCCGGGCCAGGTCTGGGACCAGCTGATGCAGGTCAAGACCATGATGGAGAAGCGCTCCGGTACGCAGGGCGCGCGCGGCTAGCGCATCCGGGATCGGCGCGGGCGGCCCGCCCGCCCTGGGACGGGTCCCGGTCAAAAACAGCATCCGAGCGGGTACGCCATGAGTCCGACCCGACGCACGATCCTGGCCTCGGCCGTTCTGGCGGCACCGGCCCTGCGGGCGGCGGCGCGGGGCGGAACCGTGGTCGTCATCGGGGCCGGCGCGGCCGGGTTGGCGGCGGCATCGGCGCTGCGGGCGGCCGGACAGGATTTCCTGCTGATCGAGGCGCGGGACCGGATCGGCGGCCGCGCCTTCACCGATCGGTCGCTCGGCCCGGATTGCCGCTTCGATGCCGGTGCCGAGTACATCCACTGGGCCGAGCGCAATCCCTGGGCGCCGGTGGCGCGGGCTGCCGGCGTGCGCTTCGCGCAGGAAGGCGGCTGGGCGCGCACGCTGACCATCAATGGAAGGCCGGCGACCGAGGCCGAGAATGCCAGCCGGCGCGCCGGCTTCTCCGGACTCGACGCCCTGCTGGCGCCGAAGGGCGGCGACACCTCGCTGGCCGAGGCGGCCCGGGCCGGCGGCCCGAACGCCGAGCTGGCGGCGGCCGGGCTGAGCCGACTGTCGCTCGGCGAGGATCCCGAGCGGGTCTCGGCGGTGGATTACGATCGGCTCTGGTCCGGCACCGACCTCTGGATCGACGGCTACGGCGACCTCGTGGCGCGGCACTTCGCCGATCTGCCGGTGCGGCTCGGCTGTCCGGTCCGGGCGATCGACTGGTCGGACAGGATCGTCCGGATCGAGACCGCGGACGGCACCCTCGCGGCGGCGGCCGTGATCGTCACGGCGCCGGTGGGGGTGCTGAAAGCCGGTGCGATCAGGTTCACGCCGCGCCTGCCCGATCCCGCGGAGGCGGCGCTGGATGGCCTTCACATGGGCGCCTACACCAAGATCGGTCTGCGCCTCGACCCCGCGAAGGTCGACCCGGCGGCCCTGGGCGATGCGGTGTCGGTGTTCACCGGCGGCCCGACCTTGTATTTCGAGATGGGCCCGTTCGGCCGCGCCATCGCGGTGGCCAATCTCGGCGGGGACCTCGCCCGGGACCTGTGCCGGGCGGGCGAGCCGGCGGCCATTGCGCTCGCCACCGAGCGGCTCGGTTCGATCCTGGGGTCGAAGGCGCAGGGTGCGGTCCAGGCCGGACGGCTCGCCGGCTGGTGGACGGATCCCCATGCCCGCGGCTCGTATTCGATCGTCGCGCCCGGCCACGCGGAGGCCCGTGACCGCCTGCGCGATCCGGTCGGCGAGCGGGTGTTCTTCGCCGGCGAGGCCTTGGCCGGCGGCGGTGCGATGACGGTGGGCGGCGCCACCCTCGACGGCGCGCGTGCGGCGCGTGACGTGTTGAAGGTGCTGGGCGTCTAGTCCCGCTTACGGATCGCCGCCACCGCCAGGGGCGCGTCCCGGCCCCGCAGCGAATGGGCGCCGAGATCCTCGGCGATCAGGTCGGGCGGCAAAGGGCCGATCCGGTTGAGGAGATCGGCCGAGACGAGGACGTGCACGCCGAGGCTCTTCGACAGGCTCTCCAGCCGGGCGGTGGTGTTCACGACATCGCCGAAATACGCGATCTTGTGACGCTCGAGCCCGACCTCGGCCGTGACCACCGACCCGCAATGCAGGGCGGCGCGGAATTCCGGGACCTGCCCGAAGCGCTGGGTCCAGGCCTCGGATTCGGCGGCGAGCCGGGCGGCGAAATCGAAGACGCAACGCAGGCAGGCCGCATCCCGGATGCCCCGCTCGATCGTCCAGGTGACCAGGGCCATGTCGCCGATATAATCGTCGATCGAGCCCCGCGCGTGCGAGACCGGCAGCGCCAGGGCGTTGAACACCTGCCCGAGATAGGCCTGCGCCGCTTGGTCGCCGTGGCGGTCGGCGAAGCGGGTCGAGCCAGTCACGTCGAGGAACAGGAAGATCCGCTCCTCGCTGATCGGACGATGGTAGCGGCCGATCAGCAGGTTGGCGAAGACGCCCGGGCCGATCAGGTCGCGCACGCGGAACACGAAAACCACCACGGCCGAGATCGCGAGCGCGTAGAGCAGGCCCGATTGCGACATCAGCATCGCGTTCCGCTCGCTGTACATGAAGCGGAACAGGCGGTTCAGCACCGTGCTCGCGAGCGCGTTGCCGACGACAATCATCGCGATGTAGAGCGCCACGGTGGCGAGCAGGAACAGCGGCGTCGCGAGATGGCGCACCCGCTCGCGCATCCGCGGCCACAGGAGCCGGCGCTCGTAGAGCAGGATCGGCGTGCCGATGATCGCGCCGCGGATCGCCGAGCCGAGCAGCGGACCGACCGGAAAGATCGATCCGTAGAGCAGGCCGGCCAGGGCGCCGAGCCCCGGGGCCACGAGATAGAACCAGCGTGGGCTGAAACGCATCCGGGCGTCCTCACCCACGCGCCGGTTCGCGGCGCCGATGTCAGTCTTGCCGGAGCGCGTGGACCGAGAACAACCCCTCCGGGTCGGTCCAGACCTGGACCCAGGTCCAGCCGGCCCGCTCCACGAGCGCCCGGAAGGTCTCGACCGTGTACTTGTAGCTGCTCTCGGTGTGAATCGTCTCGCCGGCCGCGAACGCGAAGGTCTCGGACCCGATCGCCACCTCCTGCGCGCCGTCCGAGACGAGATGCATCTCGATCCGCGACGCGTCCGCGTTGAACACGGCGCGATGGGAGAAGGCGTCGAGATCGAAGCGTCCGGCGAGTTCCCGGTTGATCCGGGTCAGCAGGTTGAGGTTGAAGGCCGCGGTGACGCCCGCGGAATCGTCGTAGGCCCGCTCCAGGATCGCGGCGTCCTTCACGAGGTCGACGCCCACGATCATGTGCGCCCCTTCCCCGAGGATCCGCCCGAACCGACGCAGCAGCTCCTCAGCCTCGCTCGGCTCGAAATTCCCGATGGTCGAGCCCGGGAAGAAACCGGCCCGGGGCATGCCGGCGAGGCTCTCGGGCAGATCGAAGTCGCGGGTGAAATCGGCCACCACCGGCTCGACCCGCAGATGCGGAAAATCGCCGCTCAGCACCTCCGCCTGGGACCGCAGGAACTCGCCGGAGACGTCCACCGGCACGTAGGCGGCGAGCTTGTCGAGGTGGCGCAGCAGGCGCCGCAGCTTGTTGGTCGAGCCGCTGCCGAATTCGACCAGCGCGGCCCGGGCCGGCAGCAAAGCGGCCATCTCCGGGCCGCTGCGATCGAGGATGCCGATCTCGGTGCGGGTCGGGTAATATTCCGGCAGCCGCGTGATCGCCTCGAACAGGTCGGACCCGGCGGAATCGTAGAAGTATTTCGGCGACAGCGCCTTCTGCGTCTTCGCGAGGCCGTCCTGCACGTCGGCGAGGAAGGCGAGTTCGGGTGTGTCCAGGGCGACCGGGGTCGCGTCGGAAAAGTTGGGCTTGACGGTCAAGGGAGGCTCCGGGGCGCGTCAGGCGGCGTCGGCGAGGCGCAGGCCGGTGAACTGCCAGCGCTGATGCGGATAGAAGAAGTTGCGGTAGGGCAGCCTCGCATGGCCTTCGGGCGTGGCGACGGACGAGCCGCGCAGCACGAACTGGCTGACCATGAACTTGCCGTTGTATTCGCCCAGGGCCCCCGGCAACGGCCGGTAGCCCGGATAGGCCGCGTAGGCGCTGCGGGTCCATTGCCAGACCAGGCCGAACGCGTCCGGCAGGGCACCGTCCCGGGCCGCGACCTCCCATTCGAACTCGGTCGGCAGGGTCCGGCCGGCCCAGCGGGCATAGGCGTCCGCTTCGTAGTAGCTAATGTGGGTGACTGGCGCGTCGAGCTCCACGGGCCGGATGCCGCCGAGGGTCATCGTCGCCCAGCCCTCCCCGTCCCGGCGCCAGTAGCCCGGCGCCTCCCAGCCCTCGGCCTGGCCGGCATACCAGCCGTCCGAGAGCCACAGCTCGGGCTTGGCGTAGCCCCCGGCCTCTATGAAGGCGAGCCATTCGCGGTTGGTCACCAGCGCCTTGTCGATCCGGCCCGGCAGGATCAGCGCCTCGTGGCGGGGCGACTCGTTGTCGAACGAGAAGCCGTCGCCCTCGTGCCCGATCCAGGCGATGCCGCGGGGGAGCTGGGCCTGGCCGCTCTGCCCCGAAGCCGCCGGAAAGCGCCACGCGGACTCGTAGACCGGCCCGAGCGGGTTCTGCGCGAAGGCGTGCAGGATGTCGGTGAGCAGAAGCTCCTGGTGCTGCTGCTCGTGATAGAGCCCGATCTCCAGGATCGGCAGGACCGCCTCCAGGGCGCTTTCGGCGGCCTGGCCGAGCAGCGATTCGACCGCCCGGTCGACATGCGCCCGGTAGGCGCTCACCTCGGCCATGGTCGGGCGGGTGATCATGCCCCGCTGGATGCGCGGTTGCCGCGGGCCGGCCGCCACGTAATACGAGTTGAACAGGTAGTGCAGGCGCTCGTCGTAGATGGCGTAGCCCGGCAGGTGCTCGCGCAGCAGGAACTGCTCGAAGAACCACGTCACATGCGCCCGGTGCCACTTGGTCGGGCTGGCATCGGCCATCGACTGGACCTGCTGGTCCTCCGCCGAGAGCGGCGCGGCCCTGCGCTCGGTCTCGCTGCGGACATGCCGGTAGGCGGCGATCCAGGCGGCCCGGTCGACCGGCCGGGCCGTCACGGGGGGCGGCGGGAACGCCGCTGCAGTTTGCGCGCGCGTGTCGCCGGAGCGGAGTGCCGCCGTCGCTGCCATGCGGATCTTCCCCTATTGATGCGTCTCCTGGAACCGTCTTGTCGGCGCCAGGCTTGGTCGCAGAAGATATGTCCCTGCCGAGGTCAGACAACCTCCGCTGGCGAATCCGCCTGCGCTCGGGCTCACCGGCCCCTTCGCAGCCGCGGGCCCGGGGGTTAACGGGGAGAACGAAAGGTCGCGGGTCTTTCTTGCGCCGCAGTGAGGAGGCCTTAACCCTCGGCACCGAGATTCGAGGCGCTGAGTGCGGAGTCCAGAATTTCCATGCGGATCGATCTGATGGCCGGGGCCAGCCTGTCCGCCGCGGCATTCCACGTCTCGCCCGAGCCGACCATCCTGGTCTTCGACTCGGGTCTCGGCGGCCTCACCGTCCTGGATGCCGTGCGCCGGGCCCGCCCCGATGGGCGCTACGTCTACGCCGCTGACGACGCCGCCTTTCCGTATGGCCGGCTCGCCGAGGCCGCCCTGGTCGCCCGGGTGCTGGCCGTCATGGAGCAGCTTCTCGAGACGCACCGGCCCGACCTCGTCGTGATCGCCTGCAACACCGCCTCGACCCTGGTCCTGCCGGCCCTGCGCCAGCGCTTCGCGACGCCGTTCGTCGGCGTGGTGCCGCCGATCAAGCCGGCCGCCGCGGCGACGCGCTCGGGCCTGATCTCCCTGCTGGCCACCCCCGGCACGGTGGCGCGCTCCTACACCCACGACCTGATCGCGACCTATGCCGGGTCCTGCGCGGTCACCCTGGTCGGCTCGCCGAACCTCGCCGGCTTTGCCGAGGCCGAGCTCGCCGGCACGCCGATCGACGACGCGGCCCTGGCGGCCGAGATCGCCCCCTGCTTCGTCACCGATCCCGACGGACGGCGCACCGACGTGGTCTGCCTCGCCTGCACCCATTATCCGCTGCTGCTGGCGCGCCTCGAAGCCCTCGCGCCCTGGCCGGTGACCTGGATCGACCCGGCTCCGGCCATCGCCCGCCGCGTCGTCCAGCTGATCGGCCCGGCCCGGCGGAACGCGGACCATGACGGATCCGTGCACGGCGCCTTCACGGCCGGCATCTCGCTGTCCGCACCGCTGCGCGCATCCCTGGCCGCCCGGGGGATCGGCGAGATCGCCGTCGAGGCGATGCCGCTCACGATGCAGTAGCCGGTCGCGGACGGGTTGCCGGCGGGCAGATCCTGCCTGTTCGGCGCGCGAAATCAATAATCCGCTCTTGCATAATCTGCCGACACGGTCTTTGATCGGTTCGGCCGAGCGGATGTATTGATTTCTGGGGAGTCGTATGGCTCTGCGAACGGCGCTGCTTGTTGCAACACTGATGGGCATCGCGCAGCCGCCCGGCTCAGCTCTGGCGTGCGGCGACGGCGAGGCCCCGACCGCCTGCGATGACCCGAGCCCGAACGGTTTCGCGTCCTGGATGCTCGGGCGCGTCGCCCAAGCGCTGCGGGCCGACCCCGCCGGGGCGTTGGCCGACTTCACCGCGGGGACGCGCGGCTTCCGCACCGCCGACACCTACGTGTTCTGTGTCGGGCCGGACGGGATCATGACCGCCCACCCCAACCCGATCCTGAAGGGTCACGACGTCCGCGACCTGCACGACAGGACCGGCAACCACTTCATCCAGACCATGCTCGGGACGGCCAAGCCCGGTCAGATCGCGGTGATCCATTACCTGTTCCCGAAGCCGGGCAGCACAGTCGAGGAGTCGAAGACCACCTATTACACCAGGGCCGGCGACCAGATGTGCGCGGTGGGGGTCTACGATACCGATCAGGCGGCGCCCGCGGCGGCGACGCCGGATGGCCGGGTCGCCCAGCTGCGGCAGACGCTCGATGAAAAGATCCCGAGCCAGGCGCGGGCGGACTGGATCGCCTTCCTGGAAGCGCTCAACGCGCAGGGCGATGCGAAGGCGGCGGCCATCGCGCAGGCGCGGCGCGATATCCGGGCCGCCACGGCCGCGCTGGATTCCGCGGGCCTGCGAACGGCGGGAGCCGATTAGGCGGCCGGGTCCGGATGTCCGCGCGTGAGTCTGGCGCAACTGCTGCCGCTGACGGAGGCGGCGACCTTCACCGCCGGTTGCATGGTGCTGCGCTCGGCGCGGATCGATCCCGAGCGCGTCGCGAACGTCCTGCTCCCCGCGGCCGCCATCCTGGCGGCCATCCTGCTGATCGGGCTGACGCCGACGGAGTTCGCCGACGCCGTGTTCTCCCTGGACCCGGGTGCGTTATGGCCGCCGCTCCCCTGACGGGCGGCGCGGGCGGTGCCGGGGGCCGGCTACCCGGTGGTCGTGACGGCGCCGCCCGCCTGACCGGCGGCTTCGGCCTCGGCCGGCACGATCAGGTGGACGAACAGCATCCCGGCGGCGACGATCAGCGCGAGCGCCAGGATCCGCCACAGCTCCATGATCGGCTCTTGGGTCGTGGTCTCGATCTCGCGCGGCATCGCTTGCGTATCCCTGTTTCGCGGTCGGTCCTGCGGACTGGGCCTCGGCCCGTCGAAGAAAGCACGGTTCGCCGGAGGTCTTGAGCGGCTTCCGGCCGCTCCAGGGGACACCTGCAAGATGAACGCTTCGTAAATCATACAACCGGCATTGCCGATGTGAGCCGGGCGTCCGTCTCCGAGATGCGCAGGCTCCCGGTACCGGGCGGCTGCCCGGTGTGATCGGAACACCCGGCCATGCACGATCCGTCAGGCGAGGCCGACGGATACTGATGAATGTGCAAAATAATCCGCGTTGCCCAGGTTTTGCCGCAATTTAGATCAGACATCGTGCCTATAAGAGGATAGATCGATCGGGAGAGCCAGATGTTCGAGAGTCTCTTCTGGGGTGCCGCGATCATCGCCCTGGTCGGATCGGCCGCGCTGGTCGCGATCGGAGCCGCCGTGCAACCGCGGATCATCCAGAAGGATGATTTGGCATCCGGCATCCTGGACCCGCGCAGGCGGTTCGGGCGCAAGCGGCGCTGGCGCCGCCCATCCCGCGTCGCGCAGCGCCTCGGCTCACTCCCGCTGCGGTAGGCGATGCGCTTTGCGGCATCGAACAGTGAACCTGCCTGCACGAAAGACGTACATCTCCTGTCGCCATCGCGGATGCTAGGTCGTCGTGACTGCAGGACGGCAGTCAAACGGCAGCGCGAGAGGGCTCAGGACTGATGAGCGTGCGTCAGATTTGCGATCAGGTGCGGGTCACCGAACAGGCCTTCACGGCAGCGCTCGGCGCCATGAAGGCGGCGGGGCTGCGCGAGGAGCTGACCCGGGAACTTCAGGAGATGGAAGCCGCGGAGATCGAGGCGGGACAGAACGAGGCCTCGGCGCGCGCAGCCTCGTGGAAGCGGGTGAAGATGCTCCACGGCCTCGGCTATCCGGTGGATTTCGGCTGGCTCCACCTCGCCGGCGCCGCGGCCGCGGTTCGATCCGCCTGACAGGCCGATCCCGAGCCTCGCGGATGCGCGAGACCCGGGATCGCGACGGTTCTCAGGGAGCCAGGTCGTGGACCGGCGCCGGAACCGGCGTGTTGCTGCTGTTGAGCACGTTGCCGCTGGTCGGGACGGCCTTGAGCACCGCCTTGTCGATCTGCGGCGGGGCCGGCAGCTGCAGCTGCTCGCTGGTATAGGCCCATTCCTCGGCGACCCGATCCGGATCGTCGTTGAGCTTGGTGCCGTAGCTCGGGACGATCTGCTTGATCTTGGCCTGCCATTCGGGCGTCGCGACGTTCTTGGCGAACACCTTCTCGAGCACCTGCAGCATGATCGGCGCCGCCGTCGAGGCGCCCGGCGAGGCGCCGAGCAGGGCGGCGATGCTGCCGTCCTTGGCGTTGACGATCTCGGTGCCGAGCTTCAGCACGCCGCCCTTGTCCTTGTCGCGCTTGATGATCTGCACGCGCTGACCCGCCTGCCAGAGGCGCCACTCCTCCTTCTTGGCCTTCGGGAAGTACTCGCGAAGGGCCGCGATCCGGTCGTCGTCCGACAGCATGAGCTGGCCGGCCAGGTACTCGACAAGCGGGAACTCGTCGACGCCGACCCGGACCATCGGCCAGATGTTGCTGGTCGTGGTCGAGCTGAGGAGGTCGAGATACGAGCCCTCCTTCAGGAACTTGGTCGAGAAGGTCGCGAACGGGCCGAACAGGATCACGCGCTTGCCGCCGAGCACGCGGGTGTCGAGGTGCGGCACCGACATCGGCGGCGAGCCCACCGACGCCTTGCCGTAGGCCTTGGCGAGGTGCAGCGTCGCCACGTCCGGGTTCTCGTTGATGAGGAACGAGCCGCCGACCGGGAAGCCGGCATAGTCATCGCCCTCCGGGATGCCCGACTTCTGGAGCAGGTGCAGGGCACCGCCGCCGGCGCCGATGAACACGAACTTGGCGTCGACGCTGCGCCGCGACCCATCCTTGGTGTTGCGGGAGGTGACACGCCAGGAGCCGTCCGCGTTCTTGGTGATGCCCTCGACCTCGGTGGAGAGGTTCAGCTTGAAGGTCGGCTGGCCCTGCAGATACGCGACGTATTGGCGGGTGACCTCACCCCACTCGACATCGGTGCCGAGCGGCGACCAGGTGGCGGCGACCTTCTGGTTCGGGTCGCGCCCCTCCATCATCAGGGGCACCCATTTCTTGAGCTGCTCCGGATCGGTGGAATATTCCATGCCGGCGAACAGCGGGCTGGCCTTCAGGGCCTCCCAGCGCTTCCTCAGGTAGGCGATGTTGTCGTCGCCCCAGACGAAGCTCATGTGCGGGGTGTAGTTGATGAAGGAATGGGGGTTCTTCAGCACCCCGGACTTGACCAACGAGGCCAGGAACTGGCGCGTGACCTGGAAGGCCTCGTTGATCTCCACCGCCTTGGCGATCTCGACCTGACCGTTCTTCTTCTCGGGGGTGTAGTTCAGCTCCGCGAGGGCGGAATGGCCGGTGCCGGCATTGTTCCAGCCGTTCGAGCTCTCCAGGGCGACCTGGTCCAGGCGCTCGACCATCTGGATCGACCAGGTCGGCTCCAGCTGGTTGAGCCACACGCCGAGGGTGGCGCTCATGATGCCGCCGCCGATCAGCAGCACGTCGACTTTGCCGTCGGCGCCGTCGGCGAAAGCCAGGCTGCCGGGAAGCGCGGCCACGGCGAGCCCGGTCGCCGCCGTTCCGAGAAGCTGCCGCCGGCTGAAGGCGAGCGTGTCCTGCGGCGAGCGCTCGGACCGGGGCTTGTTCTTATCGTCGGCACGCATCGCCAAATCTCACGGTTGCGGACCGGGCAGGCGCGTCTGGCACTTCCCGGTACAGAAGGCGTCGGAGCGACGCGCCGGGAGCCCCGCGCGTCCAGCCTTCCAGAACGTTCCCCCGCAGATGGTGCGGCACGCGACGCGTGATCGATCGATCTTGTGCGATCGTTTTTTGTCTAGCGGCCGATCAAGCGCCCCGAGCACTGACAAAATCAGAGGCCGGAAGCTCTAGGCCGAATGGAAACGTCTGTTATCAACCCGCGGCCGAGTTCGGAGCGGCCGCACCGAATAGAGAGCCAGGACCGGATACGGAGATCGCACGATGATCGGCGACCGCCGATGGTGGAAAGACGCCGGCCGATCTGGCGCGGCGGCTTGTTGCCCGCCTCTTAGAGGATGAGGTCTGAAAGGACAATCTGCGGTGTCGGACAATCACCCGGCCTGTGCTCGGCCCGGACATGCGGGGCGTGCGCGCGTGGCATGCCGGCGCCCGCCCGCCCGGTCGCTAGCGGGCGCGCCGGAACCGGATGATGCTGCGGGACAGCCGGCCGGCATCCCAGTTGGGCATGATCCGCCAGGGCGTCATCACGTCCGCCTCGTCCCCGTGCAGCGTGATCGAACGGCGCTGCTCGGTGTTGACCCATTCCGGCGCCCAGGCGGTCTGGACATGGGTGATCCACTGGTCGCCCTCGATCCGGTACCGGCCGATATAGGCGACCAGGGTCTTCATGAGGGCTGCGCGGTCGGCATCGGTTTCCGCGGGTCGGCGGTCCGTGCCTTCGAGGTTGAACGCGACCCATCCATCCTGGGTGAAGATCACCCGGCCCCGCGGGGCGCTGCCCATCGCGTCGATGAGCGCCCCGGTCTCCTTGTCCTCGACCTTGTAGGAGACGAGCTCCCAGGTTCCGACGATCTTCTCGGCGAGATCGCCCTCGTCCGTATGGGCCGGGGGCTGATTCTCGGCCCCGATTCCGGGGGACGCCGCCATGAGCAGGGCGGCCGCGAGCGTCGCGGAGAATTTCGTCATCCGGGGATTCTCCTTCCGGTCCGCCGGGGATCGGGAGCATGCCGCCGCAGGGGCATGCCATCCGCCCGACGCGGGCACCGTGGGAATACAGCGCGCAATCCTGCCGTAACAGGGCTCGGTCGCGCGAAGCTTGTATCGAAGGGGGTGATTGCGCCGTATCGGTCAACGCGGACCGGAGGGCGACTTCGACCGGCTCTCGGATCCGGTCATTCGTAAAGTCAGGGAGAACGTATTGTGCGGATCAGCGCTTTAGGCGGCTGATGGTGCCCAGGAAAGGACTCGAACCTTCACCTCTTGCAAGACTGGTACCTGAAACCAGCGCGTCTACCAATTCCGCCACCTGGGCTCGCCGCCGGCCTCGGCCGGCGACGGCTTCGTTTATTCGGACCGACGGTGTCCGTCAATCGCGATTTCAGCCTTTATGGCCTCAACCGCGCGGCCAGTCCCGGATGTCGACGAACCGGCCGGCCACGGCCGCCGCCGCCGCCATGGCCGGCGAGACCAGGTGCGTGCGTCCGCGATGGCCCTGGCGGCCCTCGAAGTTCCGGTTCGACGTCGAGGCGCAGCGCTCCAGCGGGTTGAGCCGGTCGGCGTTCATCCCCAGGCACATGGAGCAGCCCGGCTCGCGCCAGTCGAAGCCCGCCGCCTTCAGCACCCGGTCGATGCCCTCGGCTTCCGCCTGCGCCTTCACCAGGCCGGAGCCCGGGACCACCATGGCCGAGACGCTCTCGTGCACCTTGCGACCCTCGACCATCTGGGCGACGACTCGCAGATCCTCGATCCGGCCGTTGGTGCAGGAACCGATGAACACCCGGTCCAGGGTGATGTCGGTGATCGGCGTGCCCGGCGTCAGGCCCATATAGGCCAGCGCCTTCTCCTTCGATTGCCGCTTGTTCTCGTCGGCGATCGCGGCCGGATCCGGCACGCGGCCGCGCACCGAGATCACGTCTTCCGGGCTCGTGCCCCAGCTGACGATCGGCGGCAGGCTGGCGGCGTCGAGCCGGACCTCGCGGTCGAAGAACGCGCCCTCGTCGGTGAGCAGGCTCTCCCAGTAGGCGCGCGCCTTGTCGAAGGCCGCGCCCTTGGGGGCCTTCGGGCGGTCCTTCACGTAGGCGTAGGTGGTGGCGTCCGGCGCGACCAGGCCGGCGCGGGCGCCGCCCTCGATCGACATGTTGCAGATCGTCATCCGGCCCTCCATCGAGAGGGCGCGGATCGCCTCGCCGGCATATTCGATCACGTGGCCGGTGCCGCCGGCGGTGCCGATCTCGCCGATGATCGCCAGGATGATGTCCTTGGCGCCCACGCCGGGCGGCAGCGCGCCGTCCACCGTGACGCGCATGTTCTTGGCCTTCTTCTGCACCAGCGTCTGCGTGGCGAGCACGTGCTCGACCTCGGAGGTGCCGATGCCGTGGGCCAGCGCCCCGAAGGCGCCGTGCGTCGAGGTGTGCGAGTCGCCGCACACGATGGTCTGACCGGGCAGCGTGAAGCCCTGCTCCGGACCGATGATGTGGACGATGCCCTGGCGCCGGTCGAGGGCGTCGTAGAACTCGATGCCGAAATCGCGCACGTTCTCGGCCAGCGCCTCGAGCTGGGTCCGGCTCTCGGGATCGTCGATGCCCTTCGAGCGGTCGGTGGTCTGGACGTTGTGGTCCACCACCGCCAGCGTCTTCTCGGGATGACGCACCTTGCGGCCGGCCACGCGTAGACCCTCGAACGCCTGCGGGCTCGTCACTTCGTGAACGAGGTGCCGGTCGATGTAGAGGAGGCTGGTGCCATCCGGCTGGACATCGACGACGTGGTCGTCCCAAATCTTGTCGTAGAGGGTGCGCGGGCTGGTCATCGGTTTTCGTCTTCGGATGGGATCGCTGCAAAACTCTCGCGATAATGCGGGTTCCTTAGTAGGCATCGCGCGCGGTTTTCGGAAGGGGCGAGTCTCGTTCCTGTCAAATGGCCGCTCGGCGTTTCGCCCCCGGATGTCACCGCCGGAGGCCGGCGGCGGGTGGCGCCGCACCGGGCGCAGGCCCTATGCCGGATCAAACCCGTGCCGGCCGCAGCGGCGGCCGGGCGAATGAGGGAGTGTGAGATGCCCGAAGCGCCGCCCGAGATCCTGCTCCTGAAGACAATGCATCCGCTGGTCGAGACCGCCTTCGAGGGGCGCTTCACCGTGCACCGGCTCGCGGGCGCCGCGGACCCGGAGGCGATGCTCGCCGAGATCGGACCGCGGATCCGGGGGCTCTGCGTCGGCGGCCAGGTCGACGCCGCCCTGATGGACAAGCTGCCGAAGCTCGAGCTGATCGCCAATTTCGGCGTGGGCTACGATGCCGTCGACGCCGTCGAGGCGCATCGGCGCGGCATCGTGGTCACCAACACGCCGGATGTACTCACCGACGAGGTCGCCGACCTCGCCGTCGGGCTGGTTCTGGCGACGATCCGGCGCCTCCCGCAGGCCGACCGCTACCTGCGCGAGGGACATTGGCCGAAGGCGCCGTTCCCGCTGACCGCCTCGTTGCGCGGGCGGCGGGTCGGCATCCTGGGGCTCGGCCGGATCGGGAAGGCGATCGCCCATCGGCTCGAGAGCTTCGGCGTCGCGGTCGATTATCACGGCCGCAGTCGCAAGGCGGACGTGGCCTACACCTACCATGACAGCCTGATCGGGATGGCGCGGGCGGTCCATATCCTGATCGTGGTCGCGCCCGGCGGCGACGACACCCGCGGCCTGGTGGACGCATCCATCCTTGAGGCTCTGGGCGCCGAGGGGATCCTGATCAACGTCGCCCGGGGCAGCCTGGTCGACGAGACCGCTCTGATCGCGGCGCTGAAGGCGGGCACGATCCTGGGGGCCGGGCTCGACGTGTTCGAGAACGAGCCGCACGTGCCGGCGGACCTCGCGGCCCTCGACAATACCGTGCTGCTGCCGCATGTCGGCTCTGCCTCCGAGCATACCCGCACGGCGATGGCCCAACTCGTCGTCGACAATGTCGTGTCGTGGTTCGAGGGGCGTGGCCCGCTGACCCCCGTTTCCGAGACACCCTGGAGCCCACCCGCGTGAGACCCGCACAGGCCGCGCTGCTCGCCGCTTTGGCCCTGATCCCGTGGCCGGCGGCGGCGCAGGAAGATCCCGCGGCCTCTTCGGCGGCGCCCGAGCCGAGCCTGCTGAATCCGGGGACTCTGGCCGCGCCCCCGATCGCGACACCCGCGGCGCCCCCTGCCCCGCCGAGCCTCCCCGAACGGCTCAGCGAGGTGCCCGGGACCTGGGACCTGTCGCGCGACGGCACCAACCGCCGCTGCGTGATGAACCTGCGGAGCGAGAACGGCGATGCCGGCCAGAAGCTCAGCTTCCCGGCCGGGTGCCGGCGCGCCCTGCCGATCGTGAACGGGATCGCCGGCTGGCTGTTCAGCGACCGGGGCGTGCGCCTGGTGGACCGGAACGTCCGCCCGATCCTCGAATTCGTCCGGCGGCCCGACCAGCGCAGCCTGGTCGCCAAGCTCGAGGGCGGCGAGACCTACAGCCTGGTGCCGCTCGATATCGCGGCGATGCGTCCGGCCGCCTCGGCGGCGCCCGACATTGCCGGTGTCGAGACCGCACCCGCGCCGTCGCCGCTCCGGACGGCCCCGGCGGTGCCGGCCGAGCTGCAGCGGACCACGGCCGCGACCGCCCCGGCAGGACCGGGACCCGCACCGGGCGTCTACGCTCTCGACCGCTTTCAGGAGCGCGACACCTGCCGGATCACCCTCGACGGGGCCGGCGGTGGCGTCCACGTCGTCCCGGGCTGCCATGACGGCGGCCTGGAGGTGTTCGATCCGGTGCGCTGGCGCTACGCCAACGGCCGCATGACGCTGACCGCCAAGCGCGGCCACACCATCGACCTCGTGCCGAGCGGCGACGGACGCTGGCGCCGCGAGCCCGAGGTCGGCACCACCTTCGTGCTGCGCCGGGTCGACTGAGCTATCGGGATCCGCGCCCGTCCTGGACCGGCAGCATCCGCTCCAGCAGGCCGTCGCGCCGGATGACGAGGTGCCAGACCGTGCCGGCGATGTGCAGGAGCACGAGCGCGTAGACGAACCATTGCCCGACGAGGTGGATCGACTCGGCGATCTTCTGCGGGCCCTCGTCCTTGGTCAGGCCCGGGATGGTGAACAGCCAGAAATACGGCGTGTCCCGTCCCGACAGCGCGCTCAGCAGGTAGCCGCTGACCGGCATGATCAGGAAGATCGCGTAGAGCAGCCAATGGTTGACGCGGCCGATCAGGGTCAGCAGCCGCGGCGCCTGGGGATCGGGCGGCGCCGGCCGGACCATGCGCCAGACGATCCGCAGGACCACGATCGCCAGGATCGTCAGCCCGACCGACTTGTGCAGCACGAAGATGTTGCCTTTGAGGGGCGCCGGCGGCAGGCTCACCGCCACCCAGGCCAGCGGCAGCACCGCCAGCGCCAGGGCGGCCGTCACCCAGTGCAGCGCCTGCGAGACCGGGTGATAGCGCGGCAGGCCCGAGGCCGTGACGTAGGTGGCGGGCAGCGGCGCCGGCCTGCCGGTCTTGACGGTTGAACCTGGCATGATCCCTCGCGGATGGGCGTCGTCCACCGCGCAGCTAAACAGATGGCCATCGGCGGACCAATGCCGAGCCGGATCAAGTTTTAGAATGATCCCAGATTATTCTCGCGAAACCGGCCCGCGCAGCCGAGCGATCGGGGGCGTGTTGCGTCAGGCGGCCGCGCCGGCGTTGATCACCCGGGACACGTCGAGCAAAGCGGCCAGCTCCACCGCCGCCGTCGCGAGCCGCGCCGCCACGAGCACGTCGGTGATGCGGCCATCGGCCATGTCGTCGGGGCCGGCATAGACCGAGGTCGGCGCCATGTGGGCCGCGAAGAAGCCGAAGAGCGGCCGCAGGCTGTGCTCGACCACCAGGGCGTGGCGCAGGCCGCCGCCCGTGGCGGTGAGCACCACCGGCATGCCCGCCATCTTCGCCGGATCGACGAAGTCGAACACGTGCTTGAACAGCCCGGCATAGCCGCCCTGGTAGACCGGCGTCCCGACGATCAGGGCGTCCGCCCCCTCGATCGCCGCGACCAGATGCGCCGCCGGCAAGGGCAGATCCTCGCGCAGCGCCACGCCGAGACCCGGCCCCGCATCAATCAGATCGTAGACCGTGAGGTCGATCCGGCGCAGGCGCCCGAGCTCGGCGCCGACCGCGGCGACGAGGTCGCGGGTTCGCGAAGGTCGCTTGGCGCTCCCGGAGAAGGCGACGACACGGGGCAGGCTCGGCTTGACGCTCACGACTCGACGCTCACCAAGAGCGCTCGCCGATAGGGATACCGGTTCGGCATCGGCGAGCGCGTTGAAACAAAGGCTTTGTGCCGTGCCAGATCGCGACGCGATCGGGCCCGGCGCGGGATTGGTCTGTCAGCCGCCGTAAGGCACGCCGGACGGCGCATCGTCGCGACGCGCGCCCGTCGATCGCGGTCCGGCCGCAAGGTAGCGCATTCCGGCCGCGGATGAAGCCTCGATGCCGTAGCCGGAGCGATTGGACGCGTCATGGCCGGACCACCGTCTCAACCGTGCAACCGCCAGACGTGGCTCTGCTTGATCTCGGCATCTTCCAGGGCGCGCGAGACCGGCACCGCGTAGGTCGCCAGGCATTCGAGTCGCCCCCGCGGCAGATAGGTCCGCCCCGGATCGCCGATCAGCACCGTGCGCCCGCGCGCCTGCAGATCGGACAGCCAAGCCGTCACCGCCCCGGCGAGGTCGCGCTCGTAGAAGACGTCCGCGGCGAGCACGAGGTCGGCCTCCGGCACCGTGCCGAGAAGGTCGGTCGAGACCGGCCGGATCTGGGCGGCGACGCCGTTGGCTGCGGCGTTGATGCCGATCGCCGCAACGGCGAACGGGTCGAGGTCGCTGGCGACGACGCTCCGGGCGCCCGCCCGGGCGGCCGCGATCGCTACGAGGCCCGAGCCCGAGGCGAAATCCACCACCCGGCGCCCGTTGGCGACCTCGACATTGTCGAGGATGTAGCGGGCCAGAGCCTGCCCGCCCGCCCAGGCAAAGGCCCAGAACGGCGGCGGCAGCCCGATCTCCTGTAATTCGTCCTCGGTCTTCTGCCAGAGCTCGGTCGCCTCGTCGGCGACGTGGAGCTGGATTTCCAGGGCGTAGGGAACCGGCAGCAGCCTCGTATGGGCCTGAATGAAGCCGAGCGGATCGTCCGGGGCGCGCATGATCAGGCGTCCAGCAGCGCGCGCCACACGGCGCAGACCTGATCGGTCACGGCGGATTCGGTGAAGCCGCCCGTCGCGATCCGGGTCCGGGCCGCGGCGCCGAGGCCAGCGACCAGGGCCGGATCGCCGCTCAGGCGAACGAGCGCGTCGGCCAGGGCCGGGGCGTCGCCGGGGGGCACGAGCAGGCCCTCGATCCCGTCGCGCACGAGGCTGCGGCAGCCGGGCACATCGGTGGTGACGAGCGCCCGTCCGCAGGCGGCGGCTTCGAGCAGGCTGCGCGGAAGACCCTCCCCGCCCCGGGACGGCAGGCAGGCGACGTGCTGGTTCGCCCAGACGGCCGCGACGTCCTCGGTCGGGCCGTGCCAGGCGACGCCGTCGCGGCTCCAGTCGCGCAGGGTCGCCGCGTCGATCGAACGCCGGTTCGACGGGTCGGGCGCCCCGAACAGGGCGAGCTCCACGGCCGCGCCCCGGCCCCGGGCCAGGCGGGTCGCCTCGACCGCTACGTCGATGCCCTTCGACCAGAGCATGCGCGCGACCACGGCGACCTTGAGCGGCGGCATCGGCGGCAGCGGCTGCGGCGCGAAGGCGTCGCCATCGACCCCTGCCCCGCCGATCACCGTGACGGAATGCTCGGACGGATCGAGGCCCAGCGCCAGCGCATCGTCCGGGTTCTCGAACAGGAAGCGGGTGCGCCCGGAGGCCAGCGGCCCGCGGATCAGCGCCCGGAGCCCGAGCCGGGCCGCGCGTCCGATCCGGTCGGTGCGGGCGCCGACCAACCCGAGGCCGGTCAGCGCGTAGACCCGCGCCGGGATGCCGGCCATGGCGGCGGCGGTCCCGCCCACCAGGATGCTCCGCAGGGCGATGCAATGGACGATGTCCGCGTTCAGCGCCTTCAGGATCCCGGCGAGCTGCCCGGCCGCGTAGCCGGCCGCCATCGGGTTGAGGCTCGCCCGCTCCGCCTCCAGCGGAACGACGCGCGCGCCGGTGGCCTCGATGACGGGGCGATGCGCCCGCACCCGGGTGACCACCGTGACCGCGAGCCCCATGGCGATCGCGGCCCGGGCCATGGGCAGGAAATGCGAGGCGAAGAACCAATCCTCGGTGACGACGAAGACGAGGTTCCGCATCGGGATCGGGGCGGTTTCGCGGGCGGGTTCGGCATCCATCCGCCCCCTCTAGCACGTCGCCGCGGATCGGCCTGCGGCGGATGCGCAGATCCGGAACGGTGGTCGGGCGCCGCCGGTTGATCTGCGCCTTCTCGCCGGGCGGTACCCCGGCGGCGTATCCGGGAGGGGCGGCGATGGCGGAAGTCGAGACGGACCAGAACGGTGGAAGCCTGCGCGCGGCGGCCGAGGAAGCGGGGCTCGTCTATGTGGACGACCGCCGGCCGGGCCTGACGCGCAAGCGCAGCGGCACGGGCTTCCGTTACCTCGACGCGAAGGGGGCGCCGGTGCGGGACGCGCGGACGCTCGCTCGGATCCGCGCCCTCGCGATCCCGCCGGCCTATACCGATGTCTGGATCTGCGCGCGCAGCAGCGGCCATATCCAGGCGACCGGGCGGGACGCCAAGGGCCGCAAGCAGTACCGCTATCACCCGGATTTCCGGCAGGCCCGCGAGGCCAACAAGTTCTCGCGCATCATGGCTTTCGCCGATGCCCTGCCGGGGATCCGCCAGCGCGTCGATGCCGACATGAGGCGTCCGGGACTGTGCCGCGAGAAGGTGCTGGCCACCGTGGTCCACCTGCTCGAGACCACGCTGATCCGGGTCGGCAACGACGATTACGCCCGCACCAACAAGAGCTACGGCCTGACCACCCTGCGCGATCCTCATGTCCGGATCGCGGGCGCCGAGCTGTCGTTCCGGTTCAAGGGCAAGAGCGGGAAGACCTGGGACGTGTCGCTCAAGGACCGGCGCGTCGCCCGGATCGTGAAGGCCTGCCAGGACCTGCCCGGCCAGGAGCTGTTCCAGTATATCGACGCCGACGGCGTCCAGCGCGACGTCACCTCGTCCGACGTGAACGCGTATCTGCGCGAGATCACCGGCGAGGATTTCACCGCCAAGGATTTCCGGACCTGGGCCGGGACGGTCCTGGCTGCGCTAGCGCTGCGCGAGTTCGAGAGCTTCGACAGCGAGGCGGGGGCCAAGCGCAACGTCCGCGCGGCGATCGAGAGCGTCGCGGGGCGCCTCGGCAACACGCCGACGATCTGCCGCAAATGCTACATCCACCCCCAGATCCTCGATTGCTACCTGGAGGGGGACCTCCTCCTGCAGGTCAAGGATGCGGTCGAGACCGAGCTGAGCCAGGATCTCGGCAAGCTCCGCTCCGAGGAGGCGGCGGTGCTCGGGTTGCTCCAGGCGCGGCTGGCCGCATCGCAGGATGAGGCGCTTGCCGGCAAGCGGGTCAAGCCCGCCTCGGCTTCGGCCCGCAAACGCAGCAAGCCGGGCGGGACGGCGTCCCGGGCCAAAGCGGCCGCCAAGACCGCGATCAAGTCCGCTTCGAGCGGGAAGACGCGATCGTCCGGGGCTGCGCGGACCCGCGCCGGGGCGCAGGCCGGCGTCGCGTGAGCGGGGCAGCCCCGCCGGGGCTGCCCGCTGGTCCGGTCAATGCCGGGACTGGTTGCTGCTGCCGGACCCGCCGCCGCGCCGGTTCTGCTCGCTGTCGACCACCGGAGCCAGGCCGAGCTGGCGCGCCAGCGAGACCAGATCCTTCAGCCGCCCGGTCTGCGTCTTGCGGCGCAGGTTGAGCCGGTGGGTCTCGACCGTCCGGACGCTGAGCGCCAGGCGCCGGGCCACCTCCTTGTTGCTGAAGCCCGAGCTGAGGAAGCGCAGCACCTCCGCCTCGCGCGGCGTGAGCCCGAGGCTGTCGGCCGGCTCCGCCGGCAGGGCGGCTTGCTGGTCCGGCGGCACGAGGCAATCGGATCCCTCGGCCAGGGCGAGCAGGGCCGCACACAGCTCCCGCGGCGACTTCGACCGCGCCACGAAGGCATCGGCGCCCGCCGCCAGCAGGGCCCGGAGGTCGTCGGCGGTCAGCGCCCCGAAAGCCACGAGCGTGCGCAGGTTCGGCTGCCGCTCCTTCAAGCCGACGAGGCGCGCGATCCCATCCGCCAGCCGGATCTCGTCGAGGAAGATCAACGCGACCGTGGAGCCGGCATCGGCCCGGCCCAAGTCTTCCTCGCCGATCGTATGGAACTCCGGCATATGCTCCAGAGTGGCGCGAACAGTCGCGCTCAGGTCCTGCGGTTCATCCAGGATCAGGACGCCAACGGCCGTACTCATGACCTCGCACCTTTCGTCTCCCGCCGATACAAAGGGGCCGGGATCGGATGCGTAGTTCCAAGATCCATTCCACGAGTTTGGGGCGAATATTAAGCTTTATATTCGCGTAATCGGTCGATTCCTGTCTTCGCCCAGCGAATTGGTGTGCCAATATGGGTCGCGGCCTGGCCCCGTCCCGCTTCTGGCCGTGCCAGACCGGAGCGGCTTGGCTGTCTCAGCTTGCGACGGCCAAGCCTGCATCGCCCTGGTACGGCACGACGCGGTTGCGGCCGCCGCTCTTGGCGGCATAGAGCGCGATATCGGCCCGCTTGATCAGGGCGTGGACGTCGTCGCCCTCGATCCAGGTGCTGACGCCGAAGCTGCAGGTCAGGCCGATTGCATGCTTGCTGCCACGGATACGCAGGGCCTGGACGCGTTCCCGCAGGCGTTCGGCCCGGTCGGTCGCCTCGGCGAGGCTGCAGCCCGGCAGGACGATGCCGAATTCCTCGCCGCCGAGGCGTCCGCCGATGCCCTCCCCGGCGATCAGCTCGGCCACGGCCTTGATGGCGACATCGCCGACATCGTGGCCGTGCTCGTCGTTGATCCGCTTGAAATGGTCGATATCGGCCAGGATCGCCGAGATCCGGCCCGGGCGCGCGTCCTGCTCGGCGGCGATGCGCGCCCGGTCGAAGAACGCGCGGCGGTTATAGGACCCGGTCAGCGGATCGGTCTCGGCCAGGCGGATCAGCTCCTCCTGCAGGGTGATCAGGCGCTCGGCCGCGCGCAGCCGGGCGTTCAGCTCCTCGGCGCTCGGCGGCTTCTCGATGAAGTCGTCGGCGCCGCTGTCGAGGGCCTCGGCGAGGCTGCGGACGTTGCGCGCGGACGACATGGTGATGACGTGCAGCGGCCGGCGTTCTTCCGCCAGGAGCCGCGCGGACCAGCAGAGTTCGAGGCCGCAGAGGGGGCGGACCTCGACGCTGGTGATCAGGACGCGGACGGAGGGCGTCGCGGAGAGGTACTGCAGCGCCTGCGCCGAATCCGTGAACGCGTGCACCGCATGACCGCGCGGCTCGATCAGGGAGGCGATGATCTGCAGGACGACACGGCTCGAATCGACGACAACGATCTGCATGGCATGGTCCGGCCCGGGTCTCGGGTATCTACCGGACAAGACTTAACTTCGACCCAACACCGGAGCCGAATTCCAGCATGAGCGCGGTCATCACCACGCCAGACTTCCGCTATATCGTCGTCCGCGGTCGCCTCTGGCGGCGCGCCAATCCCGACCTGCCGGCAGAGCGGCGCGAGGCCCTGGTCGGCCGGCTGATGGATGCGCGCCGGGCCGTGAAGGCGGCCAAGGCCGCCGAGCGTGCGGGCGAGCCCGACGCGGCTGCCGCGATGAAGGCCGCCCGGGCGGAGGTCGACGCGGCGAAGATCGGCTTGGGAGAGCGCGGCCCGGTCTGGTGGCGCGACGGCGCCCCCGATCTCAACCGGCACCTCGTCCGGAACACGCCCTACGCCGCCTGGTTCGCCGCGCTCAGCGACGGGGAACCTGAACCGTGATGATCTGGGCGCCGGCCGTGCGGCCGCTCTCGATCGTCCGCTCGGCCCGGCGCTCGCGCGTGGACCGGGGTGCGGGGTTCGTCGCGTTGATGACCGTGATCGTCGGCATTTGTGCGGGCGGGGCCACGATGCCGGTGACGGTCGGGACCCCGTAGGTCCCGTAGCTCCAGGGTGACGGCACGATCTCGGTCGGCCGCGGCACCCGGGTCAGCGGAGCGCCGATATAGGTGCCGCGCACGAACGGGCCGGCAAAGTCGCCCGCCCCGGCCGGGCCGTAGGGATAGACGCTCTGCGCGCAGGCCGGTCCCGCGAAGAGGAAGCCTGCGAGGGTGACGGCTTTCCGGTTTCTCATGCGGCCGGCTCCGATACTCGGGGGAACACGTCAGGAACGATCCTGGGGAACCCACACGATCACCGGCCGTTCCGACCGGCCAGCCGCGCAGAATGCGTATGGTTGGCGACGCGCTATCTCAACGGCAGGTCGTGATCCGGCGGACCACCCAGCCCTCGCCCTCGATCCACAGGCGCCGACGCGCCCGGCTGCAGCTGGACTCGTCGTCGCGCTCGACGGCGGCGACCGGGTGAACCTGCGACGGGGCGGCCTCGGCCACCTTGGTCTCGTTCGGGGCCGGCGCGGCCTCGGCAGTCGCCAGGCCGGCCAGAAGCAGGAGGGCGCTGGCCGCGCCCAATGCGGTCGATCGGATCATCATGGTGAAACAGCGCCCTGCGGCCGAGTTTAGGGATTCCTCAACGGAATGCGCGGCGCAGCATTTCGGTTTCATCCGGTGCGACGGTTCTTGGCGCCCGACCCACGGCGATGGGCGTGACGGTGTGCTGCGGCACGCACCGCACGACGCGCTTAGACTTCGCCGGCTGCGCGTATTAGGAGGAGCGGCCGGACGCGACGGCTCCCGTAGACCCTCGATCAGCGGTCAGGCGGGCCGGTCCACGAGCGAAGGTCCATGAGCAAGCCGAAGCCCCCGACCAACGTGCTGTTGACGCCGGAGAAGCGCGCCGAGGACGTGGACCAGACGATCCGGCCGCTGAGCCTGGCCGAGTTCATCGGGCAGAAGGCGGCGCGCGCCAACATGCAGATCTTCATCGAGGCGGCCAAGATGACCGGCCAGGCCCTCGATCACGTCCTGTTCGTCGGGCCGCCGGGCCTCGGCAAGACCACGCTGGCCCAGATCGTGGCGCGGGAACTCGGGGTCAACTTCCGCTCGACCTCGGGCCCGGTCATCGCCAAGGCCGGCGACCTCGCCGCGCAGCTGACCAATCTCGAAGAGCGCGACGTGCTCTTCATCGACGAGATCCACCGCCTCAACCCGGCGGTCGAGGAAATCCTCTACCCGGCCATGGAGGATTACCAGCTCGACCTCATCATCGGCGAAGGCCCGGCGGCCCGCTCGGTGAAGATCGAGCTGCCGAAATTCACGCTGGTCGGGGCCACCACCCGGGCGGGGCTGCTGACGACGCCGCTGCGCGACCGGTTCGGCATCCCGATCCGGCTCGAATTCTACGAGATCGACGAGCTCGAGAAGATCGTGGCCCGCGGCGCCCGGGTGCTCGGGCTCGGCATGTCGCCGGAAGGCGCCAACGAGATCGCCCGGCGCGCGCGCGGCACGCCGCGCATCGCCGGCCGGCTGCTGCGGCGGGTGCGCGACTTCGCCGTGGTGGCCGAGGCCGAGACGGTGACGCGCGCCATCGCCGACCGGGCGCTGAAGCTGCTCGACGTGGATTCGGTCGGCCTCGACGTGATGGATCGCAAGTACCTGACGCTGATCGCGACCTCGTTCGGCGGCGGACCGGTGGGCATCGAGACGATCGGCGCCGCCCTGTCCGAGCCGCGCGACGCGATCGAGGACATCATCGAGCCCTACCTGATCCAGCGCGGCTTCGTGCAGCGCACCCCGCGCGGCCGGGTGCTCACCCGGCACGCCTTCCGGCACATGGGCTTCGCCGAGCCCAAGCGGGAACAGAACCTGCTCTTCGATGACGGCGACGCCGTCTGACCTGCTTTTCGTCAATGTCCATGCGGTCGGAACGGGGCTGGTTCACGCCCTCCTCATAGGAAACCGCATCGATAACGGGTCGCCAGCCCGCGGCCGGGCCCGGCTGCTCAGCCGGCAAAGGCTTGTCCGGTCACGGTTTTCGCACCGGATGCGCTGAGGCTATTGCCCAGCTTTTACGTAGTCGCGCCCCGGGATCCGATCGCGCAAAAGCGATCCCGCCTGCGGAACAGTGGGGAAACGCGACAGTTGTGCTCGCGACCGCGCCCAGTCCGCGTGGCGCTGGCAAGATTGCGGGACTGTGGCCGCGGCCACGGAATCTCGAGAGATCTTTGAGCCATCAATAAGAACACCAAGGACCACCTTCCGATATGAAGACACTCACGCTCGCCGTCCTCGGCCTTTCCGCTGCTGCGCTCACGACGCCGGCTTTCGCGCAGGACGCGCTCCCGATCCGCATCCAGCCCTTCGCCAACCAGCAGGATGTCGGCGCCGCCGCGACCGAGACCCCGGCCTTCCGCGCCGAGGCGCTGCGTTCGGACGCCACCAGCATCGAGGCGAGCCGCATCGCCCTCCAGCGTTCGCGCAACCCGCGGGTCCGCAACTACGCCAACCGCGTCCTGGTCGAGCGTAAGGCCACCACCGACGCGCTGCTGCCGCCGAACACCTCCCTGTCGCGCAACGGCACGGTGGTGTCGGACAACCAGGGCATCAAGACGGATCTGAGCAACCCGGTCGGCTTCGTGCTGGCCCCGGTGACCATCGCGGCCAATCTCGGCACCAGCATCGTCGGCGGCGCGCTCGGCGCGGTCGGCATCGTCGACAACAGCCCGACCGAGCCGGGTCGTCGCGTGGCGCTGGGCAAGCGCGGTCAGGCCCGTCTGGCCCGGCTGCAGTCGGCCCCGAACGGCCGGTCCTTCGATCGCGCCTATATCGACCAGCAGGCCCGGTCCGACGCCCAGACCCTGGCGCTCTACGACGCCTATGCCAAGTCGGGCGACAGCGCCCAGGGCCGCCGCTTCGCCAGCGAGGCACTGCCCTACATCGCCGACGAGCACGCCCATTCGGCGAGCCTGGCCGCCCGCATCGGCGGCTGATCCGACCGCACAGACCTGACCATGCGAGGGCCGCCCCAGAGCGGCCCTCGTCATGTCGGCCCCCCGGCCGGGCGGCAAGCCGCCGCGACTGTTCCGGCGACGGGGTTTCCCCGCCTCCGCGCCATGCCGTAGACGACGCCGATGAGCGAAGCGAACCCTGCCGGTACGAAGCCACACCGCCTGGCGGTGCGGGTCTATTACGAGGACACCGATTTCTCGGGCTTCGTCTACCACGCGAGCTACCTGCGCTTCCTGGAGCGGGGCCGGACCGAATTGCTGCGCGGCTTGGCGGGCGACCAGTCCGAGCTGCACCGGGAGGCAAGCGGCCTCGTCTTCGTAGTCCGCCGGATGACGCTGGACTTCATCCGGCCCGCCCGCATGGACGACCAGCTCACCATCGTGACCCGCACGCAGCAGCTGCGGGGCGCCTCGATGCAGCTGGCGCAGGAAGTCCGCCGGGCCGACGAGCTCCTGGTCGCCGCCGAGGTCACGGTCGCCTGCGTGCGCGACGGCCGTGCCATTCGCCTGCCGGAGGTCCTGCGTCGACTCCTGACGCCCGGCGAAACCTAGGCGACCCGCGTCGGGTCGGTGTCGCGCAGGAGCTTGGCGAAGGCGTTCACGATGGTCATCGCGTCGTACTCGACCGAGACCAGCTGGAAGCCCATGGCGACCATCTCCCGGGCCCGCAGGGGCGACGGCGAGAAGGCGCAGGGCAGCTTGCCGGCCGCCCGGGTCTTGCGCACGATCTCGCCGAGGGCCGCCGTGACCGCCGCGCCGGCCGGGTCGATGGTTGTGCCCTTGGACAGGGCGATCGACAGGTCGGCGGGGCCGACCAGGATGCCGTCGATGCCCGGCAGGGCCAGGATCGCCCCCAGCGCGTCGATCGCCTCCGCGGTCTCGCACATGGCGATGGTCAGCGCCCGGGCGTTGGCGCCCGCGAGGAACTCGGTCGCATCGCTCTGACCCGACATCCACATGGCGCGGTCCGGCCCCCAGCTCCGCTGACCGACCGGCGGGTACTTGGTGGCGGCGGCCAGCGCCTGCGCGTCGGCCACGCTGTTGATCATCGGCGCGACGATGCCCGAGGCGCCGGCATCCAGCATCCGCGATGCCATGGCGAAGTCGCCCACCGGGATGCGGACCAGGCTCGGCTTGCCGGCGAGCGCCACCTCGGTGATCGCCGCGCAGCACGAATGGTAATCGTGCGCGCCATGCTGCTGGTCGAGGAGCACGGCGTCGAAGCCCGACCGCGCGAGGGCGCCGGCGATGGCCGGGTCGGCGATACAGGACCAGCCGAGGAATCGGGCGGGCTCGGCGGGCAGCAGGCCGTGGAGGCTCGGGACGGGCAGGGTCATGGCGCTTCCTGTACTGAGACTCGCGGTGCGCGCGGCACTCTGGCCCCGGGAGAATAAGGGCGTCGGTTTCGCGAGGTCCAGCCTTGCGTTGCGCCCCCCGGCCGATACTTCCGAATGCCTTGGGATCGCCCGGATCGAAACCGATCCTTAACCCTGTCGCGGCCTTAACGAAGACCGCGCGATGCCGTGAGTCCCGGCGCGAAGACGGCCCTTACTTTCGACAGATTCGCGGGCGATAGCATTGATATCGCTCACGGATCCGGCGGACGCGGGCCTCGCCCGGCGCATCGCGATCCGGAGCAGGAGATCTCGACGGATGAACCCAGCCGACGCGATGCAGGCCGCGCCTGTCGCCGACATGACGTTGCTCGGGCTGTTCCTGCAAGCCCATTTCGTCGTGAAGATCGTGATGATCGGGCTGCTCAGCGCCTCGATCTGGTGCTGGTCGATCATCGTCGACAAGACGCTGCTGTTCCGCCGTACCAAGGCCGAGATGGACGCGTTCGAGGATGCGTTCTGGTCCGGCCGCTCCCTCGAGGAGCTGTTCCGCTCGTTCAACGACCGCCCGGCCACCGGGCTCGCCGCGGTGTTCGTGGCCGCCATGCGCGAGTGGAAGCGCTCGTTCGAGGGCTCGGGCCGTCAGGTCCAGTCCCTGTCGCAGCGCATCGAGAAGCAGCTCGACGTCACCATCCAGCGGGAGGTCGAGCGGCTCGAATCGCGCCTGCTGTTCCTCGCCTCGATCGGTTCGGCCGGCCCGTATATCGGCCTGTTCGGCACGGTCTGGGGCATCATGACCGCGTTCACCTCGATCGCGGCCTCCAAGAACACCTCGCTCGCCGTCGTGGCGCCCGGCATCGCGGAGGCCCTGTTCGCCACCGCGATCGGCCTGTTCGCCGCGATTCCCGCGGTCCTCGCCTACAACAAGCTCCAGGCCGAGGTCTCGAAGTCGCAATCGCGGCTGGAGGGTTTCGCCGACGAGTTCTCCGCGATCCTCTCCCGCCAGATCGACGAGCGCCTCTCGCTCGCCGCCTGACCGGGCCGATCCAGGAGATTGATCCATGAGCATGGCGGCGGGTGCATCCCACGGCGGCAAGCGGCGGCGGCGCAGAGGCCGGCGCGGCGGGCCGATCAACGAGATCAACATGACGCCGTTCATCGACGTCGTGCTGGTGCTGCTGATCATCTTCATGGTCGCGGCGCCGATGATGACGGTGGGCGTCCCCCTCGACCTGCCGCAATCCAAGGCGTCGCCGCTCAATTCCGACGTGAAGCCGGTGACGCTCTCGATCCGGCAGACCGGCCAGGTCTTCCTCGGCGAGGACGAGCTGACCGACGACACAATCATCCCGAAGCTGCTCGAGACGGCCAAGACCGGCACCGAGGAGCGCGTGTTCGTACGCGGCGACAAGCGGGTCGATTACGGCCGCGTCGCCCAGGTGATGGCGATCGTGACCGGCGGCGGCTTCAAGAAGGTCGCCCTCGTGACCGAGCCTGAGCATCAGTAGGGTCTGAACCGTGGAGTTCCACTTCGACCGCAAGGAACCGGGTGTCTGGATCTCCGCCGGCACCCACGTGGCGCTGCTGGCCTTCGCGCTGTTCAGCGTGGCGGCTCCGGCCCTGCCCGAGGCGCAGGAGGGCGTGCCGGTCGAGGTGATCACCGAGAACCAGTTCTCCGAGATCACCAAGGGCGAGCGCCAGGCCGACAAGCCGATGCCGAACGCCCAGCCGCGGGCCGACCGCCAGGCCGAGAAGGTCGAGGATCGCGAGCCCGAGAACGCCAAGACCGACGCGCCGACCGCTCCGACCCGCACGGCCGAGATGAAGCTCGCCAACGCGGAGGAGATGCCGCTGCGCGCCGAGCCGGATCCGCAGGAGACGGCCAAAGCCGCCAAGGCCGCCCAGGAGAAGCGTGAGGCCGAGAAGGCCGCCGCCAAGGCTGCGGAGAAAGCTGCCGAGAAAGCCGCCGCGGACAAGGCTGCCGCCGCCGAGAAGGCCGCGGCCGCCAAGGCCGAGGCGAAGGCGGCCGCGAAGGCCGAAGCCGAGAAGCGCGAGCAGCTCGACAAGCTGATCGAGCGGCAGGAGGCCGAAGCTGCGGCCGCCGCCGCGAAGGCCGCCGCCGCGAAAGCCGAGGCCAAGGCCAAGGCGGATGCCGCCAAGGCCGAGGCCGCCCGGGAAGCGGCCCGGAAGGCCGCCGAAGCCAAGGCCGAGGCGGAAGCCGAGCGGCAGAAGGAGATGGCCGAGGCCAAGGCCGCGCAGGAGAAGGCGGAAGCCGCCGCCAAGGCCGAGGCCGCCGCCAAGGCGAAAGCCAAGGCGATGGCGGACGCGAAGGCCAAGGCCGACGGCGAGGCCAAGGCACGCAAGCAGGCCGAGCTCGCCAACAAGTTCAACGCGGGCGACATCCGCTCGATGCTGGCGTCGAAGGTGCCGTCGCAATCCACCGGCGCGACCGGCCACACGGTGCAGAAGGTGGCGGCTCTCGGCGCCGCGACCGGCACCGCGCAGCGCCTGTCGCCGTCCCTGCGCGACGCCCTGGTCGGGTTGCTGCAGCAGCAGATCGAGCGCTGCTACTCCGCCCCCCCCGGCGCCGCCCAGGGGGTGGTCCTGCCGGTGCTCGACATCCGCCTGAACCCGAACGGCTCGCTCAGCACCGAGCCGCGGATCATGCGGGGCGGTTCGAGCGCCGTGGACCAGTCGATCGCGCAAGCCGCGCTCCGGGCGGTGCGCCGCTGCGCGCCGTATAACATTCCGGCCACCTACGCGCCGTATTACAACGACTGGAAGGCCATCAACGCGGAGTTCGAATTCACGGCGACCTGAGGTCGCCGTCCGCGCAGCCTGCCGTCATCCCCCTCCCCCGTCTGATCGTCACTCGGATCCGACCCATGCAGAACCTTCCCTCCGCCGGGCCTCTTCCGGCGCCCCTCGCCGCGCGCCTGGTCGCGCTGCTGGCGTTCCTCGCGATCGCCCTCGGCTTCGCGGCTCCGGCCCAGGCACAGCTGCAGCTGCGCATCGGTGGCGGCAGCTTCCAGCCGATGCCGATCGCGATCGCGGATTTCGGCGGCGACCCGAGCCTCGGCGGCCTCGTCTCCGGCGTGGTGACCAACAACCTGCGCCGCTCCGGCTACTTCACGCCCCTCGACCATGCGCGCTTCCCCGAGCAGCCGAATTTCGACGCCGCGCCGAATTTCGAGAAGTGGCGCGCCACCGGCGTTCAGGGTCTCGTGACGGGCCGCGTCTCCCGCGACGCGTCGGGTAAGCTGAAGGTCGAGTTCCGCCTCTGGGACGTGACCTCCGGCCAGCAGATGACCGGCCAGCAATACGGCACCGACACCGCCAATGCCCGGCGCACCGGCCACCTGATCTCGGACGCGGTCTACACCAAGATCACCGGCCTCGGCCCCTGGTTCGACAGCCGCATCGCCTTCGTGGACGAGAGCGGCCCCAAGGAGAACCGCCGCAAGCGCCTGATGGTGATGGACCAGGACGGCGCCAATGTCCGGGCGATCACCAGCGGCGAGACCTCGATCGTCGCGCCGCGCTACTCGCCGGCCACGCAGGACATCGCCTTCATGTCCCAGGCCACCGGGCACCAGCCCCGCGTCCAGGTGATCAACCTCGAGACCGGCGCCCGCCAGGCGCTGGGCAACGTCGATTCGATGAGCGCCAGCCCGCGCTTCTCGCCGGACGGCCGCCGCTTGGTGATGAGCGTGCAGCAGGGCGGCAACGCTGACATCGTGACGATGGATATCGCCACGAAGGCCCAGCACTCGGTCACCAACGGCATGGCGATCGACACCTCGCCGACCTACGCGCCGGACGGTTCGCAGATCGCGTTCGAATCGGATCGCGGCGGCTCGCAGCAGGTCTACGTGATGGGCGCCGACGGCTCGAACCCGCACCGGATCACCTTCGGCGCCGGCTCGGCCTCGCAGCCGGCCTGGTCCCCGCGCGGCGACCTGATCGCCTATACCCGCCAGCGCAACGGCGGCTTCGCCATCTGCGTGTCGAAGCCCGACGGCACCGGCGAGCGCGTCCTCACCGAGGGCTACCACAACGAGGGCCCGACTTTCGCGCCGAACGGCCAGTACGTGCTGTTCTTCCGCGATCCGGGCGGCCAGGGCGGCGGCAAGCTGTTCATGGTCGACATCACCGGCAAGGTGGAGCAGCCGATCCCGACCCCCTCCTACGCCTCCGACCCGACTTGGTCGCCGCTGCTCGCGGGCCGCTGAGTCTTTTGGGATCTTGGAGCCCGGCTACCAGTCGGGCTCCAGGGCGTCGTTCGTTTCCCGGCCCGTGTCGGCAGATGTGAGCGTCGCGGCTTGATCCCGCAGCGCTTTCGGCAGAGCCCCGAGGGCGGGATCGTCGAAGGCGAGATGCGGCAGGTAGCGGGCGACAAGTTCCGCAATGAGCCGAGCCTGCGCGCCATCGCGGCGACGCTTCTCGGGATTGCGATCCGGTCTTCCCGAAAGCCATGCTTTGTGGAGCGCGAAGGCTCGCGGATCGGGCACGGTCATCTCGGCCGGGTAGCCGCGCAGATCGAGCACCGTGACCCGGACCTTGGGACTGTTCACGAGCCAGGCCAGACCGACGATCTCGACGGCGACGAGGTCGTCGGGGTCGCGCCCGATCTGCCTCGCTTCGCTCGGCCGAATGGGGTCTTTCGGAGCGGGTGTGATCAGATCGACGATGTAGCCGTCGCGGTTTGCCGCACGAAACCCGCGCTTGCCCATGACCTCGAAGGAATGATCGACCTTCCGGAGCAGGCCGACGACTCCCGATGCCGCCACTTCCGGGACGATGAGTTTCAGGCTGGCCCGCGCGTCGTACAACAGGTCGAAATCGGCTGTTTCGAGGACCGCTTGGTCGATCTGGACGCCGGCCATCCGCTCATAGGCGAACAGCGCATTGGTCCCAACTGTGGCGACCACCGGTTCCGTGAGACGGGCGTCGGACAGAGCCCGCAGGATCCGGGCGGCGATCACCGGCATCCGGCCGAGCCGCTGCGCGCGGCTGACGGCCGCGATCCTGTCCAGCCGTTGTGCGAGCGCGGTGCTGCGCATCTTCGCGTGCGAACGGCCATCGACGAAGCGTTGGTGGATGGCCTCCGTCGCCTCCGAACGAGGACCGAGGGATTTCCAGACGCCATCCTTGAAACGATAGAGGTAGCTGCGCCCATCGACGGTTTTCCAGGCCATCGAACCGGCGAAGCGGCTCTGCAAGGTCGAGCGCGCCGCGCGATAGGCATCGAAGACCTGCTCGGCGTTGATGAGTTGCCGGGCCTGTTCGTCGTCGAGTTCCCTGTAGGGCATCGTACCCGTCCCTGCCGACGTTCAGGGCTTGGTACGTATCATCTAAGTCCATGATTGGAAACAAATTATCCATTTTCGGATTGATCGGAGGCGCGAAATGGATAATCGAGCGCAGCTTCGCCGGAGCCGTCCATAGGCCTGAAAAATCCGGTTGTATGCCGTGTCGTGCTCGAGACGGGGTGGACTGCCGCTATCCCTGCACCAGCAACCGGTCCCGCGCCCGCAGCGCTGGGAAGAACCGGCCCCAGAGCAGCGCGACGGCGATCGTCGCGGCACCACCCGCCACCACCGCCGGGACCGCCCCGATCGCAGCGGCGAGCAGGCCGGATTCGAACTCGCCGAGCTCGTTCGAGGCCCCGATGAACACGGTGTTCACCGCGGAGACCCGGCCGCGCATGGCGTCCGGCGTCTCGCCCTGCACGAAGGTCTGGCGGACATAGACCGAGATCATGTCGGCGGCGCCGGTGACGAACAGGCAGGCCATCGACAGGGGCAGCGAGGTCGAGAGGCCGAACACGACCGTCGCGGCGCCGAACACGGCCGCCGCCCGGAGCATCCGCACCCCGGCATGGCGCCGGAGCGGGCGATAGGCGAGCAGCACCGCCGTGGCGACGGCTCCGAAGGCCGGCATGCTCCGCAGCGCCCCGAGGCCCAGGGGCCCGACATGCAGCACCTCGCCGGCATAGATCGGCAGGAGCGCGGTGGCGCCGCCCAGCAGGACCGTGAACAGGTCGAGGCTGATGGCGCCCAGCACCACCGGCTGCGAGCGGATGTAGCCGATGCCGGCCGAAAGCGCCGCCCAGGTGATCGGCGGCCGCTCGGTCACGGCGGCGGGCCGGAAGCGGATCAGGGCCGTCAGCAGGCTGGCGACGGCGAAGCTCGCCGCCGCGCCGCCGAACACGACCGACGGCCCGAGGGCGTAGAGCAGCCCGCCCAGTGCCGGGCCCATCACCGAGGCGCTCTGCCAGAGCGAGGCGTTCCAGGCGATCGCCGAGCCGAATTGCGGGCCCGGTACCAGGGTCGGCAGAAGCGCTTGCAGGGCCGGATTGGCGAAGGCCCGGGCGGTGCCGACGACGATCACCAGGGCGTAGATCGGCCAGACCGCCTGGAGGCCGGCGAGCGCATAGGCGAGGAGGCCGAAGCTCGCCAGACTCTGGAGGCCGAAGGCCGCGGCGCCGACCAGGCGCCGGTCATAGGCATCCGCCACATGGCCGGTGATCAGGGCGCAGACCACCGCGGGCAGGAAGCCCGCCAGCCCGACGAGGCCCAAGGCCAGGGCGGAATGGGTCAGGTCGTAGACGAACCAGCCGATCGCCACCGCCTGCATCTGATAGGCGAGGCCCGTGAGGAAGCGGGCCGAACCGAACAGGCGGAAATCGCCGATGCCGAAGACGGCCCAGCCGGAACGATCATGCGCGGACATGCCCCCTGCTGATCCCGGGCGGGGGATTAATCAAGCCCGCCGCAGGGGCCGGATCGGAGAAACGGCCGGGCCTGTTCGCTGCACCCGCTAGTGGAGTGCCAAGCCGGGTTTGCGCGTTGCGGTGGCGGGCTGGAGGGTGAAGGGACGGCCCGCCTCACGGTGATCGAGACGCGGGCCCTCAAGAGGGAAAAGTGGGAAGGTACAGGTCACCTGGGTTCCGGCCCCGGGCGCGGTCTCCAGATGGACCCGCCCGCCATGGAGTTCGACGAAGGACCGCACGATCGAGAGGCCGAGCCCGACCCCGCGATGGCGGGTCCCCAGGGTGTGGCTCTCGAAGCGGTTGAAGACCGAATCGGCGATCTCAGGCGGCATGCCGCGGCCGTGGTCACGCACGCTGAGGACCAGATCGTGGGCTTCCCGGCGGGCCCGGACCTCGACGCGCTGCCCGGCATCCGAGAAGCCGACGGCGTTGGACAGCAGGTTGAACAGGATCTGGCGGACGCGCTTCCCGTCCGCGTGGACGCTGCCGATATCCTCCGGCACGTCCAGCGCGAGGGTGATGTGGGATTCGGCCAGCCGATCCTCGATCCCGCGCACGGCAGCCTCGATCGTGGACTGGACGTCGACCTCCTCGCGCTGAAGCTCCAGGGAGCCGGCATCGATCGAGGCGAGGTCGAGGATGTCGTTGATGATCACGAGCAGCGCCGCCGAGGAGCGCATGATGTGGTCGGAATATTCGCGCTGCCGGTCGTTGAGCGCGCCCACCGTCTCGTCGCCGAGAAGCTGGGTGAACCCGATGATGTTGGTGAGCGGCGAGCGCAGCTCGTAGGAGACATGGTGCACGAAGGTGTCGCGCAGCTGCGCGGCCTTCTCCAGGGCGTCGTTCTTCTCGGTGAGCGCCCGCTCGACATTCACGCTCGCGGTGACGTCGATCAGGGTGAGCAGGGTCGCGCCCTCGGGCAGCGGCTGCGCGGCGCAATCGAGGACGGTGCCGTCCACCACCTCCAGGCGGCAGGACCGGGCGGTGCGGGATTCGAGGCCGACCACCGCGTCGCGGATGTCGAGCCAGGGCTCCTCGGCGGGTGCGAGCGACCGGCAGGATTCGATGACGGCATCGACGTGTGGCCGCTCCTCCACGGCCGCCGGATCGAGCCGCCACACGGTGCAGAACGCCCGGTTGGCGAGCGTCATGCGCCCGTCCGCGCCGAACACCGCCACCGGCTCGGCGAGGGTGTCGAGCGTCTCCGCCTGGAGGCGGCGCAGGGCGTTGTAGCGGGATTCCGCGTTCAGGCTGTCGGAGACGTCGTCGAACAGATAGGTCAGGCCGCCCTGCGGGTTCGGGTCGGCGACAACCCGGAGCGTGCGCCCGTCGGGCAGGTACCACCAGCTCTGGTTGGCTTCGGCGGCCCGGTAGGCGGCCAGCACCCCCTGCTTCCAGCCGCGGAAATCGGCATGCTCCTCGAGCTTCCGCTCGGCCCGGAGGTGATCGAGGATCTCGCCGTCGGAGGGTCGGCTGTCCAGGAACGCCTGATCGAGGTCCCAGAGCTGGCGATAGGCCGCGTTGTGGAAGATCAGCCGCTGCGACACGTCGAACATCGCCACCGCGGTGGGCAATTGGTCGAGGGTGCGGACGTTGGCGTTCATCTGGCGCTGCAGGTCGGCGCGGACGCTCTCCAGCTCCGAGACGTCGATGGCGATGCCGACGCGGCCGCTGTCCAGGGTGGTCTCGAAGACGTCGAGCATGCGCCGGCTGCCGGCCATCACCGCCGAGAGCCGCGGGACGCTGCGGGACAGGCCGGCAGCCCGCGCCGCCTCGTCCCGGGCGATGGCCTCGCGGGCCGGACGGTCGAACAGCTCGATGCCGCGGTCCAACGTGGCCTCGCGGCTCTCCGCCTCCACGGCCGCCACGTAGGCGGCGTTGACCCAGCTCAGGCCGCCCTCGCGGTTGCGGCGCCAGACCGGCTGCGGGATCGCGTCGAGCAGGCCGGCCAGCGCCGACAGGCCGCGGCGGGTCTCGTCCAGGGTCGCGCGCAGGTCGGCGATCTCGCAGCGCTCCTGGCTGGTCTCACGCAGGCGCAGGAGCGCCCGGCCGGCCACCGCCTGCCCGTGGGCGTCGATGCTGCGCCCGGTCTGGGTGCGCAGGCTCAGCGTGAAGCTCGTGCCCCGGGCCCGCAGGGTCTCGACCGCGGCCTCGACGGCGGCGGCATCCGAGGCGACCAGCCAGGTGCCGAAGGCCAGGACCCGGCGGGCATAGCCGGAGGTCGGCCGCTCGCCGTAGATCGCTAGGCTGATATCGCCCTCGACCACGGGCTCGCTGCGCCGGTCCCAGGTGACGATGATCTGGCGCTCGGCGTTTAGCAGCATCTCGGCGCGGTCATGGGCGCCGCGCAGCACGTCGAGGGCGCCGGCGAGCTCGCGCTCCCGGCGGGTCCAGCGACTGCGCTCGTAGAGGTGGAGCAGTGAGAGAATCACCGCGAAGGCGACGAGGCCGCCGAAGATCGCCAGGGCGGCGACGCCGTGCATCTCACGCGGCGCGTGCGCGGTCGCGGTCTCGGGCAGTTCGGCGAGCGCAGCGCTCGCCGCCGTCAATGTGAGCGCACCCACGCAGATTCGAACGTGCGCGGCACGACCGACACCCATGATAGCCCTGCCCCCACCCCTGGCGATCCGAATGCGCGTGCAACCGCGCGGCGCAGAACGCACCGTCCCCGCAGGCGATTCTCCCGAACCGTTGCGGACCCACCGATCTAAGATTCGCCCGCACCTTAACGTGCTGCGGAATCCACCCGGAAGGGGAACGAAGCGTGGCTATACGCCGACGGCTCACAATCATCCGTTAACGACACTTAGAAGACACAGTGTGTCGGGCCCGGAATGGGTTGACAAACGAAAGGGCCCGACGCAGCGCGCCGGGCCCTTTTTGGTTCGTGATCGCGGCGGTCAAAGCCGCGCCGGCTACCGTCCCGTCGGTCGGGAATTCAACTTCCGGTTCGACGGGCGTCGACCGGAAGCATCCCCGGCCGAGGCCGGCTCAGTAGCGGTAATGCTCGGGCTTGAACGGCCCGGACTCGGACACGCCGATATAGGCGGCCTGATCGGGGCGCAGCTTCGAGAGCTTCACGCCGATCTTCTCCAGGTGCAGCGCCGCGACCTTCTCGTCGAGGGTCTTGGGCAGGGTGTAGACCTGCTTCTGGTACTTGCCCGGGTTGGTCCAGAGCTCAATCTGGGCCAGCGTCTGGTTGGTGAAGGAGGCCGACATCACGAAGGACGGGTGACCGGTCGCGTTGCCGAGGTTCACCAGGCGCCCCTCCGAGAGGAGGATGATGCGGTGACCGTCCGCGAAGGTGATCTCGTCCACCTGCGGCTTGATGTTGGACCACTTCAGGTTCTTCAGGCCGGCGACCTGAATCTCGTTGTCGAAGTGGCCGATATTGCAGACGATCGCCCGGTCCTTCATGGCCCGCATGTGATCGATCGTGATGATGTCCTTGTTGCCCGTGGCGGTGACGAAGATGTCGGCGCGCGGGGCGGCGTCCTCCATCGTCACGACCTCGTAGCCCTCCATGGCGGCCTGGAGCGCGCAGATCGGGTCGATCTCCGAGACCAGCACGCGGCAGCCGGCATTGCGCAGGGACGCGGCCGAACCCTTGCCGACATCGCCGAAGCCGGCGACCATGGCGACCTTGCCGGCCATCATGACATCGGTGCCGCGGCGGATGCCGTCGACCAGCGACTCCTTGCAGCCGTAGAGGTTGTCGAACTTCGACTTGGTGACCGAGTCGTTCACGTTGATCGCCGGGAAGAGCAGCTTGCCCTCCTTGGCCAGCACGTACAGGCGGTGGACGCCCGTGGTGGTCTCCTCGGAGACGCCCTTGATGCTGTCGGCGAGGCCGGCGAACCAGCCCTTCGGCTTCTCGGCGAGCTTCTTCTTCAGCAGCGCGAAGAAGATCTCCTCCTCCTCGCTCTCCGGCTTGTCGAGGAAGGCGGTGTCGCCGTTCTCGGCGCGCAGGCCGAGATGGACGAACATGGTGGCGTCGCCGCCGTCGTCGAGGATCATGTTCGGCATGCCGCCGTCATGCCAATCGAACAGGCGCGAGGTGTAGTCCCAGTACTCCTCCAGGGTCTCGCCCTTCACGGCGAAGACCGGGATGCCGGCGGCCGCGATGGCGGCGGCGGCGTGGTCCTGGGTCGAGTAGATGTTGCAGGAGACCCAGCGGATGTCGGCGCCGAGCGCCTTCAGGGTCTCGATCAGCACCGCGGTCTGGATCGTCATGTGGAGCGAGCCGGCGATCTTGGCGCCCTTCAGGGGCTGCGCAGCGCCGTACTCCTCGCGGACCGCCATCAGGCCCGGCATCTCCGTCTCGGCGATCGAGATCTCCTTGCGGCCGTAATCGGCCAGCCCGATGTCCTTGACGATATAATCCTTGGCCATGAGTCGGCGGCTCCGTGTGTTCGCGTTGCGGTTCGGGGCCAGCCTCTACCACTTCGCGGGATACGAAGCAATCAAGACATAAACATGTCTTTATGCGTTCCAGTCTGCGCGGCGGTTCCCGGCGGCTCTCCGAAGCCTCAGATCTCGATCTCGGTGCCGACCTCGACCACCTGCCGCGTCGGCACGCCGAAGAAGGCGCCGGTGCGCTCGGCGTTGCGCTGCATGAAGGCGAACAGGTTCTCCCGCCAGGGCGCCATCCCGCGCTTGTCGCTCCGGGGGATGATGGTCTCGTGGCCGACGAACACAGTCATGTCCTCGATGACGTGCGCGGGCAGGTGGCGCGAGGCGACGGCGCAGGCCAGCCCCTCCGGGATCGAGGCCTCTTCCATGAAGCCGTAGCGGAGGATCACCCGGTAGAAGTCCGGCGCCAGGATCGTCACGTGGGCGCGCTGCTCCGCCGGGACCGTCGGGGTCTCCTCGTAGAGGGCGGTGATGATCAGGATCCGTTCCATCAGGGCGCGGTTGCGCTCGACGAAGCGCGACAGGTGGAGCGGGATCCCGTGCTCGGCCGCCGACAGGAAGGCCGCGGTGCCGGGCAGGCGCAGCAGCTCGCGGTGCTGGAGCCCGGCCAGGAAGGCATCCTCCGGCAGGCGCAGGGCGACCCGGGCCTCCTCGACCAGCTCGTTGCCCTTCTTCCAGGTGAGCATCATCAGGGCGACGAGGCCGGCGAGCACCAGGGGAAACCAGCCGCCCTCGAGGATCTTCACGCTGTTGGCCGCGAAGAACACCGTGTCGATGGCGAGGAACAGGCCGTTGACCGCGAAGACCAGGATCGGGTTGTAGCCCCAGCGGAGCGCGATCAGCGCGGCGAGCAGGGTGGTGATGCCCATCAGCATCGAGACCGCGATCCCGTAGGCCCCGGCGAGCGCGTCGGAGGAGCCGAACATCACCACGGCGATCAGGGTCGCGGCGGCAAGGAGCCAGTTCACCATCGGGACGTAGATCTGGCCGCGCTCCTCCTTGGCCGTCTGGACGATGCGCATGGCCGGCAGGAAGCCGAGCTGCACCGATTGCTGGGTCAGGGAAAACACGCCGGAGATGATTGCCTGCGAGGCGATGATCGTGGCGAGCGTCGCCAGCGCGATCAGCGGGTAATGGCCCCAATCCGGGCAGAGCCGGAAGAACGGGTTCTCGATCGCGTCCGGCGAGGCCAGCAGCAGGGCGCCTTGGCCGAAATAGTTGAGCACCAACGCCGGCAGGACGAGGACGAACCACGCCGCCCGGATCGGCATGGCGCCGAAATGGCCGAGATCGGCATACATCGCCTCGCCGCCGGTCACCGCCAGGAAGGCGGCGCCCAGCATGGCGAAGCTCACGTGCCAGCCGGCATGCAGCATGAAGTCGACAGCGCGCAGCGGGTTCACCGCGGCGAGGATCTCCGGCTTGTGCAGGATGCCGCCGATCCCCAGCGCCGCCAGCACCACGAACCACAGCAGCATCACCGGGCCGAACACCCGGCCGATCGCCGCCACGCCCTTGTGCTGCACCGAAAACAGCGCGACCAGGATCGCGATCGTGATCGGCACGACGAAACGGCCGAGGGCCGGCGCGTCGACCTTCAACCCCTCGATGGCCGACAGCACCGAGATCGCCGGGGTGATCGCGCCATCGCCGTAGAGCAGGGCCGCGCCGATCAGCCCGACCACCAGCAGCGCCGCCTTCCAGGTCCCGTGGCGGGCCTGCCGGGCGCCGAGCAAGGCCAGCATGGCGACGATGCCGCCCTCGCCCTTGTTGTCGGCGCGCAGGATCAACACCGCGTATTTCAGCGACACGATCAGGATCAGCGCCCACAGGATCAGCGATACCGCACCCGTGGCCGCCGCCGGCACCGCGGCGCCGCCCGCGGTCGCCGCCTTCACGGCCTCCTTGAAGGCGTAGAGCGGGCTCGTCCCGATATCGCCGTAGACGACGCCCAGCGCCCCGAAGATCAGCGCCGGCTTGAGCCGGCCCTTCTGGGACGCGGGCTCGTCGCCGGCACCGGCCTGGGAACCCGGCGCCGCCGCGGGGGCAAGGGACTGACTCAACGCACGGCTCCCGCGGGATTACATCGTTCGCCCTGGCCGGACAGGTAGAGCGCCGGCCGGCGAAGTGAAAGCCGGCGCGACCGGATCCGTTTGCGGAGGAAGAGCTTGTCGTCGACGCTCACGTCATTGCGAGCGGAGCGAAGCAACCCAGGGATACGCAACGAACTGAGAGCGCGCGCCACACTGGATTGCTTCGCTGCGCTCGCAATGACGGTAGAGGTATTGGCCCGGTCGACGGACGAGGCCCGGTCAGACCAGATCGGCCAACGCCTCGGGGCAGGCTTCGCCGCGCCGCAGGCCGAAGACCGGCACGCCGGCATGGCGCGTGATCGACGCGGCCACGGTGGCGAGCGGTGCCGGAGCCCCCTCGCTCTCGCTCACCGCGATGGCGCGGAGCGGGATGCCGTGGAGGCGCAGGGTCTCGCGGGCGGTGAGCGCGTGGCTGATCGCGCCGAGATAGCTGCCGGAGACGAGGAGCGCCGGCACGTCGAGGGCTTTGAGCCAGTCGAGCCCGGTGGCCGCCTCGGTGACCGGGCTCATGACCCCGCCGACACCCTCGATGATCAGGGTTCCGTCACCGTGGGCGATCTGCGCCCGGCACCAGCCGACGAGGTCGGGCAGCGCCAGGGACCGGCCCTCCAGCACCGCCGCCTGATCGGGGGCGAGCGGGGCCGCGAACCGCCAGGGTGAGCAGGCCTCGACCGTCTTGTCGTCGATACCGAGGCCCTGCGCGTCGAGCAGCCGGGCCGTGTCGCTCTCCGCGAAGGCCGGGTCGCTCAGCGGCGGAACGCCGCTCGCGAGCGGCTTCAGCGTCCGCACCGGCCGACCCTGCGCCCGCAGGCGCCGGGTCAGCGCCGCGGTGACGTAGGTCTTGCCGATCTCGGTGCCGGCGCCGGCGACGAAGACGGCGCGGGCGGCCATGGGGCGGGCCGCCTCAGGCCTGGAACGTGCCGTGGCAGTGCTTGTACTTCTTGCCCGAGCCGCAGGGGCACGGCTCGTTGCGCCCGACCCGGCCCCAGGTGGTGGCATCGTTCGGATCGCGCTCCAGCACGGCGCCGTCGGCCGCGAGCCCTTGCGCGGCGTAGGCGTAGGCCGGACCGCCGCCGCCATCGCTGCCCGAGCCGCGCCCGGCATAATCCATTTCGTTCTCGCCGGTGACCGGGTCGAGATGCTGGGCGAACATCGGGGGCAGTTCCGGGGTGCCGCCCGGGAAGGCCTGCTGGTCGGGCTGCTGGTGCACGATCTCGACGCGGGAGAGCTGCGTCGTCACCTGCTCGCGCAGGGCCGTGATCAGGTTGTTGAAGAGGTCGAACGCCTCGGACTTGTACTCGTTGAGCGGATCGCGCTGGGCGAAGCCGCGCCAGCCGATCACCTGACGCAGGTGGTCGAGGGTCACGAGGTGCTCCCGCCACAGGTGATCCAGGGTCTGGAGCAGGACCTGCTTCTCGATATAGGCGGTGATCTCGGTGCCGTTCTTCTCGGCCCGCTCGGCATAGGCGGTCTCGGCAGCCTTGAGCAGGCGCTCGCGCATCTCCTCGTCGGCGATGCCCTCTTCCTTGGCCCAATCCTCCACCGGGACGTCGAGGTTGAGCACCTCGCGGACCTGCTCGTGCAGGGCGGCGACGTCCCACTGCTCGGCATAGGCGTTCGGCGGGATGTAGCGGGCGACGAGGTCGTCGATCACGCCCTCGCGCATCTCGTCCACGGTCTCGCGCACGCTCTCCTGAGCCATGAAGTCCCGGCGCTGCTCGAACACGACCTTGCGCTGGTCGTTCATGACGTTGTCGTATTTGAGCACGTTCTTGCGCATGTCGAAGTTGCGCGCTTCGACCTTCTGCTGCGCCTTCTCGATCGCCTTGTTGATCCAGGGGTGAATGATCGCCTCACCCTGCTCCAGGCCGAGCTTCTGCAGCATCCCGTCCATGCGGTCGGAGCCGAAGATCCGCATCAGGTCGTCCTGAAGCGACAGGTAGAACTTCGAGCGGCCGGGATCGCCCTGGCGGCCGGAGCGGCCGCGGAGCTGGTTGTCGATGCGCCGCGACTCGTGGCGCTCGGTGCCGATGATGTAGAGGCCGCCCGGCAGGGCCTTCTTGCGTCCGGCGGCCGGGTCGGCCGGCTCGCCCGAGGCCAGCACCTTGGCGCGATTGTCGGCGATCTCGGCCTTGATCGCCTCGATGGCGGCGTCGCGCTCCGGCCCGTCCGGCAGGTGGCCGAGCTCTTTCTCGATCCGCATCTCGAGGTTGCCGCCGAGTTTGATGTCGGTGCCGCGGCCGGCCATGTTGGTGGCGATGGTGATCGCGCCCGGCACGCCGGCCTCGGCGACGATGTAGGCCTCCTGCTCGTGGAAGCGGGCGTTCAGCACGGCGAAGCGCTTGGTGACCCGGCCCTCGCGGGCGGCCTTGTAGACGTCGGTCAGCGCGTTCGGATCGGAATAGTCGAGCAGCGTGTAGCCGTGCTTCTTGAGCATCTCGGCCAGGTGCTCGGACTTCTCGATCGAGCCGGTGCCGACCAGGATCGGCTGGTGCCGGCTATGCGCCTTGTCGATCTCCGCGATGATGCCGTCGTACTTCTCGGCGACCGTGCGGTAGACCTCGTCGTCCTCGTCGACGCGCTCGACCTCCTTGTTGGTCGGGATGTCGACCACGTCGAGCTTGTAGATCTCGGCGAACTCGTCGGCTTCCGTGGAGGCCGTGCCGGTCATGCCGGCGAGCTTGTTGTAGAGGCGGAAGTAGTTCTGGAAGGTGATCGAGGCGAGCGTCTGGTTCTCGGGCTGGATCGTCACCCGCTCCTTGGCCTCGAGCGCCTGGTGCAGGCCTTCCGAGTAGCGCCGGCCCTGCATCATGCGGCCGGTGAACTCGTCGATGATCACCACCTCGTCGTTCTTGACGATGTAGTCCTTGTCCCGGGTGAACAGCGTGTGGGCGCGCAGGGCCTGGTTCACGTGGTGGACGAGGCTGACGTTGTGGGCGTCGTAGAGGTCGCCGTCCTTGAGCAGGCCGACCTCGCGCAGGGTCACCTCGACGAACTCGTTGCCGGCTTCCGTCAGCGAGACCGTGCGCTGCTTCTCGTCGAGATCGTAATGCTCGCGCACCAGCCGGGGCATGATCGCGTCGACCGAGACGTAGAGCTCGGAGCGGTCGTCCACCGGGCCCGAGATGATCAGCGGCGTGCGCGCCTCGTCGATCAGGATCGAGTCGACCTCGTCGACGATCGCGAAGTTGTGTCCGCGCTGGGCGAGCTGCGACAGCTCGTACTTCATGTTGTCGCGCAGGTAGTCGAACCCGTACTCGTTGTTGGTGCCGTAGGTGATGTCGCAGGCATAGGCCGCCTTGCGCTGCTCGTCGTCGAGCCCGTGCACGATGGTGCCGACGGTGAGCCCCAGGAACCGGTAGAGCTGGCCCATCCACTCCGCGTCGCGGGAGGCGAGGTAGTCGTTCACGGTGACGACGTGGACGCCCTTGCCCTCGAGGGCGTTCAGGTAGACCGGCAGCGTCGCCACCAGGGTCTTGCCCTCGCCGGTCTTCATCTCGGCGATGCCGCCCTCGTGCAGCACCATGCCGCCGATCAGCTGCACGTCGAAATGGCGCTGGCCGAACACGCGCTTGGCCGCCTCGCGCACCGTCGCGAAGGCCGGGACCAGGATGTCGTCGAGGCTCTTGCCGGCGGCGAGTTCCGCCTTCAGCATGTCGGTGCGCGCCCGGAGCGCGTCGTCCGACAGGGCCTGGATCTCCGGTTCCAGCGCGTTGATCTGCGCCACGCGCGGGCGATAGCCCTTGACGCGCCGGTCGTTGGAGGAGCCGAAAATCTTCTTGGCGATGGAGCCGAGCATCGTTGACCTGCGGACGCGCGAGCCCGCCCACGGGTGAACGTGGCGGGCCGGCCTTGGCGGAGTTGGCCGGGCTTATAGAGGTAAACATCGGCCGGCGCACCTGAAAGAGGCAGCCTCCGATCCATCGGGCTCCGGACGGGTGAAACGGCAGCGCTTGCCTTCTCGTGCGACGCGCGCCACCTGTGCCGCGGCGCGCCGCCCGGCCTCACCGGGGCGGCGCCGAGACGTCAGCCGAGGACCACGCCAGCATGCCGAACACCGCCCTCCTCCGGCGCGCGAGCGCGCTCGCCCTGATGCTCGCGATGCCCGGTGTCGCGCTGGCCCAGGCGCCCCAGGTGGCCCCGGCCCAGACCTCGACGCCCGCGGCCAACACGGCCACCCCGAGCCCCGACACCGTGGTGGCCAGCGTCAACGGCAAGCCGATCACGCAGGGCGACCTGGCCATCGCGTCGGACGATCCGGCCCTGTCGCTGCCGGGCGTCGACGAGGCGCAGAAGAAGTCCCTGCTGGTGGATTACATGGTCGACCTGCGGGTCGGCGCGCAGGCCGCCGAGGCGGCCAAGATCGGCGACACGCCGGAGTTCAAGCGCAAGCTCGCCTATTTTCGGGACAAGCTCCTGCTCGACGACTACCTGGAGCAGGAGGCCAAGCGCGCGGTCACCCCCGAGGCCGAGCACGCGATCTACGACCAGACCGTCAAGCTGATGAAGCCCGAGGAGGAGGTGCATGCGCGCCATATCCTCGTGGACAACGAGGGCGACGCGAAGAAGATCGCCGCGCGGATCAAGGGCGGCGAGGATTTCGCCAAGGTCGCCGCCGAGACTTCGAAGGATCCGGGTTCCAAGGCCGAGGGCGGCGATCTCGGCTGGTTCACCAAGGAGCGGATGGTCCCGGACTTCGCCAACGCCGCCTTCGCGATGAAGCCCGGCCAGGTCTCCGACCCGGTCAAGAGCCAGTTCGGCTGGCACGTGATCAAGGTCGAGGAGAAGCGCACGAAGCCGCAGCCGACCTTCGACGAACTGAAGGAGCAGATCGACCAGCACCTGGTCCGCAAGGCCCAGCAGGACCTAATCCTGAAGCTGCGCGCCGACGCCAAGATCGACCGCACCGACGCGGCGCCCGCCGCGGCCCAGCCGGCGCCGGAGACGAAGAAGCCGTGATCGGGTAGGGGCGACCGGTTTTCCCCCTCCTCCGGTTAGGAGGGGGACAAGATAAATCACCGTGTCATTCCGGGGCGCCGCAGGCGAGCCCGGAATCCAGAGCCGCCGACAGCGGAAGGTCTGCTCAGCCTGCGTTTCTGGATCCCGGGCTCCGCATCGCGGCCCCAGGATGACGAGGCGGGTGGTCGAACGACCGGAGAACTCTCACAGTCTCCGACGTTCGGCGATTCCGGACGCCCGGATTCCTCAATACGGCCGGTCGGGATGCAGGTAGGCGGACCTGGCGGCGGCCGTCGGTGCGGTGACGCCCAGCGCGGCGAGCTCGGCCGTGCGGCGGCCTTCGGCGATCCGGTCGAGCACCGCGATCAGGAGCCAGGGACACGCGATCCCGATGAAGAACGCCATGTGATCCTCCGACGCCGGATCTGAAAACCGTCCAGCTTCGGAGGATGATAGGCCGGGCGGGCCCGACCGCAAGCGGCGTCGCGGCGCTTTCGCGTCAGACCCAGCCCTGAAGCTCGCGGCGCACCACGTTCTCGATCACCTTCATGCCGAGATCGGAATCGTTCAGGCACGGGATGTAGGCGAAGCGCTCGCCGCCGTTCCCCTCGAAATAGTGGCGATTCTCGCCGTCGAGCTCCTCCAGCGTCTCCAGGCAATCCGCCGTGAAGCCGGGGGCCACGATCGCCATGCGCTTGACGCCGGATTTCGCCAGCTCCGTCACGGTCTCGTCGGTGTAGGGCTTGAGCCATTCCTCGTTGCCGAAGCGCGACTGGAAGGTGACCCGCATCCGCTCGGGCGACATGCCCAGGGCCTCCCGGATCAGACGTCCGGTCTTGTGGCACTGGCAATGATAGGGATCGCCCTTGAGCAGGTAGCTGCGCGGCACGCCGTGGAACGAGGTCAGGATCACCTCGGGCTCGAAGTCGAGCTTGGCCAGGCCCTCGCGGATCGAATCGGCCATGGCGGCGATGTAGACCGGGTCGTCGTGATAGGGCGGCGACACCCGCACCGTTGGCTGCCAGCGCATGTCCATCAACGCCCGGAACGCCTGGTCGCAGGCGGTGGCCGAGGTCGCGGCCGCATATTGCGGGTAGAGCGGCACCAGCAGGATCCGGTCGCAGCCCTGGTCGAGCAGCGCCTGAAGGCGTTCAGCCACCTCCGGCTTGCCGTAGCGCATGGCCCAGTCGACCACGACGGAATCGCCCATCGCGGCCTGCAGGCGCTCGCTCTGGCCGCGGGTGATGGTCTTGAGCGGACCCTCGTTCCGCTCGTTGTTCCAGACGCTGGCGTAGTCGCGACCCTTCGGCCCCGGGCGCTTGGTCAGGATGATCAGGTTGAGGAGCGGCCACCAGATCAGCCGGGGCACCTCGATGACCCGGCGGTCCGACAGGAACTCCTTGAGATAGCGGCGCATCGGCCAGTAGCTGGTGCCCTCGGGGGTACCGAGATTCATCAGCAGCACGCCGACGCGGCCCCAGGCCACCTTCGGGTGGTCGGCCGGAAGGCCGCCCGCGGCGGGGACGAGGGTCGAGAGGGGCCGGCCATCCGCCAGCGCGGCGGGTTCGACGCGTTCGTTCATGGCAGCGTTCCGGCGCCGCGCGCCGAGTCCTTCTTCTGGCTTCGGATACCCGGCAGCCGGCGCACGCGCTTGGGCCTGAACCGGGGTGTTCGGTATCGCGTCCGCCCCATGTAGGGTGTCCGCCCGCTCAGCGAAGGCCGGCTGCGACATGCTGGACCGTACGCGCTGGCGCGGGGCCGACCCATTCTCCCTAATCATGGCGCCGGTGCCCCGCAACCGCGGAGCGCAGCGTCCGACCCGGCGAGACCCGATGACCGACACACCCGTGGCCGCCGCGCTGGCGGCCTTCCGCGCTTCCGGATCGCCGTGGCTGGCGCTGCCGTTCTTCGCCGGCGGTGCGGCCGACGCCGTAGCGGCCCGGGTCGATGCCCGGATCGCCGAGGGCGCGCGGGTGCTGCCGGCGCCGGCCGACATCTTCCGCGCGCTGACAGAGACGCCGCTGCCGGCGGTGCGCGCCGTCATCCTGGGGCAGGACCCCTATCCGACACCCGGCGACGCCAACGGCCTGGCCTTCTCGTATGTCGGCTCGGGCCGGCTGCCCGCATCCCTGCGCGTGATCCTGGCGGAGGCGGGCTCGGAACGGGCTGCCGGCGGCGACCTGACTCCCTGGGCCCGCCAGGGCGTCCTTCTCCTGAACAGCGCGCTGACCGTCGAGGCCGGAAAGGCCGGCGCGCATCTGCGCTACGGCTGGTCGGCTCTGACCGACGAGGCGGTCGCCGCGGTCTCCGCCCGTCCGGAGCCGGCGGTCTTCCTGCTCTGGGGCGCCCAGGCCCGCGCCCGGACGGCGCTGATCGATTCAGGCCGCCACGGCGTGTTCGAGAGCGGGCATCCCTCCCCGCTCAACCGCGCCCGGGATTTCCCGGGATCCGACCCGTTCGGCCGCGCCAATGGCTGGCTGGCCGAGCGCGGGGTGTCGCCGATCGCGTGGCGCCTGGGCTGAACGATCACTGCGCGGGCTTGGCGGGCTCCGTCGGGGCCGGGGCGCCGGTCGTCGGACCGGCCGGCAGCAGGACGTTCTTGGTGATCGCACCCTCCGGCCCGTACTCGCCGGCCACCGCGATGCAGGCCTGGTCGCGGTTCTGGGCCATCTGGTTCGACATCAGGGTGAACATCGTCTGCACCCGGTTGCCGAACGGCCCCCGCGGCTGGACGTCGTCGACCCGCACGTTCTGCTTCGCCAGGAGACCCTCGAAGGCCTCGTTGCCGATCCGGTAGCCGCAGACATTCGAGGCCGCGAAGATATAGGCGGCAAATTCCAGGGCTCGCGGGGACGGCGCGTTGCGGATCTGCGCCTGCGCCGGCAGGGCTGCGAGCGTGAGAGCGAAGGCGGCCGCGTAGGGGGCGATCTGGCGCATGGGTGGGCGTTTCCTCAGTCGGGGCAACCTCTTCCGGGTCGCCCGCTCCGAGCGGGAGATAGGCCGGCCCGCGCCCGAGGCCAATGCGACCGAATTTGCCTCCAAATCGCTCTGCCCCGTTCATCATCGATTCGGCATAGGCGCAGTCCCCGCCGTCCGGAGCCCTGAAAAACGGCCAGTGTTCCGGAGATCTGCGAACGTGAGACAGAGTGTTAACCTGCGCGCGTCACGCCAAGGTTCACCGTTTATCCAGATCCAGGCGGTTCGCAGCGTATGTTTGGCGTGAACTCCACTGTCGCAGACATTCCGGTCCCGGCGCCGGGCCCGCGTGATCCCAATCGGCGCTTCCGATCCGGGCTCGGCCTCGCCTCGGGCGACCGGCGCGCCGCCCCGGCGATCTGCCCCAACCGGGTCGCCCACTGGGCTTTCGCCGAGGGCCTGCGCGCCGGCGAGACCGTCGCCCTCCTGGTCCGCGACCTCAGCCAGGCGGAGGCGATGCGCCTCGGCCTGGCGCGGATCGGGGTCCGCGTCCTCGCCCTCGACGGCAGCCGCCGCGGCGCGGCGCTCGCCGACAGCCTGGCTCGCTCCGGCGCGACGCTGGTGATCATCGATACGGCTCTGGCAGACGCCTATGCCGGCGTGATGGGCCGGCTGCCCACCTATCCGAGCGTGTGGTGGAACGGCCCGGGCGCCGATTTCGCCAGCCTGGATCTCGCTCTCGCCGAGCAGGATTGAGGGGCGCTCTCGGCGACCTCGCAAGGGCACGCTTCACGGTTCCGTGGTAGGCTTGTCGCAGATCCGGTCGGAGGGTCCCTCCATGACAGCGATAAAAGCCACGAAGCCCGTTGATACGAGCGAAAGCCTCTGGCGAGACCTCCAGAACGCGCGGCACGACGATGGTGCGGCGGCGCGGGAGCATCTGCAAGCCGGCTTTCCGGTCTACTACGTCGAGGGCGATACGCCCGAAGGCCTGCTCGTGAAAGAATACCCCGGCGGACGGCGGGAGCTGGTCCGATTCGACGAGGCGGGCGACCAAGTCATCCGCGATCTATGACGCCGCAGCTTTGGGTTTTTGCCGGGCCGAACGGCGCCGGCAAATCGACCCTGGCGCGCCGTCATGCGTGCGGACGTATCGAAGTGGTAAGTCCGGACGACATTGCACGGGAGATCGCACGCGGCCGGGGTGGTGACCCAAGTGTGGCGGCCCGGGCGGGCCGTCTCGCCATCGAACGCCGGCAGGCCTTGCGAGATGCCCACCAGAGCTTCGGCATCGAGACGACGCTGGCCGGTTGCAGCGAGCGCGCCTTCATGGCCGAGACCCGCAATCACGGGTTCAAGGTCAATCTGGTCTTCGTAGGGATTGGCAGCATCATACAATCGCGCAGTCGCGTAGCTGAGCGCGTGAAACGCGGGGGGCATCCGGTTCCCGCCGCCGATCTCGAGCGCCGTTTTGCACGCAGCATGGCGCACCTGCCAGACGCCATGCGGATCGCTCAGCGGAGCTTGGTGTTTGACAATAGCGGCAAGCGATGCAGGCTGATCTTGAGCCGCGAGAATGACCACACAAAGCTGGTCAGCCGTAGCTTGCCGCACTGGGCCAGGGCCGCGATCCCGGTCGCCTTGAGGCAGAGTCCAGCCGAGGAAACGCTTGATGACGCATGCGGCGACGCCGGATCGCAATCGGATCCCTTCGACGGCGGCCCACCGGAGCGGTGATCCGCGTCCTCCGCGGGATCGCCTTGATGCGCACCCGCGCGGCGCGCTTTAGGATATCGCCATGTCCGCAGCCCTCGCCGCCCCCAGCTCCGCGGACGCGCCCGTCCTGCTGCGCCACGATGCCGACGGCGTCGCGACCCTGACGCTGAACCGTCCGCAGGCGCGCAACGCCCTGTCGATGGCGCTCATGAATGCGCTGCAGGACGCGCTCGACGCGATCCGGGAGGATCCTGCGGTCCGGGTGGTGATCCTGCGCGGGGCCGGGCCGGCCTTCTGCGCCGGGCACGACCTCAAGGAGATGCGCGTCGATCCCTCCCGGACGGCGACCGAGGCGGTGTTCCGCACCTGCGCCCGCCTGATGCTGAGCCTGACGCGCCTGCCGCAGCCGGTGATCGCCCAGGTGCACGGCATCGCCACCGCGGCGGGCTGCCAGCTCGTCGCCACCTGCGACCTTGCCCTCTGCGCCGAGGAGGCCCGCTTCGCCACGCCGGGGGTGCAGATCGGCCTGTTCTGCTCGACCCCGATGGTCGCCCTGTCGCGGGCCGTGTCGCGCAAGGCCGCCCTGGAGATGCTGCTGGTCGGCGAGCCGGTCGGCGCGCAGGAGGCTTTGCGGATCGGCCTGGTCAACCGCGTGGTGGCGTCAGCCGAACTGGACGGGGCGGTGAACGCCATGGCCCAAACCATCGCCGGGAAGGCGCGGCGGGTCCTGGCGATCGGCAAGGAGGCGTTCGGCCGGCAGATCGAGATGGGCCTGGAGGAGGCCTATGGCTACACGGCCGAAATCATGACCCGGAACATGATGATGGCCGACGCCCAGGAGGGCATCGACGCGTTCCTCACCAAGCGATCGCCGCGCTGGGAGCCGTGAGCCCCGCGCGATACGACGCAGGTCCCCCGCGTCGGGATGCGTAGGTTCCGGGGGCGCCCTGCCCTAGGATGACGGCATATCCTGTCCTGCCGGGCTCGGCACCTCCATGCGGAACGGCTGATGAGCGCGATCGACCTGTTCGGACTGACCCTGGCCTTCGTCGGCACCATGCCGCCGCCCCGGCCGCCGCGTCCGCGTCCGGACCGCGCGACCTGGGCCGCCGCCCTGCTGTTCGGCGGCGTCTGCCTCGGCACGGTCGGCCCGATGATCACGATCTGGAGCTTCCACAGGCCCTATGCCGAGGCCAAGGCGCGCTGCATCGCGGATGGCGGCCGGATCCTGTACGCGGCGCTCGACGGCAGCGGGCCGTATCGCTGCGCCCGGCCCCTCGGAACCCCCGATACCGGCGCACAGCCGCCCCTCCGGCCGTATTAAATCCGCGCCTCGGCGTTTCCTTCAGCTATATCCGGCGCCGTCTGACGCGAACCGGATGCCGAGACCTTGGAAGACGCGCTGTATCGATGGCTGCAATCCACCGCCCTGTTGCGTGCGGATGTTGCGGCGCTCATCGGCTTCGCCCTGGCGATCGGCGTCACCCTGCACGCCCTGCTGCGCAAGCGCCGGGTCAGCGTCGCGGTCGGGTGGATCGGGCTGGCTTGGCTTTCGCCGATCTTCGGGACCGCGCTCTACCTGACCTTCGGCATCAACCGCGTCTCGCGCCGGGCGCGCAAGCTGCGCACGAAGCCCTCCGACGCGACCCAGTTGCCCGATACCGACGATGCCGTGGTGCCCGAGACGCTCTGGCCCCTGGACCGGGCGATCCGACGCATCACCGGGCTCCCGGCCTTCACGGGCAACGACGTGCAGATGTTCCGCAACGGCGACGCCGCCTATCCGGTCATGCTGGCGGCGATCCGTGACGCCAAGGCCAGCATCGGGCTCTCAAGCTACATCTTCCGCGACGATCCCACCGGCCGCGCGTTCTGCGATGCCCTGGCCGAGGCGAAGGACCGGGGCGTCAAGGTCCGCGTGATCATCGACGGGATCGGCGGCGGCTATTTTCGCGCGCCGGTCTATCACCGGCTCACCAGCCTCGGCATCCCGGCGGCCCTGTTCATGCACTCGGCGCTGCCCTGGCGGATGCCGTTCCTGAATCTGCGCTCACACAAGAAGCTGCTGATCGTCGACGGGTGCGTCGCCTTCACCGGCGGTCTCAACATCTCGCAGCCGAACCGGGTCTCCCTGAAGCCCGAGCATCCGATCCGCGACACCCATTTCCGTCTCCGCGGGCCTGTCGTCGAGCAGCTCGCGGTGGCCTTCGCCGCCGACTGGGCCTTCGTGGACGGCGAGATCCTCGATTCCGAGCCGTGGCTCGCCGACCTGCAGCCGGTGGGCAAGAGCGTCGCCCGGGTGGTCACCTCGGGGCCGGACGCGGATGTCGAGAAGATCGAGCAGGTCATCCTCCAGGCGCTCGCCTGCGCCCGCCGGACGGTCCGGTTCGTCACCCCCTATTTCCTGCCCGACGAATTGGTGACCGGCGCTCTCGCGCAGGCCGCGACCCGGGGCATCATCGTGGACGTGATCATCCCGCGGGTGAGCGACCATCCGTTCATCGACTGGGCGACCCGGGCGCATCTCGACCCGCTGCTCCGCGCCGGGGTGCGGGTCTGGCTCGACGAGCCGCCCTTCGACCATTCGAAGGCCATGGTGGTCGACGACGTCTGGTGCTTCGTCGGCAGCGCCAACTGGGACATGCGCAGCTTCCGGCTCAATTTCGAGTTGAACGTCGAGATCATCGACGCCGACCTCGCGGCCCAGCTCGACGCCTTCATGCAAGGCAAGATGGAATCGCGCCTCAGCCGTGAGGATCTCGCCGCGCGCGCTTTGCCGATCCGTCTGCGCGACGCAGCCGTGCGACTGCTGCTGCCATACCTTTGAAGCGCGCGGGCGCGTGCGCTTCCGGCGCCGGCCCGAGATGCACGACGATCGGCCGGTGGTCGGAGGGCCCGCGCGGCAGCACGGCATGCTCGTGGCAGATCATGCCGCGGGCGAGGCACCGGTCGAGCCGCAGCGGCAGCACGTCGACCATCGCGTGGGTCGGCCTCCGGGGGCCGACATCGCGGAAGCCGGGGATCAGCGCCGGGCCGACGATGTTGTAATCGCCCAGCACCGCGGCTCGCGGCGGCAGCTCGCCGACGATGCGGCGCAGCTGGCGCCGGTTCAGCATCTGCCCGTGCGACAGGTGGACGTTCGCGACGCCGAACTCGCCCAGATCGAGCACCTGGCAGACCCGGTGCACCAGGGCGCCCGAGGGGAGCGTGATCACCCGCGGCGCATTCGGAAACGGTTTCGGGCTCCACATCGCCAGGCCGTGGATCCGCCCGGGCAACGGCGCCCAGGCGTAATGGCCGCCGATCCGGTCCTGCAGGAAGCCGATCGCCCGGGTCGCCTCCTGCATGAGCAGAAGGTCCGGCTTCTCCTGCGCGACCAGGGCGACGACGTCGTCCACCGCCGCGCCGGTGCGTCGCAGCAGGTTCCAGCTCACGATCTTGAACGGCGCGTGCGCGCGCTCCGCCGGCCGGATCGGAAGCGCCGTGGCGAGGCCGGAGCGGTCCGGATGGGCGAAGCTGTTCATCGGGCCGGACTCGTACCTCACCGGGTGGTTCTGGCGCCACCGCCGCGCTTCAACGCGCCGGAAGCTCGGGCGTTCGCTTGGGGGCGAGCCCGATCTGCTTTTGCGGAGGGTGGCCGCTTTGGTCCCAGCCTGGCCGTTCGAGCGTCCGTCCCGATGTCCAGGAACGGACGTTGAGCAGACGCCGGGGTGAGACAAAAGCTCGCTGGCAGAGTACGACCTGCTTCCCGGCTCGCACCCGCATGCCATTTCGAGCGCAGATTGAACGCTGGTCTCTGGAGCTTTGAGGAGGTTGCAGCGCCCAACCCCCTCGCGCTTCGTTGAGCTATCGGCCTCGGCGGTCTATGCACCCACCCCATGGACCTCCAAGCCTCCGCGAGCCGATCCCTGGCGACTCTCGCCTGCAAGGCGCCGCTTGCCAGGAAGGCGGCCCCATTCCTGCCCATGAGCCGCGCCGAGATGGACGCGCTCGGGTGGGACGCCTGCGACGTCGTCCTGGTGACCGGCGACGCCTATGTCGATCATCCGAGCTTCGGCATGGCCATCATCGGCCGACTGCTCGAAGCGCAGGGATTCCGGGTCGGCATCATCGCGCAGCCCGACTGGCAATCGGCGGAGCCGTTCAAGGCCTTGGGCAGGCCGACGCTGTTCTTCGGCGTCACCGGCGGCAATCTCGATTCGATGGTGAACCGCTACACGGCGGACCGTCGCCTCCGTCACGACGACGCCTACACGGCGGGCGGCGAAGGCGGCCGGCGCCCGGACCGCTCGACCATCGTCTACACACAGCGCTGCCGCGAGGCCTACAAGGACGTGCCGATCATCCTCGGCGGCATCGAGGCCTCGCTGCGCCGCATCGCCCACTACGATTACTGGTCCGACAAGGTGCGCCGCTCGATCCTGGCGGACGCGAAGGCCGATCTGCTCATCTACGGCAATGCCGAACGCGCCGTCGTCGAGGTGGCGAACCGCCTCGCGGCGGGCGAGGCCCCGCACGATCTCGACTCCGTCCGAGGCGTCGCCCTGTTCCGCCGCGTGCCCGCGCATTACACCGAGCTGCCCGCCGACGATCTCGATTCGACCGACGAGGCCGCTTCCCGTCGCCCCGGCGAGACCGTGATCCGGCTCCCCGCCTACGAGCAGGTCAAGGACGACAAGGAGGCCTATGCCCGCGCCTCGCGGGTGCTGCACCGGGAGGCCAATCCAGGCAACGCCCGCCCCCTCGTCCAGCGCCACGGCGACCGCGACCTGTGGCTGAACCCGCCGCCGATCCCGCTCTCCAGCGAGGAAATGGATGCGGTCTACGACCTGCCCTACGCCCGCGCCCCCCATCCGTCCTACGGCGACGCGAAGATCCCCGCCTGGGACATGATCAAGTTCTCGGTGACGATCATGCGCGGCTGCTTCGGCGGCTGCACCTTCTGCTCCATCACCGAGCATGAGGGCCGTGTCATCCAGAACCGCTCGGAGGACTCGATCCTGCGCGAGATCGAGAAGATCCGCGACAAGACCCCGGGCTTCACGGGCGTGATCTCCGATGTCGGCGGGCCGACGGCGAACATGTACCGGATGGCCTGCAAGGACCCGAAGATCGAGGCGGCGTGCCGGCTGCCGTCCTGCGTCTTCCCGGATATCTGCCCGAACCTGAACACCTCGCACGACGACCTGATCCGGCTCTATCGCAAGGTCCGAGAGGTGAAGGGCGTCAAGAAGGTGATGGTCGCCTCCGGCGTGCGCTACGACCTCGCGGTCCGGAGCCCCGAATACGTCAAGGAGCTCGTGACCCATCACGTCGGCGGCCGTCTCAAGATCGCGCCCGAGCACACCGAGCGCGGGCCCCTCGACCTGATGATGAAGCCGGGAATCGGCACGTATGACCGCTTCAAGGAGATGTTCGACGCCGCCGCCAAGCAGGCCGGCAAGAAATACTACCTGATCCCGTATTTCATCGCGGCGCATCCGGGCACGACCGACGAGGACATGATGAACCTCGCCCTGTGGCTCAAGAAGAACGACTATCGCGCCGACCAGGTCCAGACGTTCCTGCCCTCGCCCATGGCGACCGCCACGACCATGTATCACACCGAGATCAACCCGTTGCAGGGCGTGCGGCGCGGCGGCAGCGAGCCGGTCGACGCGATCAAGGGGATGCGGCAGCGCCGGCTGCACAAGGCGTTCCTGCGCTACCACGATCCCGAGAACTGGCCCCTGTTGCGCGAGGCGCTGCGGGCGATGGGCCGCGCGGATCTCATCGGGCCGAGGCCGGACCAGCTCGTTCCGCTCTCGCAGCCGCCGGGAACCGGTGCCGGTGCGGGCAAGGCCGGGAGCCAGTCGCGCCCCATGCGCCATCCGGGCGCGCCGCGTTTCACCACGAAGGGCGTGCCGCTGCGCAAGTGACGGTCGCGCCCCCTCGCAACCGGACGTGCGAAGGGCGGGCTTCGGGGCTCCATGCCTCGACGCGGACCAGCAGAAGGCCACCTTCTCGGCCGCCGCCAGGGCCATGCTGATCGAGTTCCGGTCCTGAGGCCGTCACGAGCGCCCTGCGCCTGTGCAACGATGCGCCGTCGCCGCTTGAGGCCGCACGCCCCGGCGGCCTAAGACCCCGGCTCACCGATTGCTCACCGGGGGCCGATGTCGGGCTTCAGCTTCATCCACGCGGCGGATCTGCATCTCGGCAGCCCGCTCTCGGGCCTCGCGACGCGTGACGCGGAACTCGCCCGCCGGCTCGCCACCGCGGGGCGGCAGGCCTTCGAGGATCTCGTCACCCAGGCGATCGAGCGGCGGGTCGCCTTCGTGGTCGTGGCGGGGGACATCTATGACGGCGACTGGGCCGACAACACGATCGGGCTGTTTTTCGCCCGCCAGGTGGCGCGTCTCGACCGGGCCGGCATCCCGACGATCCTGGTGCGCGGCAACCACGACGCCGAGAGCGTGATCACCCGCTCGATCACCCTGCCGCCCTCGGTGCATGTTTTCTCTGCGAGCCGCGCCGAGACGCTGCGCCTCGAATCCCTGCGGGTCGCCGTGCACGGCCGGAGCTTCCAGGCCCGGGCCGTGGAGGAGAACCTGTCGCTGACCTACCCGGCCGCCCTGCCCGGCTGGTTCAACCTCGGCGTGCTGCACACCTCCTGCACGGGCCACGCGGCGCATGAGACCTACGCCCCCTGCTCGGTCGCCGACCTCACCGCGCGGGGCTACGATTACTGGGCGCTCGGCCATATCCACGAATACGCCGAACTGTCCCGGGATCCCTGGATCGTGTTCCCCGGCAACATCCAGGGCCGGAGCGTGCGCGAATGCGGCGCGAAGGGCGCGGTCCTGGTGGAGGTCGCCGACGGGCGGGTGACCGGGGTCAGCCGCTTCCCCCTCGACCGGGCCCGCTTCGAGCAGGTCATCGTCGACCTGAGCGAGGCCGCCGACACAAGCGCCGCCCTCGAGGATGTGGAGGCCGCCCTGCGGCCCCTGGCGGAGGTGGCGGCCCAGCGCCTCGTCCTGGTGCGGGTGCATCTGGCCGGTACGACCCCGGCCCATGATGCGCTCTCGGCCGACAGAGACAACGTCACCGCCGAGATCCAGGCCGCCGCCCACCGGCTGCACGAGGATATCTGGCTGGAGCGCCTGAAGATCGAGACCCGGAGGCCCCGCGCTCCGGTCGAGGCGTCCGGGGCGGCGATCGACCCGGCGGCCCTGCTCGCCGATCTCGACCGCGACCCGGATTTCCGCAGCCGGGCCAAGGCGGCGCTCGCCGAGATCGGCGCCCGCATGCCGGCATCCGCCGCCGCGGAGGCCGACCTGGAGGCCGAGTTCGACGCGCTCTGTGCCGAGGCCGAGGCGCTGATCCTGGGCCGCCTCGGCGGTCGGCATTGCTGAGGCGCGCACAATGCGGCTGATCCGCCTCGTTTTGGAGCGCTATGGCGCCTTCACCGAACGGACCGTGACCTTCCGGCCCGATGCCCGCCTGCACGTGGTGCTGGGCGCCAACGAGGCCGGCAAGAGCACGGCGCTCGCGGCGGTCACCGACCTGCTGTTCGGCTTCGAGAAGACCACCCGCTACGCCTTCCTGCACGACATGCCGCTCCTGCGCCTCGGCGCCGAGGTCGAGGCCGCCGACGGGCGCCGCCTGGCTTTCCGCCGCCGCAAGGGCAACACCCGGACGCTGATCGACGCCGCCGAGGCGCCGCTCCCCGACGACGCCCTGGCGCCGTTCCTCGGCGGCATCTCCCGCACCGTGTTCTGCCGCGCCTTCGGCCTCGATGCCGGCAGCCTGCGGGCCGGCGGGCGGGAGATGGTCGATGTCGAGGGCGAGGTCGGCGCCAGCCTGTTCGCGGCGGGATCGGGCTTGCGCGGCCTCACCGAGCTGCAAGCCGCCCTCGACGCGGAGGCCGAAGGCATCTTCGCCCCCCGCCAGGCCAAGCACCGGACCTTCTACCAGGCGCTGGAGCGGCACGAGACCGCCCGCAAGGCGATCCGCGAGAAGGGCCTGCGCGCCGGCGACTGGCGCGCGCTGAACGACGAGATCGCGGCGGCCGCCCAACAGCTCGACGCGCTGCGGGCCGAGCGCGAGCGCGTGGCCACCGAGCGCGCCCGGCTGGAGCGCCTGAAGCGCGCCCGGCCGATCGTCGCCGAGATCGACGCGCTGGACCACCGGATCGCCGCGGATGCCGGCCTCGCCGAGGCGGATTCCGCCTGGATCGAGCGCCTGGGCGCCGCCCTCGAACGCTGCCGTGAGGCCGAGGCCGAGGCGGCGCGCGCCGACGCTGCCCGCGCCCGGGCGCGGGGCGAGGCCGAGTCGGTGCCGGTGGAGCCGGCGCTGATCCTGCGGGCCGAGGAGATCCTGGCGGCATTCAGCGGCACCAAGGAGTTCGAGAAGGGCGGCACCGACCTGCCCCGAATCGAGGGCGACGCCCACAAGGTCGGGCTCGACCTGGAGCGCCTGCGCGCCCGGATCGGAGCCCCGGATCTCGCGTCCCTGGAAGCCAACCAGCCCACCGACGCCGCTCGCGCTCGCGTCGAGCGGCTGATCCGCGACGGCAGGACGCTCGCCGCCGCGGAGGACCAGCTGGCGCGCGACGCTGCGGCCGCCACGGCCGAGCGCGACCGCTTGGCCCGGGAGGTCGAGGCGGCCGGCGCCACCCACGATCCGACGCCGTTGCGCGAGGCCTTGAAGCCGCTCGCCAAGCTGCACGAGCGCCTCGCCGCCCACGAGGCGCTGGACACCGCGATCCGGCGGGAGACGGCGCTGCTGCGCAACCAGGCGGCGCGTCTGTCGCCGCCGGTGGCCGACACCGCCGCGCTGGCCCGCATGCCCCTGCCCAGCGCCGACACGATCACGCGCTACCGCACCCTGCTCGACGGCAAGCGGCGCGAGCAGGAGCGCGCCGCCGACCGCCGGGACGCGGCGCGAGCCCAGGCCGACGCCACCCGCACCCGCCTGCGCGAGCGCGAGGCCGGCCGGCCGATCGCCACCCAGGAGCGGCTCGACGCCGTGCGGGCCGCCCGCGACGCCGCCTTCGCGCCCCTGCGCGAAGCGCTCGCGGCCGGCCGGACCACCGAGCCCGGGACGCTGGCCGCCTACGAGCGCGCCCTGTTCGAGGCGGACCGCCTCGCCGACGAGCGTGCCGCCGACGCCGCGCGGGTCGCGGCCCACGCGGCCGATCTCGACCGCCTCGCCGCCGAGGATGCGGCGCTGGCGTCGGCCGACAACGTGCTCGCCGGGATCGCGGACGAGATCGCCGAGGGCGAAGCCGCCTGGCGCGAGGCCTGGCAGCCCGCCGGCCTCGTCCCCGGCCCCCCGGCCGAGATGGCGGCCTGGCTCGCCGAGACCGAGAACCTGATCGAGGCCGAGCAGCGTCTGGCCGAGCAGCGGATCGAGCGGGACCATCTGCAGACCCGGATCGAATCCGCCCGGGCGCCGCTTTCCGACTTGTTTACCCGCGCCGGGCTCGATCCGGCCCCGGAGGGCGATATCGGCCAAGCCCTCGAACGGCTCGAGGCCCGGGTCGCGACGCTCGCGAGCCGCTGGGAAGCCAATCTCGAGACCGGCGGCCGGCTCCGCGCCGCCGCCGCGACGGCGGGAAAGCTGGAAGCCGCTCTGGCCGAGACCGGGGCGCGCCGCGCCGCCTGGCAGTGGGACTGGGCGGAGGCGCTGAGGCCCCTCGGCCTGCCCGCCACCGCCCGCCCCGAGGAGGCTGAGGGCGCGCTGGAAGCCTGGCGCACGGTGCCGGACCGGCTCGCCGAGCGCGCCGCCCTGCAGCGCCGGGCGGCGGGGCTCCGGCGCGACATGGAAGCCTTTCAGACCAAAGCGGCTGCCCTGGTCGAGGCCCTGGCGCCGGACCTCGCCGACACGCCGCCCACCGGCGCGATCCGCACCCTTCACGCTCGCCTGGTCGCCGCCCAGGCCCGGGAGGCCCGCCGCGCCGAGCTGGACCGGCGCTTCGAGGAAGCGGACACGGCCCTGCGCCACGCCGTCGGCCTGCGCGCCGCCGCCCGATCGGACCTGACCCGTCAGGTCGCCGAGACCATGCCGGATCTGGCCGAGGCTCCGACCCCTGCCATCGCGGAGGTGTTCGGCCGGCTCAACGCCCGGGAGATGCTCCGGGCCGAGCGCCTGCGGCTGCGCGGCAGCCTCGCAGGCGCCGCCGACGGCCTACCCGAATCCGAGATCCGCGTCGGTCTCGACGCACTGCCTCCGGAGGCCGTGGAGGCGGAACTGGCCCGGCTCGCCATGGAGGCCGAGGAGCAGGCCGAGCGCGGCCAGGTCATCTTCGCCGACCGCGACCGGGCCGAGAGGCGCCGGGCGGAGCTCGAAGGCGGCAGCGGCGCCGAACTGGCCGCCGCCGAGCGCAAGGCGGCGGAAGCCGACCTCCAGGCGGCGTCCCGCTCCTGGGCGGTGCTGCGGCTCGCCGGCCTGATGCTCGGCCAGGCGGTGGCCCGGCACCGGGCCGGCCAGCAGGACCCCCTGGTGGCCCGGGCCGGCGCCCTGTTCCGGGCCCTCACCGGCGGCGCCTTCACCGGGCTCGCCCAGACCTACGACGAGGCCGACACGCCCAAGCTTGCCGGCCAGCGCGCGGGCGGGGGGCTGGTCGGGATCGAGGCGCTCAGCGAGGGCACCCGCGACCAGCTCTACCTCGCCCTGCGCCTGGCCTATCTGGAGGATTACGCCGGCCGCGCCGAGCCGGCGCCGTTCATCGGCGACGATCTCTTCTCGACCTTCGACGAGGCCCGCACCGGCTACGGCCTCGACGCGCTCGCGGAGATCGGTGCCAGCGTCCAGCCGATCCTGTTCACCCACCACCGCCACGTCGCCGAGATCGCGCGGGATCGGTTGGGCGATGCGGTGGATGTGCTGGAGTTGTAGCGGGCGGTTTGCGCGGGCGCGGACGAACGCCCGTGGTCGTGCCGACTGACGCATTCCCTGATCGATGACCGCATGAGGCCGGGTCCCCTCTCCCGTGCGGGAGAGGGGGCACGTCGCGCCTTGGACAGGCCGAAGCGGGACGATCGTTCACGGCGGGGGAATAGGGACCGGAGCCTCGTCCGGTCTTCAGCCCCCCAGATACCGCCCCTCCAGATGCGCCCGGAACGCCGCCGTCCCGAGGGGCGCGCCCGTCGCCCGCGCCAGCAGGTCGTCCGTCCCGAGCAGGCTGCCGACTTGGTGGACGTTGGCGCGCAGCCATGTGCGCAGCGGGGCGAAATCGCCCGCGGCGAGGCAGCCCGGCAGGGCCGGCTCGGCGGCGCGGGCCGCACGGAACAGCTGGGCCGCGGCGAGCGCACCCAGCGTGTAGGTCGGGAAGTAGCCGAAGGCGCCGCTCGGCCAGTGGATGTCCTGCAGGCAGCCGAGGCGGTCCTCCGGCACCGTGAGGCCGAGGAGGTCGCGCAACCCGTCGTTGAAGGCGCCGGGCAGGTCGGCGACCGCGAGGTCGCCCGCGATCATCGCGGTCTCCAGCCGGTAGCGCAGCAGGATATGGGCCGGGTAGGTCGCCTCGTCGGCATCGACCCGGATGAAGCCCGGCCGGACCTGCATGTTCAGGGCGTGCAGGTTCTCCGGCGACCATTCCGGCCCGGAGCGGTCGAACGCCTCGCGCAGCAGCGGCGCCAGGTAGGTGAAGAACTCCCGGCTGCGGCAGGCCTGCATCTCGACGATGAGCGACTGGCTCTCGTGCAGGCTCATGCCCCGGGCGGCGCCCACAGGCTGGTGCCGCCAGGCGGCGGGGCGGCCCTGCTCGTAGAGGGCATGGCCGGTCTCGTGCAGCACGCCCATCAGGGCGCGGCCGAAATCGGCCTCGTCGTAGCGGGTGGTGATGCGCACGTCGTCGGTGGCGCCGCCGCAGAACGGGTGCAGGCTGATATCGAGCCGGCCGCGGGCGAAATCGAAGCCGAGCGCGGTCATCAGCTTGAGGCCGAGCGCGCGCTGCGTGCCCGTGTCAAACGGCCCCTCCAGGGGCAGCGGCGCCGGGCGCGAGGCCTGGATCTCCTGGGCGCGGGCGATCAGGTCCGGCAGCCAGCTCGTGAGGTCGGTAAACAGCGGGTCGATCACCGCCCGGCGCATGCCCGGATCGTAGCTGTCGAGCAGGGCATCGTAGGGGTCGAGCCCGAGCGCCGCGCCCTTGGCCTGCCCGATCTCCCGCTGGAGCCGCAGCACCTCGGCGAGATACGGCGCCAGCCGGGCGAAATCGGAATCCCGCCGCGCCTCGCGCCAGACCATCTCGGACCGGGACACGGCCCGGGAGCTTGCCTCCACGAGGTCCCGGGGCACGGCGCCGGCATGGGCCTGGGCCCGGCGCATCTCCCGGAGGTTGGCCGCATTCCAGGCATCCAGGCCGCCCTGCTGCTCGGCGGCAGCGAGCTCGTCCCGCGTCTCGGGCGCGGTCAGGATCTCGTGGGCCAGCCCGCGCAGGATCGCCAGCTGGTCGCCCCGCGCCTCCGCGGCCCCGTCCGGCATCAGCGTCTGCGCGTCCCAACCGAGGATCCCGGCCGCGCCTTCCAGGGCCGCGAGCCGGGAGAAGCGCTGTTCGAGGGTCTGGTAGGCGGTCATGCGATCTTCCGTTCCGGTCGGTTCGCGATCGTTGCGGCCCCGCGGGATCGTGCCCGCCGAGGCTCGATAAGACAGTATCCCTGGTTTGAGCCGCGGGTCGGTATCACCCCGCCTGCAGCATCTCCAGCTCCAGCCACCGGTCCTCCGCCTGCGACAGCTCGGTCTCGGCCTGGGCCAGCATGGCGGTGGCCTTGTCGAACCGGGCCGGGTCGCGGGCGTAGAGGTCGGCATCCGCCAGGATCGCCTTCAGCTGGGCGATCGCCGCCTCCAGCTTGGCGATGCGGGCCGGGAGCGTCTTCAGCTCGTGCTGGTCCTTGAAGCCGAGCTTCGGCTTACCGGCCGGCTGGGTGGACGGGGCCGTGCGCTCGCGCGGTTCCTTCTTCGTCGGCGCGACCGTGCGCGCCTCGACCCCCTGCCCGCGCTGGACCAGCATGTCGCTGTAGCCGCCGGCATACTCGACCCAGCGGCCCGACCCTTCCGAGACCAGCACGCTGCCGGCCACACGGTCGAGGAAGTCGCGGTCGTGGCTCACCAGGATCAGGGTGCCCTGGTAGTCGCCGAGCATCTCCTGGAGCAGGTCGAGGGTCTCGAGATCGAGATCGTTGGTCGGCTCGTCGAGCACCAGCAGGTTGGCCGGTTGCGCCAGCGCGCGGGCGATCAGCAGGCGGTTGCGCTCGCCGCCGGACAGCACCGAGACCGGGGTCCGGGCCTGCTCGGGGGTGAACAGGAAGTCCTTGAGATAGCCGATGACGTGGCGGCTCTGGCCGTTCACCGTGACGCTGTCGCCCCGGCCGCCGGTGAGCACCTCGGTGACGGTCATGCCGGGCTCCAGCGTCGCCCGGGCCTGGTCGAGCACAACCGGCATCAGGTTGGTGCCGAGCACCACCTGGCCGGAATCGGGTGCGAGCCGGCCCATCAGCAGGTTGATCAGGGTCGACTTGCCGGCGCCGTTGGCTCCGACGATGCCCAGCCGGTCGCCGCGCATCACCCGCAGGGACAGGCCGTCGACGATGGTCCGGTCGCCGTAGGCCTTGGAGATGTCCCGGGCCTCGACCACGAGGCTCCCGGAGGATTCGGCCTCGGAGGCGTTCATGCTGACGCTGCCCACCGGGCGGCGGACGTCGCGGCGATTCTGGCGCAGCTCGTGCAAGTTGCCGAGGCGGCGGACGTTTCGCTTGCGGCGAGCGGTGACGCCGTAGCGCAGCCAGTGCTCCTCGGCGGCGATCTTGCGGTCGAGCTTGTGCTGGTCGCGCTCCTCCTCTTCGAAGAAGGCATCGCGCCAGGCCTCGAAGTTCGCGAATCCCTGTTCAATCCGTCGCGTTTCGCCGCGGTCCAGCCAGATCGTGGCCCGCGATAACGCCGAGAGAAACCGCCGATCGTGGCTGATCAGAACCATCGCGGCGCGGGTTCCGCGCAACTCCGCTTCGAGCCACTCGATCGCCGGAAGGTCGAGATGGTTGGTCGGCTCGTCGAGGAGCAGCACGTCGGGCTCGGGGGCCAGCGCTTGGGCGAGCGCCGCCCGCCGCCCCTCGCCGCCGGAGAGCTGTTTCGGATCCTCCGCCCCGGTCATGCCGAGGCTCTCGAGCAGGTATCGGGCGCGATGGGCGGAGTCGCCCGGCGGCAATCCGGCCTCGACGAAATCGAGGGTGGTTGAGAACCCCGAAAAGTCCGGCTCCTGCGCCAGGTAACGGATCGTGGTGCCGGGCTGGACGAACAGCCGCCCCTTGTCCGGCTCGACCAGGCCGGCGGCGATCTTCATCAGGGTCGACTTGCCCGAGCCGTTCCGCCCGACGAGGCAGGTCCGCTCGCCGGGGGAGATGGTCAGGTCGGCGCGGTTGATCAGCGGCGTGCCGCCGAAGGTGAGCGCGACGTCCTGGAGGGTCAGTAGAGGGGGAGCGGCCATGCCGGGCTTATGGCAGTGCCGGGCCTCCGGTTCAAACCGGGCCGCTCCCGGCGCTCAGGCGATCGGGTTGGCCGGCCCGGTGGGCGGGCTGATCTCCGGCGGGCCGGGATCGTTGACCGGGATTTCCGGCGGCTGGATGCCCGGCGTCTCGGCCGGGGTGTTGCCGGGGATCTCGGGACCGGGCGGCTGCGTCGGCGCCTGCGGCGGATCGTACGGGGTCTCGGGCGCCGGCGTGGGCTGGGGCGGAACTTCCGGCACTTGGCTCGGATCGGCGAGGGTGAAGTCCGGCATCTTGTCCTCCAGAGGGCCCGCGGTGCTGTCCCGCACCGTTCGGGCGGCAACGAAGGCCTGCGGCTGGGGTTCCGGCGCGCTACTTCTTGGTGAGCAGGAGATTGCCTTCCTTGCTCGCCACCTTCTGGATCTTCTCGGCGAACAGGGCGAGCAGGAACGGCAGCTTCACTTCGAGGCGCACGCTCTCGGGGCCGACATCGATCGTGCCGCCGATCTTCTGGGTCATGGCCGAGACGCCGAAATCGAGCCGGTCGCCGGTCCAGGCGAGCTGGTCGATGGTGACGCCGCTCTTGGCCAGGAAGGCCCGCGCTTGGTCGGTGCCGTGTTCGAGGCGCCGCTTGGCCTCGTCGCGGCCGAGGTCATGCGGGATATCGACGATCAGGGGCTTGGGCATGGGGCGGCTGGATCCGGGCTGCTCCCACAGCACATGGGGCCTCCCGACGCCGCAGGCAACGTCGGGAGGCCGCTCGGCTTCAGGATCGGTCCGATCCGGGCGCCGTCAGGGCGCGCGCAGCCGGATCGGATGCCGATCCGCCATCGGCGATCGGGCGCAGGTGGCGCCGGATCCTCAGTTCAGGACTTGAAGCGAGACGTAGCTCGTGCCGCCCATGCCGAGCGCGCGGGCCGAGCCCCTCGAGAGATCGATGATGCGGCCACGCACGAAGGGGCCGCGGTCGTTGATCCGCACCACCACCGAGCGACCGGTCCGGCGGTTCTCGACGCGGACCCGGGTTCCGAACGGCAGGCTGCGATGGGCAGCGGTCAGTCCGTTGGGGTTGAAACGCTCGCCGTTCGCGGTGCGAGAGCCGCTCCCGTACCAGGAGGCCGCGCCGCTCTGGGCGGCAGCCGGGAGGGTCGTTCCGACGAAGGCTGAGAGCATTCCAACGGTGGCCACGAACTTACCGAAACCAGATGTCATTCTTCCCGCATTCCCTTGTTGTTTCCGGGGCGGCGCCAGTCGTTCGAGAAACGGGCCGGAATATGGCGGGGTTTTCGGATCGGTTGACGTCACATTTTAGCCGGGTTCTGCCTGGTCATGTGGATTACAGTGCGTTCTATTTCAGTTTATTTCTGACTTTGTTACGATTTGTAAGACCGACAGTCCCCTTAGGTAATCGCTGCGTCACACAACTGTCATGTGTAGCGATCCTTGGATCTGCCTAAATTCCTAAGCCCTGCGCTGAGTGTGACCCTGCGTCCCACTGAGCTGGATGCCGGCGCCGACGAAACCCGAAATCAGTCGTGCCGGCACGGACCACAGGAATGGCGGCTCTCGGACGGCGCGCGGTCTGATCAGCCGCGCCGCGGCAGAAGACGGGCGGGCTCAATGCGCCGCACAATAGGCGCTTGATCTGTGGAAGGACTGGGCGGGACGCGCTCGGCAAAAACTGCAGCCCCAGAACGGGACGGCGGCCGGGCAATTTCGACAACGCGACCTTTACCGTATCCGACGCATGGTCTGCCGGTCAGTCGCGTAACCGGTGTTTGCCATGGCTTCCCCGCGTACCGTGGCTGCCGACGCCGTCGCCCGGAAACAGGTCTCGCGTGCCGGGCGGCCCGCGTCGGCGCCACGGATGGGTCTCGTACCCACCCAGCGTACCCTCCCCCTCGACCAAGTGCTGGTCGGGGATTGCATCTCGGCCATGAACGCGCTGCCGGCTTCCAGCGTCGACTGCGTCTTCGCCGATCCGCCCTACAACCTGCAGCTCGGCGAAGCCGGCCTGCTGCGCCCGGACCAGAGCCGTGTCGACGCGGTCGACGACGACTGGGACAAGTTCGCGACCTTCGAGGCCTACGACGCCTTCACGCGGGACTGGCTCGCCGCCTGCCGGCGCGTCATGAAGCCGAACGCGACCCTCTGGGTGATCGGGTCGTACCACAACATCTTCCGGGTCGGGAGCGCGTTGCAGGATCTCGGTTACTGGATCCTCAACGACATCGTGTGGCGCAAGGCCAACCCGATGCCGAACTTCCGCGGCAAGCGCTTCACCAACGCCCACGAGACCCTGATCTGGGCCTCGCGCTCGGCGGAGTCGAAGGGCTACACCTTCCATTACGACGCGCTGAAGGGAGGCAACGAAGACCTCCAGATGCGGTCGGACTGGTTCATCCCGCTCTGCACCGGCGAGGAGCGGCTGAAGGATGCGGAGGGCCACAAGGTCCACCCGACCCAGAAGCCCGAGGCCCTGCTCGCCCGCACCCTGATGGCGGCGACCAATCCTGGCGACGTGGTGCTCGATCCGTTCTTCGGCACCGGCACCACCGGCGCGGTCGCCAAGCGCCTCGGCCGGCGGTTCATCGGCATCGAGCGCGAGGCCACCTACGCGAAGGCCGCGATGGAGCGGATCGCCGCCGTCCAGCCGCTGTCGAAGGCCGCCCTCATGGTGGCGCCGACCAAGCGGGCCGAGCCGCGGGTGCCGTTCCTCTCGGTGATCGAGGCCGGGCATATCCGTCCCGGCGAGATCGTCACCGACGAGCGTCGCCGGTTCCGCGCCACGGTGCGTCCGGACGGCCAGCTCGACAACGGCCTGGTCATCGGCTCGATTCACAAGATCGGTGCCCTGGTCCAGGGGCTCCCGGCCTGCAACGGCTGGACCTTCTGGCACGTCGAGCGCTCCGGCAAGCCGGTTGTCATCGACAGCTACCGGGCCGGACTGCGCCAGGCGATGGCGAACGGCTGAGCCCTGCAAAGATCTCGGGGCTTTGCCCCGAACCCCACCAAAGGGCTGAGCCCTTTGGAAACCCGTTCTCAAGGCGGAGCTAGCGACGGCGCGCGGCGCCCGGTCGGCGCGGCGTCGGCCGGGCGCGCGGCGGCGCGATAAGCGCCTCCGGCTCGGCGTCCGGAAAATCGTCCATCTCCGGCGGCGGCTCGGGTGCCGGCTTGGGTCGGGGCTTTGGCACCGCGCGCACGCTCGGGCGCGGCTCCGGATCTTCCATCGAGATCGGCGCCTCCATGGCCGCGAGCAGCGGCATCGCCGGCGGCTCCTTCTTCGGGCGACCGCGCGGCTTCTTCTCGGGCTCCGGCTTCGGATCGAAGGCGTGGGCCAGCACCTTGCGCATCAGGCCGGGCAGCGGCTCCTCGTCCAAAGCGGTGCGCGGGGTGAAGCGCATGCCGGGCGGCGTCGGGGTCGAGAGCGCGACCCGCGCCGAGAACACGGTCAGCTCCAGCGGGAAATGCGTGAAGCCGTGGCGGACGAGCCCCGGCAGGCGCTTCCAGCGGGCGTCGATCGGCGCATCCAGCAGGGCCGCCGCGACGTCGTAATCCGGCTCCCAGGCGCTGCCCGGCGGTTCCGCCATGTTCCCCAGCAGCCCCTCCGGCGGGCGGGTCCGCAGGAGGACCGCCTCGTCGCCGCTGCGGATCGCCACGAAGGCCGCCCCGCGGCGCAGCGCCCCCTTGGCGACCTTGATCTTGCGCGGGAACGTGTCCTGCGTGCCGCGCGCCCGCGCCTGGCAGGGCAGCATCCAGGGGCAGAGGGCGCAGGCGGGGCGTTTGGGCGTGCAGATCGTTGCGCCGAGATCCATGAGCGCCTGCGCGAAGTCGCCCGGCCGGTCATGCGGCACCAGGGCCTGGGTCAGCCGGCGGATCTCCGGGCGGCTGCCGGGCAGCGGCGCCTCCACGGCGAAGACTCGGCTCAGAACCCGCTCGACATTGCCGTCGACCGCGGCCTCCGCCCGCTCGAACGCGATCGCGGCGATCGCCCCGGCCGTGTAGGCGCCGATGCCCGGAAGCTTGCGCAGGCCCTCGGCCGTGTCAGGAAAGCGGCCTGCAGCCGCCACCGCCTTCGCGCAGGCATGGAGGTTGCGCGCCCGGGAATAGTAGCCGAGCCCGGCCCAGGCCGACATCACCGCCTCTTCGGGGGCCTCGGCCAGCGCGGTGACGTCCGGGAACCGGGTCAGGAAACGCTCGAAATACGGGCGCACCGCCGCGATCGTGGTCTGCTGCAGCATCACCTCCGAGAGCCAGACCCGATAGGGATCGGGCGTTTCGCCGGCGAGCGCGCGCCAGGGCAGGACCCGCCGGTGCCGGTCGTACCAGGCGAGCAGGTCGTCGGCGCGGGGTCCGGGGGCGGACCCGGGATCCGGGGCTGGGCAGGGCGGCATGGGCGAGGCTGCATACAAGGCGGGGCCGGACGATCATAGGGCCGCGAAACGCCGGGCTCGTGCTCCCTTCGTCAACGAAGCTGCGCTAACCTCGTGCGACTCACGTGAAGGATGGCGAGGCCCGAAGCACCATGGCGCGCGTCAAACCGTTGGCCGAGCTGATCGAGAGCTGCATCGGGCCGGCCTTCGCGGCGCAGGGCTTCGCGTCGACCGACATCCTGGCCGCCTGGCCGGAGATCGTGGGCGAGCGGCTGGCCCGCTACTGCCGGCCCTCGAAACTCGAATGGCCCAAGCGTCGCCGCAAGGATTCCGACGCACCGGAATCCGGGACGCTGGTGGTCCGGGTCGAGGGCGTTTTCGCCATCGAGCTCCAGCATCTGGCGCCGGTGGTGATCCAGCGCATCAACGCGCATTACGGTTGGGCCTGCGTCTCGCGCATCGTGCTGCAGCAGGACCGGGTCGGCCGCGGCGGCCGGCCGGCGCCGCGCACCGGCATCGATCCGTCCCGGGCCGTCGAGGTCAAGCGCGCGGTGGCGGCGATCGAGGATGACGGCCTGCGTGCCGCCCTGGACCGGCTCGGGATCGCGGCCGTGGCGACTCGGCCGGAGCGCTAAGCATCAGGTTTCGGTGGCGATTGCGTCGCCTTGCCAGGACAGCCGCGCCCGAGTACCCGAACCGAGACGCCAAGCCTAAGACGCCAAGACCGACGAATTCGGCGGAGCCTGCCCATGACCACGCGACGCGACGCTCTCAAGTTCACCGGCCTCGCGCTCGGCGCCGGCCTCGCCCTCCCCTACCTGGCGCGCTCGGCCTGGGCCCAGAACGCCGACCTGGCGGCCTTGATGCAGCCCGGTCCGCTCGGGGATGTCTGGCTCGGTCCGGCGGACGCGAAGTGCACGATCATCGAATACGCCTCGATGACCTGCTCGCACTGCGCCGCCTTCCACCGGACCACCTGGCCGGTGCTCAAGGAGCGCTACATCGATACCGGCAAGGTGCGCTTCACCCTGCGCGAGTTCCCGCTCGACCCGCTGGCTACCGCCGCCTTCATGCTGGCGCGGTGCCAGGGCGATGCCAAGTATTACCCGATCACCGATCTGCTGTTCGACCAGCAGCCGGCCTGGGCCTTCACGCCGAAGCCGGTCGATGCCCTGGAGCAGATGCTCCGGCAGGCCGGCTACACCAAGGACACGTTCGAGGCCTGCCTGAAGGACCAGAAGGTCTACGGCGCGGTCAACGCCGTGAAGCAGCGCGGGCTCGACGTTCTCAAGGTGGATTCGACGCCGACCTTCTTCATCAACGGCGAGCGCTACACCGGCGAGATGACGATCGACGGCATGGAGAAGGTGATCAAGCCGATCCTGGGCGCCTGATGTGTCTGTGGCACGTTGCGCGAAGCACCGCCGCCACGCCGGCCCAAAAACCGGAAAACCAGATCGAAATCAACGACTTGCTCTGTATCGGCGTCGCCTTGACACCCAAGATAGGCGAAACTATGGTGCGCCCGCTTGATGGGGGCGTCCAGCCGGTTTCAGATCCTCCCGCCCTGTGAGTTTCAGCCGTGAACGGCGACGATTCCAGGGACGGGAACGGGACCGAGGGAACGCCGACGGACAGCGAACTCTCCGCGAGGCTCAGACGTCTCGAGACGCAGATCGAACGGAAGCGTCCGCAAGCCGCTCCCGATCCTTCCTTGCGGCCTCGGGGTACCGGGCCCTCCTCGCTTGGCCAGGCCATGACGATCTCCACGGAGTTCGTCGCGGGCGTGATCGCGGGGGGCATACTCGGCTGGATCGTCGATCATGTCTTCGGGACGAAACCCTGGGGCCTGATCGTCCTCCTGATGCTGGGGTTCGTGGCAGGGATCTACAACGTGATGCGGGTGTCAGGTTTTGCCGGCACGCGTCCCGGACGAGGCGACGGGCAAGAGCCATAAGGCACGCCGGTCGATAGAGGTTTGAGGCGATCGACGCTGTCGATGCGCCGGATCAAGAGGGGCGGAAGCGGGAATGGCGGTCACGATCGACCCGATCCATCAGTTCGAGCTGAAGCCGCTCGTATCGCTGGGCCATATCGGCCATCAGCAACTCGCCTTCACACAATCCGCTCTGTACATGTTCGCCGCCGTCGGGGTGATCGCGCTGATCACCGTGGTGGCGACGGCCTCGCGCTCGGTTGTGCCGGGGCGGATGCAGTCTCTGGCCGAGATCTTCTACGAATTCATCGCGGATACGCTGCACCAGGCCACCGGCGACGGCGGCAAGCGGTTCATGCCGCTGGTCTTCTCGCTGTTCATGTTCGTGCTGATCCTGAACCTGTTCGGCATGATCCCCTACGCCTTCGCGGTGACCAGCCACCTGATCATCACCTTCGGCCTGGCCGCCCTGGTGATCTCGGTCGTGGTGATCTACGGCGTGATGAAGCACGGCACCCACTTCTTCGGCCTGTTCGTGCCGTCGGGCGTGCCGAAGCCGCTTCTGGCGATCCTGGTGCCGATCGAGATCATCTCGTTCATCTCCCGGCCGATCAGCCTGTCGGTGCGTCTGTTCGCCAACGTGCTCGCCGGCCACATCGCGATGAAGATCTTCGCGTTCTTCGTGGTCCAGCTTCTTCTCGCAGGTGCCTGGAGCGTGCTATCGCCGCTTCCGCTGTTCCTGACGATCGCGCTCACCGCTCTCGAGTTCCTCGTTGCGGCGCTTCAGGCCTACGTCTTCGCGACGCTGACGGCGATCTACCTCAACGACGCGCTCCACCCCGGCCACTAGGCTCACGCCCCGGCCGCTCAGCTTCACCCCGGCCTCCCCGTTTGGCCGGCTCCACCCGCCGCGAACGTCACCGCACGTTTCGATCTGAAGAGACCTCAGGAGTTATCATGGATCCCGTCGCTGCGAAGTACATCGGCGCCGGCCTCGCCTGCCTCGGCATGGCGGGTGCGGGCATCGGCCTCGGCAACCTGTTCGGTCAGTTCCTCGCCGGCGCCCTTCGCAACCCCTCCGCGGCCGACGGCCAGCGCGCCACCCTGCTCCTGGGCTTCGCCCTGACCGAGGCGCTGGGCATCTTCTCGCTGCTCATCGCGCTGCTGCTGCTCTTCGCCGTCTGATCGACGCGCTCCGGGGGCCGCGGGCGACGCGGCCTCCACCGGGCTCTCACCGCCCGACCACCAGGTGGGCGCTTCGCGAACGAGGCGTCCGCCTTCTTCCGTCACCGCGTCGGCGGTGACCCAAGCGAACGGTGTCAGTGTAGCGGTCTCATGGCGCAGCCGAATCCCCTCACCACGCCGCCCCCGGGCGCCGACACGCAGCTCGTGCCCGGCCATGTCGAGCATGCCGAAGCGCATAGCGGCGCCTTCCCGCCCTTCGAGACCTCCGGATTCCTGTCGCAGCTGATCTGGCTCGCGCTGGCCTTCGGTCTCCTCTACTACCTGATGGACAAGGTCGCGCTGCCGCGGATCCAGGCGATCCTGCATGCCCGCGCCGAGCGCCTGCGCGCCGATCTCGACCAGGCCCAGGCGATGAAGGCCGAGGCCGACGCCGCCGGAATCGCCTACGAGACCGCCTTGCGCGATGCCCAGGGCAAGGCCCGCGACATCGCCCAGACCACCCGGAACGAGCTGGCCGCCGAGGCCGACGCCAAGCGCAAGGCGCTCGAGACGGAGCTGAACGCGAAGCTCGCCACCGCCGAGGCGACGATCCGCGCCCGGACCGAGGCCGCGATGGGCAACGTCCGCAGCATCGCCGGCGAGGCCGCGTCGGCCATCGTCGAGCGCCTGACGGGCCAGGCGCCCGATTCGGCGACGCTCGACCGCGCCCTTGACGCCACCGCACATTAACGGGAACCCACGATGCTGCTCGAAGCCGAATTCTGGGTCGCCGTCGCGTTCTTCATCTTCATGGGTATCGCCTGGAAGGCCGGTGCCTTCTCGGCGATGACCAAGGGCCTCGACGGCCGCGCCAACCGCGTCCGTCACGAACTCGACGAGGCCAAGCGTCTGCGCGAGGAGGCCGCCACCGTGCTGGCCGACTACAAGCGCCGTCGCGCCGAGGCCGAGAAGGAAGCGGAGGCGATCATCGCCAGCGCCCGCGAGGAGGCCAAGCGCGCCGCCGAGGAGGGCCACCGCAAGCTCGACGACTTCCTGGCCCGCCGTACCAAGGCCGCCGAGACCAAGATCGCCCAGGCCGAGGTCCAGGCCGAGGCCCAGGTTCGCGCGGCTGCTGCCGACGCCGCCGTGAAGGTCTCCGAGACGATCCTGCGCGAGCGGCTGCAAGGCGATGCGGCCCAGGGCCTGATCCGCGCCAGCCTCGGCGAGGTCCGGACCCGCCTGCGGTCCTGATCGTCCGGGACCGAATCCGCCGACCAGAAGCCGCCTTCGGGCGGCTTTTTTCATGGGTGCGCCCAGCCGACGAGTGGGACGGCGACGCGGGCTAGGGCGCGGGGACGATCCGGAACGTCGCGGCCAGCACGTAGGGCGATCCGGGCACATGCACCCCGTCGCCCTCCCGCCGCACGCTGATCGCGTAATCCTGGCGGGGGGACAGCAGGCCGGGCGGAAGGTCCAACGCGAAGCCGCACCGTCCCGTCCCGATGCCCTCGATCGCGAGATCCTCGCGGAACAGGTCGGCCCGGCACCGTCCGAGGACGCGCCGCTCGATCGCGACCAGGACGGTCACCGGAACGTCCGGCGCGTTCATCTCCCAGGCCCAGCCGACGATGCGGCGGTGGCTGAGCACGTCGATACTGCCCCGCAGCGTCACGGCGGCCCTTTCCGGGATCAGGCGACCTGTGCCGGGCGCCATCCGCCCGCGGCATCGAACACCATCGCGCCGATCATCGCGCCATCCATCGAGCGACGCACCGACACCCTGTGGGGCACTGCCGGCATCAGGCCGCTCTCCAGGCCGAGGTCGAATCCGTGCCGCCCCTCCCCGATCGCGGCCGCGCCGAGATCGGGCCGGTCGATCTCGGCGAGTGTCATCGCGACCACGATCCCGTCCACCACGATGTCGAGGCAGACCGGTCCGGCCGGATGCGCCGTATCCTGCGCCCAACCGGCAACGCGCAGGTCGCCGTCCCGGATTTCACACAGGTCTAGGTTGCCGCGAAGCGCCCCGAAGCCCGGCGCGTCCACCGACAGGCCGGCCCGCAGGTTCAGGCGGCGGTTGAGGGCCGTCAGCGCGGGGCCATGCGCGACACGCTCGGCATAGGGTTTCGGCGCCGAACCCGTGTCCGGCCGCGCGTCCGCACCGTCGAACTGCGCGCGCAGGCCGGCGGCTGCGAGAAAGCTCTCCGCGGGAATGGCCTCGGCCAGCAGCATGTCGTGGGTGTCGAGCTCGACATGCCAGTAGGTCAGGTCGATCACCGCTTCGCCGCGGGTGATGGTTCGGCCGTTGACCAGATGGCCCGCGGCGACGAGCAGGCCATCCAGCAGGAGCGCGTGGTCCGGTGACACCCGGAGATCGCGGGCGGGCGCGCCGTCGGCCAGGGCGCCGGCCCTGATCCGAACCGGCCTGTCCGCCGGAGGCGCGGTGAGCCCCAGATAGCGGCGCGTCCCGATCCACCGGATGGGGCGCCGCTGTCCCGAAGCGGTCACGACCCTCTGGCCGACCCGAAGATCCTCGACCGCGATCTCGCCGTGTTCGGTGAGGATCCGGGTGCCGGTGCAGTAGCACGGGGCCGGGTTGGCGGAGGGCGACGATCCGGGGGCGACCGCCGTTCCCGACGGCGCCGCGGCGGCACCCGTTGCGGGCGACGCTGTTGCCGGACCGGTCGCTGGCGATGACGCGGCGGCCCCGGTGGCCGGCGACGAGGCAGCGGGACCCGACACGGATGATGGCGCGGCCGCCCCTCCCGGGACGGGCGATGAAACAGCCCCGACGGTCAAGGTCGACCGGGCGGCCACCGCCCCGTAGAGGCCCGGATCGTACCCATCCGGCGAGGAAACCCGGCCCCGCGGCACGGCGACCGCGTTCGCGCTGTTGGAATAGACCCGGATGTAGTCGATGTTCGACGTGATCGGGCTTCCGGTTGCGGTCCCCTCGCTGCGGACCGCGAGGTTGGCCAGCAGATACATCGGGCTGTGCAGGTCCGACGGTGTGGTCTGCGAGCCGGTGAGCTGGCCGTCGACGTAGAAGCTGATCTTGTCCGGCTGCCAGTTCATTCCGTAGGTGTGATACCCGGACGGATCGTTCAGCTCGGTGACGACCTGGCGATTGTCCTGCCAGCGGATGCCGTTCTGTGGATCGGTTGTGTGGATCGTGCTGTACACGCTCCTGTCGCCGTTGCCGTAATGCTCGACGACATCCAGCTCCTGGTGGCCGTTCGTGCTGCTCGATTGCGCGCTCTGCTGGTTCGGCAGCAGCCAAAAGGCGTCCCAGGCATTCGGATCGTTCGAGAAATCCGCGCGGATCTCGAAGTAGCCGTATGTCTGCGAAAAATTCCCCTGCGTGGTGATCAGGCCGGATTCCCAGCTGCCGGGAACACCCGACGGGGTCCGGTCCGGCACGGCGGTGATCGACAATATGCCGTTCCGGACGCTGAACGGATCGTAGCCCGAGGCGGGATCCACGAAGGAGGACCGCCCGAAGCCGGTATCGGCCGTCCCGTCGGCGCTCCGCCACTCGGCACGGGTATCGGCATACGTGGTTCCGGCACCGGTCGACGAGATGCTTCGCGTATTGAATTCGTCGTCGAAGGTCAGGCGATAACCGGTGAGATCGACCATTCAAGCCGCCCCTTCTAGGCAGATATTCCGCTAATTATGGCTGAAAGCCGCGTTTAACATCAGTTTTCATCAACGATCAAATGGTTAATGGATCGTTACGAAGGGCACCGGCTTGAGGCTCGCGACGCAGGCGCTGGTCACGGAGGACGCCATCGGCGGGCGCGAGGACGGTTTGGATCGGCCTTCGCACGGGGGCGCCGCGCGATGTCCCTGAGCGATCGGACGACGACCCGTCCATGCGCGTTCAAGCGGCTTGGGACCTCCTTTACCCGCCCGGTCGCCACGGGCCGCCTGAGGGACTGGGGGCCACGTCCGAACATCGACGCCTGCACCGCGTTCACCGGAAACGAAATTCCAGGAGACGGCATGGCGGACAAAGCACGGATCGTGATCATCGGCGGCGGCGTCGCGGGCATCGAGGTCGCCACCAGCCTCGGGCGAGGCGGCAAGGCCGAGGTGGTTCTGGCCGATCGCAGCCTGTCCCATGTCTGGAAGCCGATGCTGCACACCTTCGCGGCGGGAACCGCCCGGCCCGACCGGCAGAAGGTCGACTTCTTCGCGCAGGCGCGGCGCAACGGCTTCCGGTTTCAGCCGGGAACCCTGATCGGGATCGACCGCCCGGCCCGTCATGTCCGCCTCGCGGTCGAGGCGGCGCAGGGGCGGCCGGAGGCGGATCTCGCCTACGATCTCCTGGTCCTCGCCATCGGCAGCCGGGCCAACGATTTCGGGACCCCCGGGGTGGCCGAGCATTGCCTGACCATCGACGACCTCACCGAGGCCGAGTCGTTCCACCGCCAGCTGCGGCGCCATCTGCTGGCCCGGCTCGATAGCCCCGAGATGCTCGAGATCGCCATCGTGGGCGGGGGCGCCACCGGCGTCGAGCTGGCGGCGGAACTGAAGCACGCCATCAACCTGGCTTCGGATTACGGCTCACCGGACCTGCCGCGCAGGCTGCGCCTGACCCTGATCGAGAGCGGGCCGCGCCTCCTGCCGGCCTTCCCGGAGCGGGTATCCCGGGCGGCCGCCCGGACCTTGTCGGATCTCGCCGTCGAGGTCCGGACCGGCGCCATGGTCACCGGCGCGGATGCGTCCGGCTTCACGTTGCAGGACGGCAGCCGCATCGCCGCCAGGCTCAAGGTCTGGGCGGCCGGCGTGAAAGCGCCGGACGTGCTCGGCGCGGTCGAGGGCCTGGAGCGCTCGCGGACCGGGCAACTCGTGGTCGGTCCCGACCTGCGCACAACCCGGGATCCCGCGATCGTCGCCCTCGGGGATTGTGCCAGCCAGACCGATCCCAAGACGGGCAAGCCGGTCCCCGCCACGGCCCAGGCGGCCCGGCAGCAGGCGCAGCACCTCGCGTCTCATCTCGGGCGGGCGCTGGCCCGGGGGGACACGGTGGCGTCGGAACTGCCGCCGTTCCACTACGTCGAGAAGGGCGCCATCGTCTCCCTGGCCGATTTCAACGGCTGGGGCACGCTGGGGCGCTACACGTTCGGAGGCGGCCGCCTGAACGGTCTCTCGGCGCGGCTCACGCACGATCTGCTTTACCGGCAGCACCAGATCGGCCTGTACGGTCCTTTGCGCGGGACGATGACCTGGATCCTCGACGACCTCGATCACCTGATCAGTCCGCCGGTGAGCCTCGACTAGCGCGGCCCGTCAATCGGTGCGCTCACCCTCGACCTCTTTGGTCTCCTCGACCTGGGGCGCGACCTGGCCGTAATTCAGGACCGCCACCAGGGTGACGCCGCCGATCGTGTTGCCGAGCAGCGTCGGCAGGAAGAACCGCATCCCGTAATCCTCGAGCGATGCGGCGCCGGTGATCAGCAGGAAGAAGGCCTCCACCGATCCGGCGACGATATGGGCGAGGCCGCAGAGCGAGACCAGCCAGGTCATCAGCAGGATCACGAAGGGGGCGGCGCTGCCGGTCGCGGGCAGGAACCAGACCATCAGGGCGATCATCCAGCCGGCGAACACCCCTTTCACGAAGGTGGACCAGAATCCGTGCGCGATGGCGTCGTGGCTGATCTCGGCGAAGGCCTTGAGCACCGGCGGCTCGAACGCGCCGGCATGGGCCAGCACCGTGGCGATGGCGAGCGTTCCCAGGATGTTGCCGCACAGGACGATCAGCCAGAGCCGCACCACGCGGAACGCTGTCTTGATCGAGCGGTCGTGCAGCAGCGGCAGGATCGGCGTGATCGTGTTCTCGGTGAACAGCTGCTGGCGTCCCAGGACGACCACCAGGAAGCCGATCGAGTAGCCCATCGTGGTGACGACCTTCACCCAGTCGGCCTCGGGCAGGTGGCTCTTCAGCACCCCGGGGACGATCAGCGACAGGGCGATGCTGAGGCCCGCCGCGAAGGCCGACAGGAACAGCGCGAGGCCGTGGCGCCGCAGCTCCTCGTCGCCTTCGAGCCGGATCACCTCGTGCAGGACGTAGGCGTCCGGCCGTCCGATCTCGGAGACTTCCTTGAGCAGCTCGTCGCGCCGGGCCTCCTTGTCGGCCCGTTCGTTCTGGTCCCGAATCATCCGCTCAGCTCCGCGACGCAACCCAACCGGATGCCGAGATCTCAGGCCGCCAGCTTTGCCAACAACGCCTCGACGGCCTGGCGCGCCTCCGCGAGGGCCTGCGCATCCCGGCTGCGCACGACGATCCGGTTGCGAAACCCGTCCGGCGTCATCGCCGGATAGGAGCCGATCGACACGGCCGGCCGGGCCTTGGCGATCTCGCCGAGATCGCTGGCGTAGTGCCCCTCGGGCAGCCCGCCCGCCTCGACGGTCTCGGACATCATCGCGGCGCCGCCCTTCAGGGTCGGCGCGATGGCGTCCAGCATGGCCTGCATCACGCTCGGCACCCCGGCCATGACATGGACGTTGCCGATGCGGAAGCCCGGCGCTTTCGAGACCGCGTTGGGGATTAGGTCGGCCCCGAACGGGATCCGCGCCATGCGCAGGCGGGCCGCGTTCAGGTCTTCGGGCTTGTGGCGCTCCAGCAGCATCGCCCGCGCGCGCTCGTCGATGTCGATGCCGACCCCGAAGGCCTCGGCCACGCAATCGGCGGTGATGTCGTCATGGGTCGGGCCGATCCCGCCGGTGGTGAACAGGTAGGTGTAGCGCGCCCGCAGGGCGTTCACCGCCTCGATGATCATGGCGGCCTCGTCCGGCACGACCCGCACCTCGCGCAGGTCGATCCCGGCGGCGGTGAGGAAGTCGGCGATGGTGCCGATATTCTTGTCCTTGGTGCGCCCCGACAGGATCTCGTCGCCGATGACGAGGATCGCGGCGGTGATCGGATCGGAAGGCTGGTCCATGGGACTCTATGGTCGGAGGGAAGGTCGGGGCCGGATCGCGATCCGGCCAATCGATCCTGCGCGCATCGGTCTCGCCGCTCCAGCGGTGACACCGGCGACGGCGGATGGTCAGCAGATAGCGCGGCCGCCGGCCCGGACCACACGAACCCGGAGATATCCGATGCTCTTCGCCGCGCCGCTCATCCCGGGACGGCTCGTGCAGCGCTACAAGCGCTTCCTGGCCGATATCGAGACCGATGACGGCCTCGTCACGGCCCATTGCCCCAATCCCGGCGCCATGCTCGGCCTCAACCTGCCGGGCCGGCCGGTGCTGCTGTCGCGCTCGACCAACCCGACCCGCAAGCTGCCTCTGACCTGGGAGCTGGTGGAAGCCGACCTGCCAGGCGGTCCGCAATGGGTCGGCATCAACACCCTGCGCCCGAACGCGCTCGTGGCCGAGGCGTTTCGCGCCGGCGTGATCGGTGCGCTCGCCGGCCACGACGTCTTCCGGCCGGAGGTCCGCTACGCGCAGGCCAGCCGGGTCGATTTCCTCGCGAGCGGCGCGGCGGCCGGGCCGTGCCACGTCGAGGTGAAGAACTGCCACATGATGCGTCGCCCCGGCCTCGCGGAATTCCCGGACTGCGTCGCCGCCCGCAGCGCCCGGCACATGCGCGACCTCGCCCAGGTGGTCGCAGACGGCGGCCGGGCCCTGGTCGTCATCGTGGTGCAGATGCACGCGGAGGCGTTCGACGTCGCCCGGGACATCGACCCGGCCTTCGACCGGGCGTTCCGGGAGGCACGCGCGGCGGGCGTGGAAGTGCGCGTCTATCGCTGCGCCGTCAGCCCGGCGGGCGTCGCCCTGACCGACGAGATCCCGGTGATCACCCCGCCCTGACCGGCGCCCGGCGCTCGAACATCAGGTTCAGGCGGGAGCGCGAGATCTCGCGGTAGCCGAACCCTTCCAGGTGCCGGGGCAGGTCGAGCTGCCACTGGCCGGTGCCGTTCTCGATCAGAAGGATGCGCGGGAGCAGCGCTTCCGGCGCCTCGCGGAGGAACGGCTCGAGGATCAGGTCCTCGGCGCCTTCCACGTCGAGCTTGATGGCGTCGACGCGGGTCAGGCCCTCGGCCCGCAGCAATCCAATGAGTGTCACGGCCGGCACCGTGATCCGTGCGCCCTCGTTGGTGCCCACGATCCGCAGGCTCGATTCCCCACGGTTGCGGGGGTCGATGAACAGGGTCAACTCGCCGGATTTGTCGGCCACCGCGCAGGCCACCGCCTTGACGGTGTGGAACGGGTTCTGGGCGATGTTGTAGGTCAGGCGGGCGAACACGTCGGGCTGCGGCTCGACCGCGACGATCCGGGCGGCCGGTCCCGAGAACGCCGCCACGCACAGGGCATAGGCGCCGATATTGGCGCCGATATCGAGGAACACGCAATCCTGCGGCAGGCGCGCCTGCAGCATGGCCCGCTCCTGCGGGTCGAAGAATTGCGGCGTGAACAGCACCTTCTTCTCGCAGTTGTTGTTGTAGGGGTGCAGCCGCATCCGGGCCCCGTATCGGGTCACGTCGAGGGGTTTTCCGCCCAGCCGGGAGATCGCGATCCGGCGCAGGAACAGCGCGAGGCGCCGCCCGTACCAGGATTCGGCCGGGATCCGGTTCGTCCGCCGGGTGATCGCCGCGACGAGGCCGGCCGGTTCGTAGGTGCCGTAGGGCTTGGTATCGGTCATAACCGGGGCGGTGTGCCAGCCGGCGCCCTCCCCCGCAAGCGGACCGATCCGCGTTGCCCCCGCGCGGCCGGGTGGTCTAAGCGTCGGGTCTCGTCAAGGCACCGACACGGCACGGGTTGCGCGGCATGGATTCCTTCGATTCGGACGGCGTGCGGATCGCCTATATCGACGTCCCTCCGGCGGAAGGGGCCGGTACGCCGGTCCTGCTGATCCACGGTTTCGCCTCGAACCACGCGGTCAACTGGGTCAATACCCAGTGGGTGCGGGCGCTGACCCAGGCCGGCTATCGGGCGATCGCGTTGGACAATCGCGGCCACGGGGAGAGCGAGAAGCTGTACGATCCGGCGGCCTACAGCTCCGAGGCCATGGCCGGGGACGCGGTGCGCCTGCTCGACCATCTCGGGATCCAGCGCGCCCACGTGATGGGCTACTCGATGGGTGCCCGGATCACCGCGCATGTCGCCCTGGACCATGCCGACCGGGTCCGTTCCGCCCTGATCGGCGGCCTCGGCATGCATCTGGTCGAGGGTAAGGGCCTGCCGTCCGGGATCGCCGAGGCCCTCGAAGCGCCCGCCGGCACACCCGCCCCGAACCCGACCGCCGCGGCGTTCCGGACTTTTGCCGAGCAAACGCGCAGCGACCTGCGGGCGCTCGCCGCCTGCATGCGCGGCTCGCGCCAGACCCTGAGCCGGGCGGAACTGGCGCAGATCGAGGTGCCGGTGCTGGTCTCGGTGGGCACCCTCGACACGGTCGCGGGCTCCGGCCCGGCGCTGGCTGCCCTGATCCCGGACGCGCGCGCCCTGGAGATCGAGGGCAAGGACCATTCCACCGCGGTCGGCGCCAAGCCGCACCGGGACGGCGTCATGGCGTTCCTCGCCGCGCAGCCCTGACGTCAGCTCTTCAGGCGGTAGCCGGTCCGGAAGATGTAGGTGACGAGGCCGAGGCAGATCACCAGGAACAGCGCGGTCATCCCGAGGCTGATCGCGATGCTGACATCGGCCTTGCCGAAGAACGCCCAGCGGAAGGCGCTGATCAGGTAGACGACCGGGTTGACCAGGCTCACCGCGTGCCAGAACGGCGGCAGCATGTTGATCGCGTAGAAGCTGCCGCCCAGGAAGGTCAGCGGCGTCACGACGAGGAGCGGCACCAGCTGGAGCTTCTCGAACCCGTCCGCCCAGAGCCCGATGACGAAGCCGAACAGGCTGAACGTGACCGCAGTCAGCAGCAGGATGCCGATCATCCAGATCGGGTGATCGATCCGCAACGGCACGAACAGCGCCGAGGTCGCCAGAATGATCAGGCCGATCAGGATCGACTTCGAGGCCGCCGCGCCGACGAATCCCAGCACCACCTCCAGGGGTGAGATCGGGGCTGACAGGATCTCGTAGATCGTGCCGGCGAAGCGCGGGAAGTAGATGCCGAACGAGGCGTTCGAGATGCTCTGCGTCAGCAACGAGAGCATGATCAGCCCGGGCACGATGAACAGCCCGTAGGGCACGTCGTCCACCGCCGAGACCCGCGAGCCGATCGCGGCCCCGAACACCACGAAATACAGGGTGGTCGAGATCACCGGGGCGAGGATGCTCTGCCCGGCGGTACGCCAGAAGCGGCCCATCTCGAACCGGTAGATCGCCCGGACGGCCGGCCAGTTCATGTTCATCGTCGCGCTCGTGCCGGTTGTCATGCCCTCGCCTCGCCCTCGCGCACGAGGCCGACGAAGATGTCCTCGAGGGAGGACTGTTCCGTATGGAGGTCGTTGAACCGGATGCCGGCGGCTGCCAGGCCGGTGAGCAACCCGGTGATGCCGGTCCGCTCGGCGCGCGTGTCGTAGGTGTAGACCAGCTCGCGGCCGTCGCCGGCCAGCACCAGCCCGTAATCGGACAGCTCCGGCGGAACCTCGGTGATCGGTGCCTGGAGCTGAAGCGTCAGCTGCTTGCGCCCGAGCTTGCGCATCAGCGCCGCCTTCTCCTCCACCAGGATGATCTGGCCTCGCCGGATCACGCCGATGCGGTCGGCCATCTCCTCGGCTTCCTCGATGTAATGGGTCGTCAGGATCACCGTGACGCCCTGCTGGCGCAGATCGCGCACCAGCCCCCACATGTCCTGGCGCAGCTCCACGTCGACGCCGGCCGTGGGCTCGTCGAGGAACAGCACCCGAGGCTCGTGCGACAGCGCCTTGGCGATCAGCACCCGGCGCTTCATCCCCCCGGACAGGGTCATGAGGCGGCTGTCGCGCTTGTCCCAGAGGGACAGGGCTCGCAGAATCGTCTCGATATGGCCCGGATCCGGCTGCAGCCCGAACAGGCCGCGCGAGAAGCTCACCGTGTTCAGCACCGTCTCGAAGGCGTCGGTGGTCAGCTCCTGGGGCACCAGGCCGATGGCCCGACGCGCGGCGCGGTAATCCGCGGCGATGTCGTGGCCATCAACCATCACCGTCCCGGAACTCGGTGTGACGATACCGCAGACGATATTGATCAACGTCGACTTGCCGGCCCCGTTCGGGCCTAGCAACGCGAAGATCTCGCCGCGCTCGATCGCGAGGTCGATGTTGCTCAGCGCGGTGAAGCCCGACTTGTAGGTCTTCGACAGCTTCGAGATGGAGATAATCGGCATCAGGGCCTGAATCGAACGCGGGGCATCGTGTGCCGGGGACGATCGTCCCGGCTTGAGGGATGCCGCTGCCGAGGACATCGCGACGGTCCACACAACCCGCCGATCGGCGGGCCGCTCTCGGAAGCGGGCGCCCCTATAGCACGCGACGGGCGCGGCTCTCAGCGGGCCGATGTGTGCCGGCGCACAGCGGGAGGGCCCGCCCGGCTACGCGTCCGCGCGGCCCTCGACCATCGCCAGGCATTCCCGGCGGGCATCCGGGTCGCGGATGCGCGTGAAGGCCGCCAGCATCGTCGCGCATTCGGACGCGGTCGGACCCTTGTCCGGCGAAGAGGCGGCGTGGCCGCGCCGAAAGACCGCGACGGGCAGGTTGAGCATGCCGGCAATCCGGCCGAGAAGCCGCTCTTCCTCTTCGAAACGAGGTGCGGCATCGGCCGATCCGAAGCGTACTGCGTCGCTCATCCTGCCTTCCAGCCCCCAAAGAAGCCGAGCGTGGGAGCATGCACCCACGGGGCCGGCACGACTCGGGTCGAAATCCGGCGCGACCATTCATGACTTTTGGCGCCGCTGCAATCCACCGTTACGCTTCTCAGTAGTTTACTGAGGACGAAACGCATTCTGAATTTCAAATCTCATCCTATATCGCCGTGTGAGATCTGATTTCTTTGACCCAGAGACTGGTCTTTGAAGCATGGTTGATCGACGCAGCTATAATCGCTCGTCGCCTCAATTGGTCCAGCCCTCCCTGAGAAGCAGTCAGGCGGAACACGCTCGGGTGGCTGGTCGGGTCAGCCGAGAGCCGCGTCAGCCGCCGCCCCGCAGGGCGATCAGGGTCGCGAGACCGATCAGCGTGGCGAGACCGAGCAGCCGCCGCCACGGATTGACGCCGCGGACAAGCTCATCGATCGCCCACCAGCCGAGCGCGACGTCGGCGGCAAGGCTCAGCCACGTGGCGGCGGGCTCGGCGCCGCGGGCGAGCCAGGCGGCGAGCATGAGGCCGAAAAACAGCCAGAGCGGCAGGTTGGGCCACTGCGCCACGGTGATGGCGCCCGTCCGCCGATCCCGGAAAAGCCAGTCGCGCGCCCGCAGGACGGGGCTGGCCGATGGCTGCGTCATAGGCCTGCGCCCTTCCTGTTGCTGCATGACCGTGCGGCCCCGCACCGCGACCCTGCCGAGCCGAAGTTAAGACGGATCCAGCACGACGCAGCGATCTTAACCGGTCATCAACGTTACCGAATGGAAAGCGCGGACCAATGCCTAACAGTTCCTGAAACGACTCGCGAAAAAGCCGTTCATCGGACGATAATTCAGCACCCGGACAGCAACCCACGCCCTTAGAGGTCAGGATCGATCATGAGCGCCCGTTTCGAAGACCTGAAGTTCATGCTGCTGCTCAGCGCCGTCACGCTGCTCGGCAGCGGCCTCGACGTCATCCTGCGCTGATCGAGGCGGCCATGCCGCAAGCGGGCAGAGGTGCGGCCTGCACGAAGGCGCGACCCAGGGCCGAGCGGGCGGCGGATTCCCTCGGCCGCGTGGCGCCGCGGGGCTGCACGACGACCGGTACGCTGACGATGCGCGGCGCGCCCATGCGCCAACGCCGTGGCACGGCAGGCTTCACGACAGCGGTCGCCGACTGACCGGTTCGCAGCACCGTGCGCAACTCGGCCACGCGTGCCATCCGCTCCGTACGCAACACGAACGCGGCAACCACCAGACCGCTGAGGCCGGCCCCTTCAAGGAGTGCCGCGACCACGTAACCCGGACCCATCCGTCCCCACCATTCGCATCAAGCGACGCCGCGCATACCGGCCGCCGGAGAGCTGCTGTGGGCAATCGTGGTTAGCGAACGCTTAAAAACCCGCCTGGATTGATACACGAAGGCGGCGCGGTGGCGCTGAATGTCCGATTTGAAGCAAGCTGAGATGTAATGGATTTATCTATCGTTTCATCCGGAGCGCTGGATGCTGCGTGTTTGAAGCGCGCTCGTCCGAAGTCCCTGCGGGTCCGATCACGGGAATAGCAATCATGTCCGTCCGGACCGGTCGCGTTTTGCCGGTATCGTCCCAAAATCCCGACGGTTTAGCCGACGCATGGGCCACCGTGCCTTGGCAGGCCCGTGCGACGGGTGTCTGCGGTCTGCGATCGACTGCTTCGCGCCCATGGCGTGAAGCAGCCTGACGCGCCCTACCACATGTCGAGGGCGACGCGGGCCTCGTCCGACATCCGGCTCTGATCCCACGGCGGATCGAACACCATGGTCACCGCGCAGGATTGCACGCCCGGCACGGCGCTGACCGCGTTCTCGACCCAGCCCGGCATCTCGCCGGCGACGGGACAGCCCGGTGCCGTCAGCGTCATGTCGATCGCGACCTTCCGGTCGTCGCCGATATCGACCTTGTAGATCAGGCCGAGCTCGTAGATGTCGGCCGGGATCTCCGGATCGTAGACGGATTTCAGGGCGGCGACGATGTCGTCGGTCAGCCGGTCCAGCTCGGCCGGCGGGATCGCCGAGGCGGCTTCGACCGCGGGGGCGTTGGCGCCGCCGGTGATTGTGGCGTCGGTGCTCATGGTTTCCTTCTCCCCCGGACCCGCGCAGACGGAACCGGTTTCATCGCAGCTCGCGCATCGCCCGCACGATCAGGGTCGGGACATTGCGCCGATCAGGCGAACATCATCTCGGCTTTGCCGAGCGCCTCGGCAAGGGCATCGATCTCGGCGGTGGTCGTGTAGAGGCCGAACGAAGCCCGGCAGGTGGATGTCACGCCGAAGCGCGTGAGCAGCGGCATGGCGCAATGGGTCCCGGCACGCACCGCCACGCCCTGGCGGTCGATCACCGTGGCGATGTCGTGGGCGTGCGCCCCCTTCATCTCGAAGCTGACGACGCCGCCCTTGCCCTTGGCGGTGCCGATGATCCGCAGAGCGTTCATCGCACCGAGCCGCTCGTGGGCGTAGCGAGTCAGCATCGCCTCGTGCGCGGCGATGTTCTCCCGGCCCAATCCCAGCATGTATTCGAGCGCCGCCCCGAGCCCCACCGCCTCGACGATCGCCGGGGTCCCGGCCTCGAACCGGTGCGGCGGGTCGTTGTAGGTCACCGTATCCTGGCTGACGGTCCGGATCATCTCGCCGCCGCCCTGATAGGGGGGCAGCCGCTCCAGCCATTCCTTCTTGCCGTAGAGGACGCCGATGCCGGTCGGGCCGTAGACCTTGTGGCCGGTGAAGATGAAGAAATCGCAGTCCAGCGCGCGCACGTCGACCGGCTGGTGGACGGCGCTCTGTGCGCCGTCGAGCAGAACCGGCACGCCGTGGGCGTGGGCGATGCGGACGATCTCCTCGGCCGGCGTCACCGTGCCCAGCACGTTCGACATATGCGTGATCGCCACCATCTTGGTGCGGGGCGTGAACAGCTTCTCGTATTCGTCGATCAGGAAGTTGCCGTCCTCGTCGACCGGCGCCCACTTGATCACAGCCCCGCGCCGCTCGCGCAGGAAGTGCCACGGCACGATGTTGGAGTGATGCTCCATGATCGACAGGATGATCTCGTCACCCTCGCCGATCAGCCCGGCCCAGCCCATGCTGGAGGCCACGAGGTTGTAGGCCTCGGTGGCGTTGCGGGTGAAGATGATCTCGTCCGTGGAGGCCGCGTTGAGGAACTGGCGCGTGGTCTCGCGGGCACCCTCGAACCCTTCCGTGGCGGCGTTCGCCATGAAGTGTAGGCCCCGATGGACGTTGGCGTAGCCGGTCTCCATGCAGGAGACCATGGCGTCGATCACCTGCCGGGGCTTCTGCGCCGAGGCGGCGTTATCGAGATAGACCAGCGGCTTGCCGTAGACCGTCTGCGACAGGATCGGGAAGTCCTTGCGGACCGCCGCGACGTCGTAGCCTTTGGTGAGGACGGGTGCGTTCATTGTCGCGACCTTCTGAGACCTAAGTCCGTCCCATGGGCCACCTCGATCCGAGGGGCCGGAGAGAAGCGGAGGTCTCGGCAGAGGCCTCCGAAGTTCTTGGCGACCCACAAACCGCCCAACGCGACGGCCTTGCCGGCTTCAGGGGGTTCGGGTTCGCATTCCCGGCCGACCTCGGGACGAGATCGGCCGATGGGTCAGGCGCGCGCGGCGAGCCAGGCCTCGATCTCGCCGATCAGCGCCGCGCGGGCACCCTCGTGCGAGACCGACTCGACCGCCTCGCCGATGAAGGCCTGAACCAGCAGGCTCTCGGCCACCGCACGGGGCAGGCCGCGGGCCATCAGGTAGAACAGCAGGTCCTCGTCCGGCGCGCCGCAGGTGGCGCCATGGCCGCAGGCGACGTCGTCGGCGAAGATCTCCAGCTCCGGCTTGTTCATCATCTGCCCCTCGTCGCTGAGGAGCAGGCAATCCGACTTCATCTTGCCGTCGGTCTGCTGGGCCGCCTGGCGCACGATGATCTTGCCCTGGAACACCCCGGTGGCATCCCCGTCGATCACCGTCTTGAACATCTCCCGGCCGACGCCGCCGACGGCGGCATGATCGGCCAGCAGGGTCGAGTCCGCCAGCTGACCGTCGCCCAGCATCGCGGCGCCGTTGACGACGGCGTTCACGTTCTCGCCCGCGACATGCATGAAGATCTGGTGGCGCGAGAGGACGGCACCCGTGACCAGGTTGACGGTCTCCAGGCGCGCCTCGTCGTCGAGACGTACGCTGATCGTCGAGAGCGCGATGGCGGCCTTGCCCTCACGGTTGAGCCGGGCGTGACGGAACACCGCCTGCTTGCCGACGCGCACGTCGAGCGCATCGTTCGGCTGGTAGGTGATGTTGTCCGGCCCCTCGTGGCTTTCCAGCAGGGTCAGCTCGGCACCCGCACCGAGATCGACCAGCACGCGGGTGGCGGTCGAGAAGCCCTCCGACCCGGTGCCGACGAAGCGCAGATGCAGCGCCCGCTCGATCTTCGTGCCGGGGGCGACCGAGATCAGGACGCCGTCGGCCAGGAAGGCGGTATTGAGCTGGAAGACCGGGTTCTCCCGCGCCTGCTCGACCGGGGCCAGCAGACGCAGGCGCGCATCGCCCTTGCCCATCGCGTCGTTGAGCGGCGTGACGGTGAGGCCGGCCGGCAAGCCGTCGAGGTCCGACAGCGGACGGATCAGATGACCGTTCACGAAGGTCAGGCGCGCGGCATCGAGGCCGGCAAACCCCTTGGCCGACGCGACGGCGGCCTGAGCGACTTCGGGCGACGGCGCCTCGGCCGGCGGGACCGCCTCCTTCATGGCGGCGCGCAGGTCGGTGTACTTGAACGCCTCGACCCGCCGGCTCGGCAGGCCGGCGGCCTCGAAGAAGCGGAACGCCTCCTCGCGGGCGATCGCCTCTTCCGAAGCGAAGCCCTTACGCGCGGCTTCGAACAGGTTCGACAGCCCGGTCTCGGCGCTGGTGCGCAGGTTCTGGATGTCGGCCATGGGCTTACGCGGCCTCGTTGGTGCGGTACTCGGCATAGCCCGACGCTTCGAGCTCGAGCGCCAGGTCCTTTCCGCCGGTCTTCACGATCTGGCCCTTCGACATGACGTGCACGGTGTCGGGCACGATGTGGTTGAGCAGACGCTGGTAGTGGGTGATCACCAGGAACGAGCGGCCCTGCGCGCGCAACGCGTTCACGCCCTCGGAGACGATGCGCAGGGCATCGATATCGAGGCCGGAATCCGTCTCGTCGAGCACGCAGAACTTCGGCTCGAGCAGCGCCATTTGGAGGATCTCCATGCGCTTCTTCTCGCCGCCGGAGAAGCCGACATTGAGGGCGCGCTTGAGCATCTCCTTGTTGATCTCGAGCTTGTCCGCCGCGGCGTTGACCTTGCGGATGAAGTCCGGGGTCGAGATCTCCGCCTCGCCGCGCGCCTTGCGCTGCGCGTTCAGGCACGCCTTCAGGAAGGTCATGGTGCCGACGCCGGGGATCTCCAGCGGATACTGGAAGGCCAGGAAGATGCCGGCCGCGGCGCGCTCGTCGGCGGCCATCTCCAGCACGTTCTGCCCGTCGAGCAGGATCTCGCCGTCGAGGACCTCGTAGTCCTCCTTGCCGGCGATGACGTAGGACAGGGTCGACTTGCCCGACCCGTTCGGCCCCATGATCGCCGCGACCTCACCGTCGTTCACGGTCAGGTTCAGGCCGTTCAGGATGCGGTTGTCCTCGATCTGCACGACGAGGTTCTTGATTTCCAACATGTTAGTTCAAGTCCTATCGAACGGCGAGCCGGGTTCATGCGCCGACCACGTGCCGTCAGTTCCTTATCGCCGTCACCGAGACGGCCATTTCGAAGGCCTTCAGCTCCGGATGCCGCGCGTGAGAGCCGTCACGCGATCCGGATGGCGATCGCGGGGGTGCCGCGATCGCCTGGGGTATCCGATCCGCTCTGGACTTAGCCGACCGAGCCTTCGAGGCTGATCGAGATCAGCTTCTGGGCCTCCACGGCGAACTCCATCGGCAGCTGCTGCAGCACGTCGCGGACGAAGCCGTTGACGATGAGGGCAGTCGCCTCCTCCTCGGAGAGGCCGCGCTGCAGGCAATAGAACTTCTGGTCCTCGGAGATCTTCGAGGTGGTCGCCTCGTGCTCGAACACCGCCGAGGCGTTCTTCGACTCGATGTAGGGCACGGTGTGCGCCCCGCACTGGTCGCCGATGAGCAGCGAGTCGCAATTGGTGAAGTTGCGGGCGTTCTTGGCCTTCTTGTGGGCCGAGACGAGACCCCGATAGGTGTTCTGCGAACGCCCGGCGGAGATGCCCTTCGAGATGATCCGGCTGGTGGTGTTCTTGCCGAGATGGATCATCTTGGTGCCGGAATCGACCTGCTGCATGCCGTTCGACACCGCGATCGAGTAGAACTCGCCGCGGGATTCGTCGCCGCGCAGGATGCAGGACGGGTACTTCCAGGTGATCGCCGAGCCGGTCTCGACCTGGGTCCAGGAGATCTTCGAGCGGGCGCCACGGCAATCGCCGCGCTTGGTCACGAAGTTGTAGATCCCGCCCTTGCCCTCGTTGTCGCCCGGGTACCAGTTCTGGACCGTCGAGTACTTGATCTCGGCGTCATCCAGGGCGACCAGCTCGACCACCGCGGCATGGAGCTGATTGTCGTCGCGCTTCGGGGCGGTGCAGCCCTCCAGATACGAGACGTAGGAGCCCTTGTCGGCGATGATCAGCGTGCGCTCGAACTGGCCGGTGTCGCGCTCGTTGATGCGGAAATAGGTCGACAGCTCCATCGGGCAGCGCACGCCCGGCGGGATGTAGACGAACGAGCCGTCGGAGAAGACGGCCGAGTTCAGCGTCGCGAAAAAGTTGTCGGTCGAGGGCACCACCGTGCCCAGGTACTTCTGGACCAGCTCGGGATATTCCTGAACCGCCTCGGAGATCGGCATGAAGATCACGCCGGCCTTCGAGAGCTCCTTCTTGAAGGTGGTTGCCACCGAGACCGAGTCGAACACGGCGTCGACCGCGACGCGGCGCTCCGGCGCGATGCCTTCCAGCACCTCGACCTCGCGCAGCGGGATGCCGAGCTTCTCGTAGGTCTTCAGGATCTCGGGATCGATCTCGTCGAGCGACATCGCCGCCGGGCGCTTGGGCGCGGCGTAGTAGTAGATGTCGTTATAATCGACCTTGTCGTACGAGACGCGCGCCCAGTCCGGCTCCTTCATGGTGAGCCAGCGGCGGTAGGCGTCGAGGCGCCATTCCAGCAGCCAAGCCGGCTCGTTCTTCTTGGCCGAGATGAAGCGCACGACATCCTCGGAGATGCCCTTGGCGGACTTCTCCATCTCGATGGTGGTCTCGAACCCGTACTTGTACTGGTCGAGGTCGATCGAGCGGACCCGGTCGATTGTTTCCTGCACGGCAGGCATCAGCGTCTCCTGGCAAGCCCGGTTTCAAGGACCGGGAAGCGTCTTTCGGAAAGCGTGGGACGCGGCCGCTCAGGCCGCGCACCCTCGCCGCTTATATAGGGGCTGCAAGACCCGTTCGAAGGCGTCGAGAAAGCATGACGCATCCTCGTCCACCGTGTTCCAGCCGAGGCTGACGCGCAGCGCCCCCCCGGCAAGCTTGGGATCGACGCCCATCGCCGTCAGCGTCGCCGAGCGTGCGACCTTGCCCGAGGAGCAGGCCGAGCCGGACGACACCGCCACGCCGGCGAGGTCGAGGGCGATCAGCGCCGCGGGGGCATCGAGACCCGGGACCGCGAAGCTGAGCGTGTTGGGGAGGCGCACGGCGCCGGCGGCGAATACCACCGCGTCGGGCGCCTGGGCGAGGAGGCCGGTCTCGATCCGGTCGCGCAGGCCCGAGAGGCGTGCGGCCTCCCGGTCGAGCGCCTCGCCGGCGAGCCGCGCCGCCTCGCCCATGCCGACGATGGCCGGCAGGCACTCGGTCCCGCAGCGCTGCCGGCGCTCCTGCCCGCCGCCGCGGAGGAAGGCGTCGTCCAGGGCCACGTCGTCGGCGAGGATCATCGCGCCGACGCCCTTCGGGGCCGCGAATTTGTGGCCCGATAGGGTGAGCGCATCGAGCCCGAGGGCGCCCATGTCGAGGGCGATCTTGCCCACAGCCTGCACGGCATCGCTGTGCACCAGCGCTGAACCGTGCGCGCGCGCCAGGGCGACGATGTCGGCCAGGGGCTGGACCGCCCCGGTCTCGTTGTTGGCAGCATGGACCGAGATCAGCACACTCTCGCCCGCCAGCGCGGCGAGCCGGCGTTCGAGGAGAGTGAGGTCGATCACGCCGTCGGGGGTGACCGGCAGTTGCTGGACCGCGCCCTCGGGGAAACGGTGGCCGGCGGCCACGCAAGGGTGCTCCGTCGCGGAATGCAGCAGGCGCGTCGGCTTCGGCTGCCCACGGCGCCCGAGCGCCCCGGACAGGACCGCATTCGCGGCCTCCGTCCCGCCGCTGGTGAACACCACCTGCGCCGGGCTGGCACCCACCAGGGCGGCGACCTGCCCGCGGGCGGATTCCAGGGCCGCGCGGGCGGCACGGCCCTCCTGATGGATCGACGAGGGGTTCCCGGGCAGCATCAGCGCGCGCGCCACCGCCTCCGCCACGGCCGGGCGGACCGGGGCAGTCGCGTTGTGATCGAGATAGGCGCGGGCCCGGCTCATGCTGATTCCGTGTCGTCCCCTGGGTACGGCGCGTTACAATTCCTTGCCCGCGCACCGGTCCGCCGTGCTAAGGCGCGCCGACAAATGAGGTCTCGCCAACCGAACGGCTGGTCCAGGGAGCAAGCATTTCCCGCAAGCTCACCTACTTTAGAATAGTTCTAATCGCCTAGAACTGTTCTAAGAGCGTTTGTATGGTGTGCGTGCGGTGAGTCAAGGCTGCCTTTTCACTGCCCACGATCGCGCGGCCGGCGACCGCTGAAACGAGAGTCGAACGATGCCTGAAGTCATCTTCACCGGCCCGGCCGGACGTCTGGAAGGCCGTTACCAGGCCCCCAAGAAGCGCGGCGCGCCGATCGCCATCGTGCTGCACCCGCACCCCCAGTTCGGGGGCACGATGAACAATCAAATTGTGTACAACCTTTTCTACACCTTCGCCAATCGCGGCTTTGCAGCCCTGCGCTTCAATTTCCGCGGGGTCGGGCGCAGCCAGGGCTCGTTCGACCACGGCTCGGGCGAGCTGTCCGACGCGGCCGCGGCGCTCGACTGGGTGCAGTCGGTCAACCCGGAGGCGAAGTCGTGCTGGATCGCCGGCGTGTCCTTCGGCGCGTGGATCGGGATGCAGCTGCTCATGCGCCGACCGGAGATCGAAGGCTTCATTTCGATCGCCGCCATGGCCAACCGCTTCGACTTCACCTTCCTGGCCCCCTGCCCGTCTTCCGGCCTGTTCGTCCACGGCTCCGAGGACCGGGTCGCGCCGGCCCGCGAGGTCATGCCGGTGATCGAGAAGGTGAAGGTCCAGAAGGGCGTCATCATCGAGCACCAGGTGGTCGAGGGTGCCAACCACTTCTTCGACGGCAAGGTCGACGAGCTGACCCAGACCGTCGACACCTATCTCGACAAGCGCCTGGGCAAGCGCGAGGAGGCGGCCTGAGACGGCTGTCCTACGCCCGGCCCCCGCGCCTTGACGGGGGCAGGTACGGGGAATACGGCGCGGGCTTCGCGCGTCGCGACTGAACCTCCGCAGGTCTGATGACAGAGAGCCCGTCCGACCAACCCGTCGTGCTGCTGGTGGAGGATGACGGCCTCCTGCTCATGGAGGCGTCCGACACCCTGGCGGATGCCGGATTTACCGTGCTGGAAGCCAGCCACGCCGACAAGGCGCTCAAGGTCCTGGAAAACCGCGACGATGTCGGCGTCCTGATGACGGATGTCGACATGCCGCAGGGCTCGATGGACGGGTTCGCCCTCGCCCGCCTCGTGGCGCATCGCTGGCCGACAATTCCCGTGCTGGTCGTGTCCGGCATGGGCACGCCCGGCCCCAACGACATGCCGGAGGGCGCCCGGTTCATTCCGAAGCCCTACGAGCCGACCACCCTGGTCCGAACCCTGCAGGCCTTCATCCGTCGCGCGGCGTGAAGCCTCTTCCGGCTCGGGTGCAGCGACGATCCGGGCGCCGAACAGCCGACCGAGAGCCATGACGGAATTGAGCCGCAAGCACCGTTTCGCGACCCGGGCCATCCATGCCGGCGCGGCGCCAGACCCCGCCACAGGCGCCCGGGTCCAGCCGATCTACTTCACCAACGGCTTCGTGTTCGATTCCACCGAACAGGCGGCCGACATCTTCGCCGGCCGCCGGTCCGGTTTCTCCTATTCGCGGGGCTCGAACCCGACAGTGGCGGCCCTGGAGCGGCGGGTCGCCGACCTGGAAGGCGCCAAGGCGGGCGTCGCGGTGTCGTCCGGGCAATCGGCGATGCTGCTCGTGCTGATGACGCTGATGAAGAGCGGCGACGCCTACGTGGCCTCGCCGCGCCTGTTCGGCGGCTCCCTCGGCCTGATGCGCCGCCTCGACGGCCGCTACGACCTGAAGCCCCGCTTCGCCCGCGGCATGACCCCCGCGGATTTCGAGGCCGCGATCACGCCGGAGTGCCGGGCGATCATCTGCGAATCGATCGTGAACCCCTGCGCGTCGGTGATGGATCTCGCCGGCCTCGCCGCGGTGGCGCGCCGTCACGGCCTGCCCCTCGTCGTCGACAACACCCTGGCCTCGCCGGCCCTGATCCGGCCGATCGAGCACGGGGCCGACATCGTCGTGCACTCGACCTCGAAGTTCCTGGGCGGCTCCGGCCAGACCATCGGCGGCATGATCTGCGATGCCGGCGCTTTCGACTGGACCCGGACCAGCGGCTACAACCTGATCACCGAGCCCTGGCCGGACTATGACGGCCTGGTCCTGACCAAGAGCTTACCGGAGACCCCCTTCGCGGCGGCCTGCCGGTTCTTCGGCCTGCGCGACCTCGGCCCCGGCCTGTCGCCGATGAACGCGTTCCTCACCCTGATGGGCATCGAGACGCTGCCGCTGCGCATGGAGCGCCACTGCGCCAATGCCCGGGCGGTGGCGGCCTTCCTCAAGGACCATCCGGCGGTGGCCTGGGTGAGCTATCCCGGCCTGCCCGGCCAGACCGGGGAGGAGCTGGCGCGGCGCTACACCCCGCAGGGGCCGGGCTCGATCTTCACCTTCGCGCTGAAGGGCGGCGAGCCGGCGGCGCTGGCCTTCATCGCCGGGCTGGAGCTGATCTCGCACCTCGTGAACATCGGCGAGATCAAGTCGCTGGCGATCCACCCGTCCTCGACCACGCACCGGCAATTGCCGGAGCACGAGAAGGAAGCCGCCCAGGTCGGCCCCGAGACCGTGCGGCTGTCGATCGGTCTGGAGAACGAGGCCGACCTGATCGCCGACCTCAAACAGGCGCTCGACAAGCTCGGCTGAGGGGGGATCATCCCCCCTCCTCCGCTGGCCCGATACGGAGTGGCGCTACCGCCGCCGCTCCAAAATCGACACGTAATTGGCGACCGCCGCGCCGCCCATGTTGAAGATCCCGGCCAGGTTCGCGCCGGGGACCTGCATCTCGCCGGCCTCGCCCATGAGCTGGAGGCAGGCCATCACGTGCATCGAGACACCGGTGGCGCCGACCGGATGGCCCTTGGCCTTCAGGCCGCCGGAGGGATTGACCGGCAGGCGGCCGCCCTTCTCGGTCAGGCCCTCGCGCACGACCCGGTAGCCCTGGCCCGGCTCGGCCAGACCCATCGCCTCGTACTCGATGAGTTCGGCGATGGTGAAGCAATCGTGCGTCTCGACGAAGGACAGGTCGTCATTGTCGATCCCGGCCTGCGCCCGCGCCTTCTCCCAGGCGAGCCGCGCACCCTTGAATTCGGTCGGATCCCGGCGCGACAGGGGCAGGATGTCGTTGACATGCGCCCGGGCGCGGAAGCCGATCGCTCGCGCCAGCCCCTCGGCGGTCTCGGCATCCGCGACCACGAGGGCGGCGGCCCCGTCCGAGATCAGCGAGCAGTCGGTCCGGCGCAGCGGCGCCGCCACGTAGGGGTTCTTGTCGGAGACCGTGTTGCAGAACGCGAAGCCCAGATCCTTGCGCAGCTGCGCGTAGGGATTGGCGACGCCGTTGCGGTGGTTCTTGGCGGCGATCCGCGCCAGCTCCTCGCTGCGGTCGCCGTAGCGCTGGAAGTAGCCCGCCGCGATCCGCCCGAACACGCCGGCAAACCCGCCCTCGATGTCGGCCTCCTCCTTCCGGTAGGAGGCACCGAGCAGGATGTCGCCCGTCTCAGCCACGGACTTCGCCGTCATCTTCTCGGCGCCGACCACCAGGGCGATCCGGCCGCGGCCGCTATCGACGAAGTCGAGGGCCGCGTAGAGCGCGGCCGAGCCGGTGGCACAGGCATTCTCCAGATGCGTCGCCGGCGCATGGGCGAGGCCCGGTCGATTCAGGGCGACCTGCGACCCCTCGAAACCCTGCTTCGAGAAGCCGGTATTCATGACGCCGACATAGATGCCGTCGACCTGAGAATCCTCGACGCCCGCATGCGCCAGCGCTTCGCCGGACACGCGCGCGACCAGCGCCTCGACATCCGGTTCCTCGAGTTTGCCGAAGGGGCTGTGGGCCCAGCCCACGATGCAGGCGCGCGTCATATGGTCGACTCCTCCCGATTCTTCGCCGAACGATGGCCCCGGGGCGGCCGCGGATCAAGCCGCGCGCGTCAGCGCGGCTCGCCCTCCCCAATCAGGAAGTCGAAGTCGCAGCCGTCCGGCGCCTGGGTGACGGTGCGTCGGTAGAGCGCCTTGTAGCCGCGCTTGGGCGCCGGCGGCGGCTCATGGTCGGCGAGCCGGCGGGCGATCTCGGCCTCGTCCACCAGCAGGTCGATCCGCTTGTCCCGGATCGACAGGCGGATCCGGTCGCCGTCGCGGACGGCGCCGAGCGGGCCCCCGATGGCCGCCTCCGGGGCGATGTGCAGCACGATCGACCCGAAGGCCGTACCGGACATCCGCGCGTCGGAGATCCGCACCATGTCCTTCACCCCCGCCCGGGCGAGTTTTTTGGGAATGGGCAGGTAGCCCGCTTCCGGCATCCCGGCGGCGTGCGGCCCGGCATTCTGCAGCACCAGCACGTCGCCCGGGGCTACGTCGAGATCCGGGTCGTCGATCCGCCGGCTGAGGTCCTCGAGGCCGGTGAAGACCACCGCCCGCCCCTCGGATTCGAACAGCTCCGGCGTCGCGGCGGCGCGCTTGAAGATCGCCCCGTCGGGGGCGAGGTTGCCGCTGAGCGCCACAAGCCCGCCCACCGGCGAGACCGGATTGTCGAAGGCTCGGATGACCGAGCGGTCGACCCAGCCGGGCGGCTCGTCCAGGCGCTCGGCGAGGGTGCGGCCCTCCACGTCCACGGTGCCGAGATGCAGGAGCGGGCGCAGTTCGCGCAGCAGCGCACCCATGCCGCCGGCGGCGTGGAAATCCTCCATGTAGCCCTCGCCCACGGGCTTCAGGTCGACCAGCACCGGCGTCTCGTCCGAGATTTCGTTGAAGCGCTCGGACGGGATGCGGATGCCGAGGCGCCCGGCGATGGCCGTGAGGTGCACGATGGCGTTGGTGGAGCCGGACACCGCCATCAGGACCCGGATCGCGTTCTCCACGGATTCGCGGGTGACGACCTCAGCCGGGGTGATCTTGGTCTGGATCAGCCGCACGGCGGCGCGGCCGGTCTCCTCGGCGGCGACCAGCCGGTCCGAATGCACCGCCGGGATCGCGGCGGTCCCGGGCAGTGACATGCCGAGCGCCTCGGCGATGCAGGCCATGGTCGAGGCGGTGCCCATCACCGCACAGGTGCCGGCCGTGACCGAGAGCCGGCCCTCGACCTCGGCGATCTCCTCCGCATCCACCGTCCCGGCCCGGTACTTGGCCCAGAAGCCCCGGCAATCCGTGCAGGCGCCGAGCCGCTGGCCGCGATGGCGGCCGGTGGACATCGGGCCGGTCACCACCTGGATCGCCGGAAGGCCCGCCGAGGCCGCACCCATGAGCTGGGCCGGCACGGTCTTGTCGCAGCCGCCGATTAGCACGACCGCATCCATCGGCTGGGCCTGGATCATCTCCTCCGTGTCCATGGCCATGAGGTTGCGGTACATCATGCTGGTCGGATTGAGGAAAACCTCTCCGAGCGACACGGTCGGGAACGGACGCGGCAGGGCACCGGCGGCGAGCACACCGCGGGAGACCGCCTCCACCAGCTCGGGCATGCTCCGGTGGCAATTGTTGAACCCCGACGGGGTCATCGCGATGCCGACCACCGGCTTGTCCAGAAGGGTGCGCGAGATGCCCATGGACCGGGCGAAGGACCGCCGCAGGTAGCGGGCGAAATCGCGGTCGCCGTAATTGGTGAGACCCCGGTCGAGGCCGTGCGGTTCGGCGGTGCCGGCGTCTTCGCTCATCGCTTCGTTTCCTGAGACGGGGGTCTGCTCAGCGCAGGTGGAACGCGATCCAGGCGACCGCGAGAAACACCGCGCCGGTGATCAACCATTGTGCGAATACGCGATAGCGGATTCTCACGCCGCGAAAAGCTCCGGATGCCGCGCGCGCAAGGCCAGGACCAGCGTCAACGTCTTAAGGTCGGTGAGTTCGGCCCGGTCCGCCATGCCGGCGAGTTCGGCGAGCGGCATCTCCACGATCCGGATGTTCTCGTGCTCGCCCTCGGCGCCGCCGCCGGCCTCGGCGCGATCCGCCCGGCCGTAGGGCGCGAGGTAGAGGTGCAGTTTCTCCGTTGTCAGGCTGGCGCAGGAATAGGTCGCGCCGACGAATTCGAGGTCGTGCAGGCGCAGGCCCACCTCCTCGAGCGCCTCCCGGCGGCCGTTCTCCTCCGGGCTGCCGTCGTCGATCAGGCCGGCCGGCGCTTCCAGCTGCACCTGCTCACCGGCGGCGAAGAGGGGCGGTACCCGCAGCTCGCGCACCAGCGTGGCGACCTTCCGCTCCGGGTCATAGGGCAGGACCCCGACCGAATTGCCGTGATCCTCGATCTCGCGCTCGACCACGGCGCCGTCGGCGAGACGCACCGTCGCGATCCCGACCGGCTCCAGCCCTCGTGGACGAACCGGACGCCCAGGATCTCGGCTTTCATGGCGTATCCCGTCTGCTGCGCCGAGAAAAGGCACCGATCGCCCTACACGGGGACGGGGTGTCGGGTTCCGCGTGTGACGACTCGGAACGCTTCGGAACTGTGCCGCCCTGTCCGATCGAGGGTGATCCGGAATGACGGGGCCGTGCCGTTGCCAGTTGATAGACCGGACGATCGCCGCCGCTTTCCGCGACTCAAGCGGCAATCTGCAAAGCTTCGACGTTCTTCTCGAAACGACGCCAATGCCGCGAGCGTTCGGCCGGCGGTATTTTCTGATCGCGAAGCTGATAAACCCACTCACGCGCGAACGAGAGATCGCCGACATCCAGGGTTATACGCGTCTCAACGGATACGCTGCTCGGATCAATCGTCGGGTCTTTGGGAACGAATGAGCCGATGGTGATGTCCAGCCCATAACCATCCCGCAGAGCTCTGGCGATCTCCTGCTTCGGGCTGTGCAGGCGCACGATGAACGGGTCAATCAGGGCAGGCGTTACGCTCGCGTTATAGGCTCGCGTCAGCAGCCGGTACATCTTCAACGGACCAGCGATGTCGAGGTGTGTCGTCACGAGGACGAGGACGAACGCATCCAGCGAGCGATCATAGGCCCAAAGCAAACCTTCCGGGTCGAGACCGAGCCGCTTCAGCGTATCCCGATACTCGGCGCCAGCTCTCAGGTGCTCAGACGGTAACGTGAGTCCAGCCACTGCAACACCCCATTCGCCCCCAGAGCGGCCGCGCACATATCTTCGGCCATCTTGAGCGGCATCGCTCCCGGATTATAGGTCTCTGTCCGTCGCCAGAGAAGCACGGTCATCCAGGCCGGTCCGACAGGGTCACGCTTGAGCTGTGCACGGTCGATACCCGCCAGGGCCATCAAATCGGTGAGATTGTGTGTGTAAAGATCCGGCCGCTCGACTTGCGACGGCCACCGGTTGAACCGCTGGTGCCGGCAGACGGCAGCCTTCAGAGCGCATTCGGTAGCAAAGCCTGCGTGGCTCCAGGCGTCGATCGTATGCCGAGCAGCCAGCAACGTGCGCGCTACTCCGGCCTGCTTCTCCGCAAGCCGGAACCAGTCCCTTGCCGTTTCGGGCTGTCCACCCAGGTCGAACACCGGCGCAAGGTGGCATGCGCCGGTGCATGGGGCAACGATGCGGCCGTCGAACCGCTTAGTGACTGGACGGACTGAATTGCCCGATCAGCAGGGCAATCCGCGGTCCTCTTAGAGTATTTGCCCCCGATCGTATCGAGGGCAGCGGATTTTGCAGGTAGGGAAAAGATTATCGATGACTGAGCTTGTTCGCTGAACCGCTTTCCAAACCCGGAACACAATTGCGGCGTTATCATCGCCGCTCAGAAGATGGTGCCGGAGGAGGGATTTGAACCCCCGACCTTCGCTTTACGAAAGCGCTGCTCTACCACTGAGCTACACCGGCAACCGGCAAGATCGGCGAACCGACCTCGACCTCCTGTCCCGGGTATGATCCGAGCCAGAATCTCGCGACGGCTTGAACCGTCCCGGATGTGGCAGGCTCTTAGCGGTCCGACCGGCGCAAGGCAAGGCCGATGGCAGGGTCAGGGGCGCAGGTCGGCGGCGAACTCGTCCTGCAGGAACGCCCGCACCTCGGACCGGTCGATCCCGTGAGCGATGAAGCTCTGGCCGATCCCGCGGGCGAGGATGAAGGTCAGGGCGCCGTCGCGGACCTTCTTGTCCTGGGCCATCGCCTCGACGAGGGCGTCGGCGTCGCCGCAGCCGCCCGGCACCGCTTGGAGGCGGGTCGGCAGGCCGGCGAGCGCCAGGTGGTTGGCGACGCGGCCGGCATCCTGCCCGGGGCAGAGCCCGAGCCTGGCCGAGAACCGGAAGGCCAGGGCCGTGCCGATCGCGACCCCCTCCCCGTGCACCAGCCGCGCCGAGTCGTAACCGGTGATCCGCTCCAGGGCGTGGCCGAAGGTGTGGCCGAGATTGAGCAGCGCGCGCTCGCCGTCCTCCCGCTCGTCACGGGTGACCACCGCGGCCTTGGCACGGCAGCAGGCGGCAACCGCCTCCTCGCGCTCCGGGCCGCCGGAGAAGATCCCGCGCCAGTTGGCCTCGCACCAGTCGAAGAACCCGGCATCCGCGATCAGCCCGTATTTGGCGACTTCCGCGTAGCCGGCCCGCATCTCGCGCTCGGACAGGGTGTCGAGGGTCGCCGTATCGGCGAGCACCAGGCGGGGCTGGTGGAAGGCGCCGATCAGGTTCTTGCCGAGCGGGGCGTTGATCCCGGTCTTGCCGCCCACCGAGCTATCGACCTGGGCGAGCAGGCTGGTCGGGACCTGCACGAAGCGCACGCCCCGGCGCAAAGTCGCGGCCGCGAACCCGGCGAGGTCGCCGACCACGCCGCCGCCGAGCGCCACGACGAGATCGCCGCGCTCGACCTTGAGCGCCAGCAACCCGTCGCAGACCTGCGCGTAGCCGGCGTAGGATTTAGAGCCCTCGCCTGGCGCCACGGTGACGATCCCGGAACCGAGGCCGGCGCGCTCCAGGCTGGTCCGCAGGCGATCACCGTAGAGAGCGGCGACGTTCGCGTCCGTGACGATCGCCGCCCGCCGGCCCCCGAGGGCGGCTACCCGAGCGCCGGCCGTCTCGATCAGGCCGCGCCCGATCAGGATGTCGTAATCGCGCCCGGCATCGAGCGGTACGTGGACCGTCAAGGGAACCGGATGGGTCGAGGGCTCGGTCACGGATGGGCTCGCTCGGTCTTCGTTATTGAGCCGCGATCGGGCTCGGGGCCGCGGCGTTCAGGTGCGCGTCCAAAGCTTCCAGCACGTCCTGGACGACGCGGTCGTGGGAGACTTCCCGGGAGATCACCACAACGTCGGCTGCCGCGTAGACCGGGTGGCGGACCGCCATCAGATCCCGCATCGTCGCCTCGGGATCCTCGGTGTGGAGCAGGGGCCGGTTGCCGCGCTTGCGCACCCGCCGCATCAGCACGTCGAGATCGGCCTTGAGCCAGACCGAGATGGCGGATTCCCGGATCCGCGCCCGGGTCGCCTCGCGCAGGTAGGCGCCGCCGCCGGTGGCCAGCACCAGCGGCCCGGCCCGCAGGAGACGCGAGATCACCCGCTCCTCGCCGTCGCGGAAGCTCGGCTCGCCGTAGATCGCGAAGATGTCGGGGATGGTCAGGCCGGCCGCCGCCTCGATCTCGCTGTCGGCATCCTTGAAGATCAGCCCGAGCCGGCTGGCCAAGCGCCGGCCGACCGTGCTCTTGCCCGCCCCCATCAAGCCGACGAGCACGATCGAGCGCAGGCCCAGCGCCCGGCGCAGGCGCGCCTCGATCGGTTCACCGACGTCCCCTTCGTTCATCGACGGCAGCATCGCATGGTCGTGGCGTCTCCGGCTCCCTGTCGCCGCCCCGCACGCGCCTCGCGGAGGGCTTTCAATCCTGCGCCAGGCTCTTAGCGCGATTCAAGCGGCCAGCGAAACGCATCCCTGTGTCCTTCCAGGCCTTGTCAGCGCCGCGATCGCGTGGTGGAAACCGATCTCTCGCGACATCTTGGGAGGGCCTTTCGTGCGCTCCCCTCCCGCTGCCTGCGCCCGTCTGCCCGAGGTTCGACCGACGTGCCGACCCTGTTTCGTTTCTTCGCCACCATCGCGATCCTGGCCGGTCTCGTCTTCGCGGCGATGTTCGCGCTGGCGAATTTCGTGGTCCCGACCCCCCGGGAGATGACCGTGACCATCCCGGCCTCGAAGCTCCAACCGGGCAGCCGTTGAGCGCGGTCCCGGACGGCGCCCCGGCTCCTCTCCCCTCCCCGGAGGTCGCCGCCTATCTCGACATGCTCGCCGCCGAGCGCGGGGCCGGCGCCAACACCCTGGCCGCCTATCGGCGCGATCTCGACGATTACCTCGCCTATCTACGTCGCGCAGGCATCCCGCTCGAGGAGGCCGATACGCACAGCCTCCGGGCCTTCGTGGCGGATCTGGAGACGCGGGGCCTCATGGCCTCGTCGGCGGCGCGCCGCCTGTCCTGCGTGCGCGGCTTCCACAAGTTTCTCTATGCCGAGGGCTACGCCGAAGCCGATCCGAGCGTCGCGGTCTCGGGCCCGCGCCGGGGCCGGACCCTGCCGAAGGTGCTGTCGATCGCCGAGGTGGACGGGCTGCTGGCCACCGCGCATGCGGCCGCGGCCGCCACGGAGGCGGGGCCGGGGCGGCGCGCCCGCCGGATGGTCTGCCTGCTCGAGCTTCTCTACGCCACCGGCCTGCGCGTCTCCGAGCTCGTCGCCCTGCCGCGCGCCGCCGGCACCACCCGGGAGCGCTACCTGTTCATCAAGGGCAAGGGCGGCCGCGAGCGGCTCGTCCCGCTGACCGAGGCGTCCCGGGTCGCGATGACCGCGCACCTCGCCGCGGTGCCCGAGGAATCCCCGTGGCTGTTCCCGGCCGACAGCGACAGCGGCCATCTCACCCGGCAGGCCTTCGCCCGGGACCTGAAGGCCGTGGCGGTCGCCGCCGGGTTACGCCCCGACCGCGTCAGCCCGCACGTGCTGCGGCATGCCTTCGCCAGCCATCTGCTGCAGAACGGCGCCGATCTGCGCATCGTCCAGGAATTGCTGGGGCACGCCGACATCTCGACCACGCAGATCTACACGCATGTTCTCGATGAGCGCCTGAAGGCGATGGTACGAGACCTGCACCCCCTCATGGACGGCTGAACGCCGCAGAGGATGGATGGCACGTCGTCCGTCTACGAGAATTGTACAGGTTTCACGAACTGACTAAGAGTCGCCCTTCGGCATACCGGTACGATAGCCCGCCTTTACCAGAGAGAGTTCAACCGATGTCAGGCCCGACTGCCTCGCAGAGCGGCGCTGAGCCGAACCAGGCGGGTCGTGCGACCGTCGACCAGCTATCGCAGCGGGACCGGCAGCGCCTCGACAACCAACTGTGCTTCGCCGTCTACGCCGCGGCCCACGCCTTCGGCCGGGCCTACCGCACTCTTCTCGGGCAGCATGAGCTGACCTACCCGCAATACCTCGTCCTGCTGGTGCTCTGGGAGGAGGATGGCCTGTCGGTCAAGGAGATCGGCAACCGCCTGTTCCTCGATTCCGGGACCCTGACCCCGCTGCTCAAGCGCCTGGAGGCGTCGGGTCGCGTGCGGCGCGCCCGGGATCGGGCGGACGAGCGCCAGGTCAGCATCTTCCTCACGCCGGCCGGCGCGAAGCTGCGCGACGTGCTCGCCTGCCTGCCCGACGAGGCGGGCGACCGGACCGGCCTCGACATGCAGGGCCGGAAGGACCTGCTGAACGATCTCGTCACGCTGCGGCTCGGCCTTCAAAACGGCCTCATCCCGGACTAATTTGCGGCCTGCGCCGGCCCTGAATGCACGAGGGCACCCGCGCGTCCGCGCGGATGCCCCGGAATCAGTTCACGCGCGAGAGCGACGGATCAGGACTGGGTCTTGAGGTAGGCGATCACGTCGTTGATCTTCTTGTCGTCGGGGTAGCCCTGGAAGATCATCTTGGTGCCGGGCACCTTCGCCTTCGGGTTCTTCAGCCACTCGTGCAGATTGGCCTCGTCCCAGGTGATGCCCGAGTTCTTGAGAGCGGCCGAGAAGTTGTAGCCCTCGTAGACGCCGGCCTTGCGACCCACGACGCCCTTGAGGTCCGGACCCACGCCGTTCTTCTGGAAATTGTGGCACGCCTTGCAGGGGGCGAAAGCCTTCTCGCCGGCGGCCGCATCACCGGCCTCCTGGGCCTGCGCCGAGAGAGGGATCAGGGCGGCAAGGACGGCGCCGAGAACGAAAGAACGCATGGATTTCCTCCTTATGGCCGCTGACGCGGCAGCGTTTAGAGCAGAGCTTGCCTGCCTGGAACAGCTCTAAATAATACACACCCGTGGTGCAACGGCCTAGCCGTGCGAAGCCGTCGTCCCGGTGGATGAGTCGGCCGGCCAGACCCTCAACACCCGGCCGCGCGCTTCACCGCCTGCGACGGATGGAAGCTGGAAAGCGGCGCGTTCCGGCGCGGGCTCGGAGCCGCATCGGATTGCACGGGCGATCGGTGGCGCCGTAAGCTGATCGAGCCGGATCGCGCGCAATCGGCGGCGCCGGCAGCGGAGCGCCGCCATGAGTTTTCGCGCCCTGGCGATCCTGGTCACGCTCTGCACGCTCGGCGTGGTCGTGCTCACAGTCGCCGAGGAGCCGGGCCGCCTGTGGGTCGTCGTCGGCAAGCTCGGCGAAGGCGGGATGTGGACGGCTCTGGCGATCTTCGTCGGGATCGCGGCCCTGCTCGGCTATCGGCGGCGCGCTCAGAGGCCGTGATAGCTCCGGTACCACGCCACGAAGCGCTCGATGCCGAGCTTCAGCGGGGTCGCCGGACGAAAGCCGGTAGCGCGGCTCAGATCCTCGATATCCGCGTAGGTGGCCGGCACGTCGCCGGGCTGCATCGGCAGCAGGATCGTCTCCGCCTTGCGTCCGAGCGCCTCCTCGAGGAGCGCGATCATTCGCATCAGCTCCACAGGCTCGTTGTTGCCGATGTTGTAGACCCGGTAGGGCGCCGCACTCGTGCCGGGATCGGGGGTGTCGCCGCTCCAGGCCGGGTTCGGGGTGGCTGGCTTCTCGGAGAGCGCGACGATCCCTTCGACGATGTCGTCGATATAGGTGAAGTCCCGGCGCATCTGGCCTTCGTTGAAGACCTGGATCGGCTCGCCGGCCAGGATGGCGCGGGTGAACAGATACATCGCCATGTCGGGCCGGCCCCAGGGCCCGTACACGGTGAAGAAGCGCAGGCCCGTGGTCGGCAGCCCGTAGAGGTGGCTGTAGCTGTGGGCCATCAGCTCGTTGGCCTTCTTGGTCGCCGCGTAGAGGCTCACCGGATGGTCGACGTTCTGGTGGACCGAAAACGGCATGGCCGTGACCGCGCCGTAGACCGAGCTCGAGGAGGCGTAGAGCAGATGCGCCACGCCGCCGTGCCGGCACGCCTCGAGGATGTTCAGGAAGCCGACGAGATTGCTCGACGCGTAGGCATGCGGGTCGGTCAGCGAATGGCGGACCCCCGCCTGCGCCGCGAGATGGATGACGGTCCGGAAGCCGTGGCGGCGGAACAGCGTGGCGAGCCCTGCGCTGTCTGTGAGATCGAGGCGCTCGAAGCTGTAGCCCGCGAAGGGTTCGAGCCGCCGCAGCCGCGCCTCCTTCAGGCCGACGTCGTAATAGGCGTTGACGTTGTCGAGACCCACGACGGGTCGGCCGGCTTCGAGGAAGCGCAGCGCGAGCGCGTTGCCGATGAAGCCGGCGACGCCCGTGATCAGGACAGGGGGCAGGGACATGATCGGACGCCGAGGGCCGGCCGTGCCGCCGGGGTCGGCGACCTGTACCACGCGCCCGCAGCCGATTCACCCGCAGGGGATGCCTTGCCGCGCGCGGCCGGCGGCGCGTAACCTCCACAGCCGTGAACACCGACCACCGCACGCTGCCCGAGAGCCTGACGCGCTATCTGGCTCTGCCGCCCGGCGGTGCCGCCGAGCCGGCGCCACCGCCCGTGCATCGCGGGAGCCGGCGGGCCGATCCGCGCTCGGCGCATCAGGCTCTGGAATCCGCGCTCCTGCGCGGCTTCGTCTACGTCATCTCAGGGCTGGTCTGGCTGCTGGTGCTCGGGCTGGTCCTGCGCCACCTCGCGCGCTGAGCTTCCTGCGTCCCCCTCCCCGGCCTGTGGATATCGGTCGATCCGCGATGGCACGGCCCGGTCGACCGGTACTTGCGCGGCCAAGTCCGGTATTGGAGGCGCCGACAGCCCGGCGGCATCGGATCGATGGCTGGGCCGGCCTTCAGGGAGATGGGACGATGGCTCTGACGGGGCGCTTCTGGTTCCGCAAATCCTGGACGGGCCGGCTCGTGCTGCTGGTGGAGGAGGTGCGCCCGCGCTGGTTCGGCCGCGGGGCCGGCAAGCCGCGCTGGCGCAACGCCCGGCTGATGGACTTCGCCGAGCCCGAATTGCGGCCGCTCATGGCGATGGAGAAGCTGCACCGCACCGGCACGGCGTCCGCGACGGTTCACAATCTCCGCCCTGTCCCCGGGGCGCCGGAGCTGCGTGCCGCCAACGGCTGACCTCGGCCGCTCCGATCCCCATCTGGTGAGGGTGCGCTCCGCGGGAGCGCTCGAGACCGGGGATGAGGGTGATGCCGCGCTACTTCTTCCACACGCAGATCGGTGACGACACGATCACCGATCCGACCGGCGTCGAGCTGCGCGATCCGGACCAGGCCTGGGAGAAGGCCCAGGACACGATCCGTGCAGCCCTGGCCGATCCGCGGAATCAGGCCCGGCTGATGACCGCCTGCCTGGTCGTCACCGATGCGGCCGGCGAGGTGGTGCTCGAATTTCCGTTCAGCGAGGCCGTCTCCCTGCCGCCGGACGCGGATCCGACGCTGCATTGAGCGCGCCGGCAGGCGCCACCTGCCCTACATCGCCGCGAACGCGACGCATGAGGAGCAGCGCCAGCATGGATTCGCCCCCGAACGATCTCGACACGCACGCCCTTGGCCGCGCCGCCCCCGGAAAGGGCTTGGCGCGCGAGGCCTGCCCCTATGCCGAGGGCACGCAGGCGCGCACGCGCTGGCTTGCCGGCTACGACGAGGCCGTCGCCGACGGTGCCGAGCCGGTATCCGGGGGAATCGCCAAGTATCCGCCGTCCGGGGAGCCGGCCCGCTGATGGACGCCAAGACTTTGGACGCCAAGACGACGCTACCCTCCGGCGCCGCACCCCACCCCGCTCTCGACCGCAAGGCGGTCGGCGCCGTGGTGCTCGGCAACGCCCTCGAATTCTACGATTTCACCGTCTACGCCTTCTTCGCGAAGCCGATCGGCGAGGCCTTCTTCCCGGCGACCGATCCGACCCACAGCCTGCTCGCGTCGCTGGCCCTGTTCGGCGTCGGCTACGTGATGCGGCCGATCGGCGGCGCGCTGATCGGCGCCTTCGCGGATCGGGCCGGGCGCAAACCGGCCATGCTGATCACCATCGCGCTGATGGCGCTCGGCATGCTGATGCTGGCCGCCTGCCCGTCCTACGCGGCGATCGGGGGCTGGGCGCAGGTCATCGTGATCGCGGGCCGCCTCATCCAGGGGCTCGCCCTCGGTGGCGAGGTCGGCCCGTCCACCGCCTATCTCCTCGAATCGGCGCCGCCGGCCAAGCGCGGCTTCGTGACCAGCTGGCAGATCGCCAGCCAGGGCTGCGCGGCGCTGTTCGCCGGAATCGTGGCGACCATCCTGGCGCTCATCGTCGGCGACCAGGCGATGTCGGCCTGGGGCTGGCGGGTGATGTTCGCCCTCGGCCTGTGCGTCGTGCCGGTGGGCCTCGTGATCCGGAGCCACCTGCCCGAAACCGGCGGCGCCGAGGAGGATCCCCACGCGGCGTCCTCGACGGTCGCGGTGTTCGGGCGGCTCCTGCGCGAGCATGGCCGCCTCCTGGGTCTGACCTTTCTGGTCATCGCGGCCTCGACCGTCTCGAACGCGGTGGGCACCAACATGCCGGTCTTTGCCGGCGCCACGTTGGGGTTGAGCGAAACCGCGGCTACCGCGGTGCCGATCGCGCTCGGCCTCGCCTCGGTGATCTTCCCGTTGCTGGGCGGCTGGCTCGCCGACCGGTTCGGCCGGCGCCCCGTGATGATCTGGCCGCGGGCGCTGATCCTGGTCCTGGCCGTGCCGGCCTTCGCCTGGGTGGTCAGCGCCCCGAGCGCCGCGAGCGTCTACGCGGTGACGTTCCTGCTCTCGGCCCTGTCCTCGATCAACGCCGCCGCGGTGATCGTCGGCATCCCGGAAGCGTTGCCGCGCGCGGTGCGCAGTGCCGGGCTGTCGATCGTCTACGCGCTCTCGGTGTCGATCTTCGGCGGCAGCACCAACTACGTGATCAACTGGCTGATCGCCACGACCGGCGACCGGCTGGCGCCGGCCTATTACCTCGCGGCGTTCAGCCTGATCGGGACCATCGCGGCCTTCCTGCTGCCCGAGACCCGCGGTCGCGACCTCGACGCGGAGCTCGAAGCATGAAGGTGGATGTGCGCTCCCGCACGGCCCGGAAGCGGGGCCGGTCGGGCGCGCCTTTTCCACGCTAGGTCCGGGCCGGCCCCGGGCCTAGACCGCGCCCATGCCCAGTCCCTCCGAGACGCGCCGCCCGCTGGTCCTCGCCGCGGTGATGGCGGCGATGTTCATGATCGCCATCGAGGCGACCATCGTCTCGACCGCCATGCCGCAGATCGCCGCTCAGCTCGGCGACCTCCACCTCTATGCCTGGGTCTTCGGCTCGTTCCTGCTGACGCAGACCGCCACCACGGTCGTGTTCGGCAAGCTGTCCGACCTCTACGGACGCCGCCCGGTGCTGCTGTTTGGCATCGCAGTCTTTCTGGCCGGTTCGCTGCTCTGCGGGCTCGCCTGGTCGATGCCCTCGCTGATCCTGTTCCGCCTGGTGCAGGGCGTCGGCGCGGGGGCGATCCAGCCGGTGAGCCTGACGGTGATCGGCGACCTCTACCCGGCCCGGGAGCGCGGCAAGGTCCAGGGTTATCTCGCCAGCGTCTGGGGCATCTCGTCGGTGGCCGGACCGCTGGTCGGCGGCCTGATCATCGGCCATCTGAGCTGGCCCTGGATCTTCTGGATCAACCTGCCGGTGGGCGTGGTCGCAGCCGGCCTGTTCCTGGTCTACCTGCGGGAGAGCGTCGAGCGCCGCAGCCGGCCGATCGATGCGCTGGGCGCCGCCCTGTTCACCGCGGCCATCGCCGCGCTGATGATGGCCCTGACCGAGGCCGGGACCTCGGCCGCGGCGGCGTTCTGGCCGGCCCTCGGCTTCGTCGTGGCCGCCATCCTGTTCGTGCTCCAGGAGCGCCGGGCCGCCGACCCGATGCTCGACATCCGCCTGTGGATGCAGCGCCCGATCGCCACGACCAACGCGGCGACGCTGCTCTCGGGCATGACCGTGATCGGGCTCACCGCCTTCCTGCCGATGTACGTCCAAGGCGTGCTGCGGCAATCGCCGCTGATCGCCGGCCTGACCTTGACCCTGATGGTGCTCGGCTGGCCGATCGGCGCCACCACGGCGGCGCGCAACTTCGTGCGCTTCGGCCTGCGCCCGACGCTGCTGGTCGGCGCCACCCTGCTGCCGCTGGGCGCCACCGCCTTCGTCGCCCTCGGGTCGGAGACCTCGCCGATCGTGGCCGCCTGCGGCTCGATCGTGATGGGTCTGGGCATGGGCTTCCTCTCGACCGCCGCCATCGTGATCATCCAGGACAGCGTGACCTGGGCGCAGCGCGGCGCCGCGACCGCCTCGAACATCTTCGCCCGCAACCTCGGCTCCACCCTGGGGGCCACCGCCTTGGGTGCCGTGCTGAATTACCGCCTGGTCAACCCGATCGACGGCCCGCCGGTCGATTCCGGTCAGCTCCGGCGCCTCCTCGACGATCCCGCAAGCCTCGGAGCCGGCGGCGACGCGATCCGCGACGGGCTCCAGCACGCCCTGCACGGCACGTTCTGGACGGTTTTCGCGGTGGCCCTGCTGACCTTGGTCCTGTCGCTGTTCGTCCCCCGCGTCTCGATCTCGGACGCGCCGCGTGAATTGGCGGTGGAATAGGGTATCGCTGCCGGCGCAGGCGCCTTGCCGGTCCTTCCATCACGGACGGCTTTGGCTCCGTGGGGCAAGGGCCTGCCCAAGATTGCGGAGCGCCCCGACAATGGTATGATATAGTCATACCGCCATCGCAGGAGCCCGCATGGCTGCGACCGAGAAGCGAACCTTCAGCCTTCCCTCCGAGCAGGCCGCCTTCATTGATGCACAGGTAAAGACCGGTGCGTTCGCGAGCGCGAGCGAGGTGGTGCGCGCCGGTCTACGCGCGCTGCAGGAGCGCGACGCCGCCGTCGAGCGCTGGCTTCGCGACGAGGTGGTTGCGACCTACGACGAGATGAAAACGCATCCCGAGCGCGCGATCTCGTCGGAGGACATGGCCGAGCGGATGCGCCGGCGTCACGAAGCGCGGCTGCGAGACGGTGCGTGAGACGGCGGAGCATCACCTACGCGCCCGCCGCCGGTGATGACCTGGATTGGATCTACGACACCGTCGCGAAGGCCAGCACACCCGTGATCGCGTCGGAATTCGAGCAGAGCATCCGCAATTTTTGTCAGCGGCTCGAATACGGTGCGGAGCGCGGGAGCTTGCACAGCGATCTCCGACCGGGCCTGCGCACGATCGGCTTCGCGCGGCGTGTCACGGTTGCCTTTACGGTCGAGGAGCACCGCGTTGTGATCCTGCGCATCTTCTATGGCGGCCGCGATTGGGAGATGGATTTCCGATAACCGGCGATCCGGCTGGCAGACGGTTTCGCCCGCTCTGTCACATGCCCCAACGGCGGGTTTGATCGGGCGCAAATCCGGTTTCCACTTTTCCGCCTCTTGCTCTAGCGTCCGCCCATGCCCCTCGTGCCGCCTCCGCGCCCCGTAGCCTCGCCTGCGGCGGATATCCCGCCGACCAGCGTGCTCACCGCCAACCAGCCGGAATGGTCGGTCGGCGAACTGGCGGGCGCGCTCAAGCGCACCCTGGAGGACGCCTTCGGCCATGTCCGGCTGCGCGGCGAGATCTCCGGCTATCGCGGGCAGCACGGCTCCGGCCACGCCTATTTTTCCCTGAAGGACGGACAGGCGCGGATCGACGCCGTCGTCTGGAAGGGCGTGTTCGGGCGCCTGCGCCAGAAGCCCCAGGAGGGGCTGGAGGTGGTCGCCACCGGCCGCATCACCACCTTCGCGGGCAAGTCCTCCTACCAGATCGTGGTTGAGAGCCTGGAGCCGGCCGGCCTCGGTGCCTGGATGGCCCTGCTGGAAGAGCGCAAGAAGCAGCTTGCCGCCGAAGGGCTGTTCGCCCCCGAGCACAAGCGGGCGATCCCCTACCTGCCGCGCGTGGTCGGCGTGGTCACCTCGCCCACCGGGGCGGTGATCCGCGACATCCTCCACCGGCTGGAGGATCGGTTCCCGCGGCCGGTGCTGGTCTGGCCGGTGCGCGTTCAGGGCGACGGCGCGGCCGAGGAGGTCGCGGCGGCGATCCGCGGCTTCAACGCCCTGGGCCCGAACAGCGCCATCCCGCGCCCGGACGTGCTGATCGTCGCGCGCGGCGGCGGCTCCATCGAGGATCTCTGGGCCTTCAACGAGGAATGCGTGGTCCGCGCGGCCTTCGAGAGCGGGATCCCGCTGATCTCGGCGGTCGGGCACGAGACCGACACCACGCTGATAGATTACGTCTCCGACCGGCGGGCGCCGACCCCGACCGGCGCCGCCGAGATGGCCGTGCCGGTCCGGGCCGATCTGGTTGCCACGGTGGCCGACCTCTCCGCCCGCGCGGTCGGTTCGATCGGTCGCCGGGTCGAGCGCGACCGGTCCGACCTGCGCGCGCTGGCCCGCGCCCTGCCGAGCGCCGATGCCCTGCTGGCGGCGAAGCGTCAGCGCCTCGACCTCGCCGAGGCGCGCCTCGCCCCGGCCCTCGCGGCGGGGGCCAGCCGGCACCGCGCCCGGCTGCAACTGCTCCTCGACCGCATGGCCCGGCGCTCGCCGGACGTGGCGCTCGCTAATGCGCGGGCGCGGCTGGCCCGGATCGATCACCGGCCACTCACCGCCCTGCGCAACGACGTCCAGCGCAAGGGCGAGGCCCTGTCCCAGCTGGGCCGCCGTTTGGTCGTCGCCCGGGATGCCAGCCTGGAGCGGGCGCGGGCGCTGCAGGCGCGCCGGGCCGACCGCCTCGTCGCCCTGTCGAACCGCCTCACCCAGGCCGGCCTCCGCGGCGTCGAGCGCCGCCGCGACCGGCTGGAGGGCCTCGCCCATCTGCTGGGCTCGCTGAGCTACCGGGCCGTGCTGGAGCGCGGCTACGTCCTTGTCCGGGACGCCGCCGGCCTGCCGGTCCGACACGCCGCCAAGGCCGTGACCGCCAGCCGCCTCAGCCTGCAATTCGCCGACGGGACGGTGAACGCGGTGCCGGACGGGACCTCAGACCCGTCCGTGTCCACCAAACCCGCCCGACGCACCGCCCGGTCTCAGCAAACCTCCGACGGTGCGAGCGGGAAGCGCAATGCCCCGAACGCCACCGCGCCGACGCGGCAGGGGTCACTCTTCGACGCGTGAGCGGACGGGCTCCGGCCCGACCCGGTAGTGATACCGGTACAGCTCGCGCGCGAATCCCAGCCCCCGGTACAACGCCCGCGCCGGCGTATTCGCGGCGATCACCTGGAGGCAGGCCGCCCGGGCGCCCTGCCCGCGGGCCCAGTGCAGCAGCGCGCTGACGGCGCGCCTTCCATGGCCGCGCCCGCGCAGGTGCTCGACCGTCGCAACCGACTCGATCACCAGCAGGTCGCCGTCGAGCACCCCGAACGCGAAGGCGCCGATCCCACCCTCCGCCGGCACCGCCGAGAAGGCCCGCGGCAGGATCAGGGTTTCGACCGTGTCGCGGAATGCCCGGGCGGCGGCCGCGTCGGCCCGGTTCACGGCATCGCGCAGGGCGAGCCAGTCGGCATCGGGCGCGGGCATGAGCCTGACCGCCGGATCCGGGCCGCCCGATAGGTCGTCGAGATCGCGAAACAGCGTGCAGGTCTCGTCGACGACGGTGTAATCGCCCCCCGCCAGGATGGGCTCCATCTGCGGCGCGATCGCCGGCACCCGGAAGATCGCCCGGCGCCCGAGGGCGGCGTAGAGCGCCTGTCCGGCCGCGATCGCCGGCTCGGGCGCGCCGCTGCCGCGTAGGGGATTCAGGGAATTCTGCCGCTTCGAGCTGCCGCCCGTGGCACGCAGCAGGTAGCCGTGGACCAGAAGCTGGCGCGGGCTCGGCCAGGCATTGAGGCAGGCTTCCTCGACCCGCCAGGCCAGATCGATGTCGGACGTCATGATTCCTCGCTCAGGCGTCAGGATTCCATGCCGGACGCGATAGCGCCACTCCGCACGAACGCGGCCGTGCGGCGTCGCGTACGCTTGAAGCATTCCAGGCTCGCGCGATGTCGGTGCGATGTCCGCGCCTGATCTCCTCCTGTGCCTCCATTTCCTCGGCGGCAGCGCCCGAAGCTGGGCGCCGTTCTCCCGTACCCTCGGGGGGATTCCGGCCTGCCTGCCGGTGGACCTTCCCGGTTTCGGTGACGCGTCCGGGGCAACGGGCTTTTCCATCGCGGCCATGGCCGACCACGTGGCGGGCGTGATCCGCGCCCGGGCGCCGGCGCGCTTCGCCATTGCCGGCCACAGCATGGGCGCGAAGGTCGCCCTGGCCCTCGCCCGCCGCTCCGAGGACGGCGAGGCGGGCCTGGAGGGGTTGACCGATCTGGTCCTGATCTCCGGCTCCCCGCCGAGCCCCGAGCCGATCCCGGACGACCGGCGGGCCAAGATGATCGCCTGGATCGATGCCGATCCGGAGACGCGCCAGCGCGAGGCCCGGGCCTTCGTGCAGGCGAATGTCGGCACGGCTCTCGACCCGGAGACCGAAGCGCGCGCGGTCGCCGACGTGCTGCAGGCGGCCCCCGAGGCCTGGACGGCCTGGCTCGAGGCGGGCTCCCGCGAGGATTGGTGCCGGCGGATCGGCGTCCTGCGGATTCCGGCCCTGATCCTCGCGGGATCCGAGGACGCGGATCTGGGCGCCGATGCGCAGACGGCCCTGATGGCGCCGCACCTCGCCCATCACCGGATCGTGACCGTGGAGGGCGTCGGCCATCTCCTGCCGATGGAGCGGCCCGAAGCCCTGGCCGAAATCGTGCGCGCCCATTGGCGCGATCGCCCGCAGGCGGATGCTGCGCGGGCCGCCCAGGTGCCGTCCCCCTACGCGGCGCTGATCGGCTCCGAGCGGGTCAACAGCCGCCTGCGCGGCGCCCTCGCGGCCCGCGCGGAGCCGGACGATCCTGCCTATGCCCCGGAAGCGCTCGATCCGGTGGAGCTGGCGATCCTGCGCGCTGCCTGTGCCCGCGTCCTGCCGGCGGGCGGCGTGGATCTCGCCGCCCGGATCGACAGGCGTCTCGCGTCCGGCGCCGGGGATGGCTGGCGCTTCGTGGCTTTGCCGCCCGACCCGGAGGCGTATCGGGCCGCCCTGCGCACCCTGGATGCGGCGGCACGGGCCGCCCAGGGCCGCCCCTTCACGGTGCTCGACGGGTCGAGCCAGGATGCGTTGCTGACCCTCGCCGAGCGCGGCGCGCTGTCGGTGCCCGAGGCGTTGGGCGGACAGCTCGACGGCGACCGGATGCGGTTCTGGTTCGAGGATCTGCGCGCCGACGCGGTCCGCCTCTGGCTCGGCCATCCGGCGGCCCTGGCCCGGGTCGGCTTCTCGGGCATCGGGGCCGGCGGCGACCGTCCGGGCCCGATCGCGGACGGGCTTCCGGGCTTTCATGAGGTCGGTCTCGACGCGCCGGAACCCTGGGAACCACGCGCGAACCAGGCGGAGGTGGTCCGATGAACCTCGACGGGATGCGGACCTACCGCACGGACGAGTCCGTCGATGCCGTCATCGTCGGCACCGGGGCCGGCGGCGCGCCGTTGCTGGCGCGGCTGGCCGCGGCCGGCCTCAAGGTCGTGGCCCTGGAGGCGGGACCGAACTTCACACCCGAGCGCTTCGCGTTCGACGAGACCCTGGCCGACGAGATCTACTGGACCGAGGAGCGCCTGAGCGGCGGCTCCACGCCGGAGGCGTTCGGGGCCAATAACAGCGGCACCGGGGTCGGCGGCTCGACCCTGCACTGGGGCGCCTTCGTGCCCCGCGCCGATGCCCGCGACCTGCGCCTCCATACCGAGACCGGGGAAGGCGTCGACTGGCCGTTGAGCTACGAGGAGCTGGCCCCGTACTACGAGCGGGTCGAGCGCTTCATCGGGGTCTCGGGGCCGCAATCCTATCCCTGGGATCCCGGCCGCCGCTATCCCCTCCCCCCGGTGCCGCGCAACGCCCCCGCGCAGCTCATGGCCGGCGCCTGCGACAGCCTCGGCATCCGCTGGGCCGACGCACCCGCGGCGGTGGTCTCGCAGGACTTCGAATCCGAGGGCGGTCCCCGCCGCAACGCCTGCATCAATTGCGGCTTCTGCCACCAGGGCTGCCGCAACGGCGCCAAGGCCAGCATGGATGTCACCTACCTGCCGCTCGCGCTCACCCACGGGGCCGAGATCCGGGCCGGGGCCTTCGTCCACGGGCTCGAGCGCGGCAGCGACGGCCGGGTCACCGCGGTGGTCTATGTTCAGGACGGCCAGGAGCGGCGCCAGCGTTGCGGCGCGGTGTTCCTCTGCGCGGGCGCCGTCGAGACACCGCGGCTGCTCCTGCATCTCGGGCTGGCCAATTCGAGCGATCAGGTTGGCCGCAACTACATGGGCCACGTCGCCACGCAGGTCTGGGGCACCTTCGCCAACGAGGTGCGGATGAACCGCGGCTACCCCTCGTCACTGATCACCGAGGACTTCATCCGCGCGGGGTCCGATTTCGCCGGCGGCTACCTGATCCAGAGCCTCGGCGTGGTGCCGCTGACCTTCGGCAACGCGGTGGCGCGCGGGCGCGGCCTGTGGGGCCAGAAGCTGCTCGATTATCTCGACGGCTACAACCACGTCGCCGGCATCGGCATCAACGGCGAGACGCTGCCCTGCGATGCCAACGTGCTGACCCTCTCCGACGAGACCGATGCCCGCGGGATGCGCAAGGCGCAGATCAGCTTCGGCTACAGCACCAACGAGGAGCGCCTCAACGCCCATGCCACCAAGGTGATGCGCGACCTCTGGGAGGCCGCCGGCGCCGAGGATATCTGGGTTCTGGAGCGGGTCGCCCACACGATCGGCACCTGCCGGATGGGGCGCGACGGCTCGAGCGCCGTGGTCGACCCGGTCGGCCGCAGCTTCGACATCGACAACCTCTGGATCTGCGACGGCTCGACCTTCCCGAGCTCGCTCGCCGCGAACCCGGCTCTGACCATCATGGCGCTGAGCCTGCGCACCGCGGAGGCCTTTTTGGCCGCCGGGGGCTGAGATCAGTTGGGCTCGCCGCGTAACTCGGCGAGCCCACGCCGCTGCCGTCCGTCTCCATCGAAGTTCGCCGGGTCGAGCCAGGCCGCGAAGCCCGCCCGCACCCGCGGCCAGTCCGCGTCCGTGATTGAAAACCACGCCGTGTCGCGGGAACGGCCCTTCACCACCGTGGCATTGCGAAAGATGCCCTCGAAGGTGAAGCCCAGGCGCAGCGCCGCCGCCCGGGACGGGGCATTGAGGCTGTCGCATTTCCACTCGTAGCGGCGGTAGCCGAGCTCATCGAAGGCCCGGGCCATCATCAGCGCCATCGCCTCGGTCGATGCGGGAGAGCGCTGAAGCGCCGGGCCGAAATGGAGATGGCCGACTTCGATCACGCCGTTGCCTGGGTCGATCCGGAGGTAGGAGGCGATCCCCAGCGGGGCGTCGGTCGCCGGGTCGAGGATCGTGTGGAACAGCGGATCCTGGCTCTGCGCCTGCGTTTCGAGGCGCGTCCGGTAGGCCGCCTCGCTCTCGGGCATCTCGTCGCCGAGATAGGTCCAACCGCTCCGGTCGGGTGCAGCCCTGTAAGTAGCGAATAGGCCGACCGAATGAGCCTCGGCATCGAGCGGCACTACCCTGCAGAAGCGGCCCGCCATCGGCGCCCGCGGCGGCCGCGGACGCGGGGTCCAGTCCGGCAGGGCCGGGCCTATCGGCTGGCCGAAGGCGTTGACGCGCGCGCTCATAATCCACTCCGCTCGGCGACCAACTCGGCCAGGGCCGTCTCGCCCTCAGCCCGCATCCCGGCAACCACACCGGCGCGGTCGGCCTCGGGTCGGTTCTGACTCATTTTCCACTTCCCCTCGATACGGGTGATCGGGATCTCGATGCCGACGATGGCGCGGAGCTGGGCCGCCACGAACGGTGCCGGTGCATCGTCCACCGCCCAGGGCGCGGCGCGCGGTGTCTCGCGCAGGGTGGTGAGGTCGGCAACCTGGCGGCGCAGCCAATCCGCGTCCTCGATCACCCGGGGGCGGCCCCAGGCGTGGACCGTGGCGTAGTTCCAGGTCGGCACCACCCGGCCGTGCTCGCGCTTGCTCGCGTACCAGCCGGGGGTGACGTAGCCCTGCGGCCCCTGGAACACGACCAGGCATTCCTCGGCTTCGGCCAGAGCCTGCCAGTGCGGGTTGGCGCGGGCGAGATGGGCGCGCAGGGTGCCGTGCGGGCCGGATTCATCCAGCAGGAACGGCACCGGGTCGGCGATCAGGCCGGCCGCGCCGCCGGTGATCAGCAGGCCGAGCGGATAGGCACGGATGAGCCCGTGTTGCGCCGCGCGCGTCTCGTCCCGAAAGTGCGGCGGCTGATACATCGACTTTGTCCCTGTTGGCGCAGCTCTGCTTGACCGCAGGGCGGACCAGGCAAAAGGTCCGGTTTCCGAAATCCGACTGGACCGCTTGCTGCCATGGCCCGGGGCCCGCTGCCGCTGCCCGTCAGCCTCGATCCGGACGGGCCGACGCCGTTGCATGTCCAGCTGCGCGAGGGCCTGCGCGCGGCGATCCTCGACCGCCGGCTGCCGCGCGGGGCCCGGCTGCCGGCCTCCCGGGTGATGGCGGCCGATCTCGGCTGCGCCCGCGGGACGGTGGTGCTCGCCCTCGAGCAACTGATCGCCGAGGGCTACCTGACGGCCCGATCCGGCTCGGCCACCCGGGTCGCCGCGACCTTGCCGGACGACACCCTGCCGCGATCGGACCCGGCGCAGCGGCCGGCGCCTGCGGTCGTGCCGAGCCTGTCACGGCGCGGCGCCCGTCGCGTCGCGACACCGGCCCCGCGGTTCATGGCCGGTCCGGGCGTTCCCGACGCCTTCGCGCTCGGCCGGCCGGCGCTCGATGCCTTCCCGTACGCGGTCTGGGCACGCCTGCTCCAGGCGGAGTGGCGCCATGGACCGGCTGAGCGGCCCGATCCCCGCGGCGCGCCGGCGCTGCGAGTGGCCATCGCCGCCTATCTCGCACAGGCGCGGGGCGTCGTCTGCGAGGCCGACGACGTGATCGTCACGGCGGGCATTCGCCAGAGCCTGCGCCTGCTCGCCGAATTGCTGCTCGATCCCGGGGAGGCGGCGCTTGTCGAGGAGCCGGGCTTTCCCGGGATCGCCCTGGCGCTCGCGAGCGCCGGCCTGCGCACCGTCCCGATCCCGGTCGGCCCCGGCGGGCTCGCGGTGGCCGGAGCCGGCCCGCTCCTGCAGGGCGCGCGCTTGGCCGTGGTGACGCCGGCCCACCATTATCCGCTGGGCCACGCCATGAGCCTGGAGAACCGCCTCGACCTCCTGGCCTGGGCCGAAACCGCCGCGGGCTGGATCGTCGAGGACGATTACGACGGCGCCTACCGCTATGCCGGGCGTCCCCTGGCGCCGCTGCGCGCGCTCGATCGCGGCGGCCGTGTGATCTATGCCGGCAGCTTCTCCAAGCTCCTGCTGCCCGCGCTCGGTCTCAGCTACCTCGTCCTGCCCCGCGGGCTCGTGGCGCCGGTGAACCGGGCGCTTGCCGAGATCGGGCCGGCACCCCCGGGGATCGGGCAATGGGCGCTGGCCCGCTTCATCGCGGACGGCCACCTCGCCGGTCACCTGCGCCGGACCCGGCGGCTCTACGCTTTGCGCCAGGAGGCCCTGGTCGAGGCGGCCCGCCGCCACGCCGCGGACGTGGTGGCCGTCGCCCCGATGGAGGGTGGGATGCACCTCATCGCGCGGCCGGGGCCCACTTGGGCCTCCACGCGCGACGATGGCGAAGCCGTCGCGCGCCTCGCCGATGCCGGGATCTCCGCGGTCGCGCTCTCGGCCTACCATGCCGGCGCGCCGGAGCCGGGGCTGCTCCTCGGCTACGCGGCTGTGCCCGAGCGGGCGATCGAGCCGGCGGTGCGGCGCCTGGCCGAGACGCTGCGGCCGGCCCGCTGAGACCGCCCCGGATCCCGCCCGCTCACTCGCCCCGCGGGGTCAGCGTCACCGTGATCGGGCCGCGGCCGGATCGCAATTCCAGGCTCCGGAGGGTCTTGGGCCGCACGGTCGCACCGCTCGACGGACTGACCCGCTGCACGCGCTCGCCGTCGAGCCGCAGGCTGAACGCGCCGTCCGCGGTGAGGCGCAGCAGCGCGACGCTGCGGAACGACTTCAGCGCCACCGCGGTCCAGGCCGGCCCGACCTCGACCCGCGTCGGGGCCGGGACGACGTCGCGGCGCGCCAGCGCCAGGGCCGCGAGGCCGACGATGGCCGCGAGCGCCAGGACCGCCTGCCGGAGGCGGACGAGCCGTCCGCGCCGCCGCGGGGGCCGGCGCATCGTCCAGACCGGCTTCGGCGGCGCCGGTTCAGGCTCGGCCGGCGGCGGTGCGGGTGGATCCTCGGGTGGAAGTTCGGGCGGCGGGGGCTCCGGGGGGATGCCCACCGGGGGCTGTGCGTGCACCTCGGGCGGTGGTGGTGGCGGCGGCGGCGGTGATTCGGCTCTCCGCCGTACCTGCTCGGCCCCGCAGAACGGGCAGAACCGCACCGGGACGTAATGGCCGCGGTCGCAGGCCGTGCAGCGCAGGAGCGCGATCGAGGTTTCGAGGATCACGGCGGGGCGCGGGTCAGTGCACGAGGGTGCCCGTTTCCATGAACCGGGCGAGCCGCTCCACCAGGGGCGCGACCATCACCCGGTCGAGCTGCCGCAGCAACCCGCGGCGCGCATGCGCGACATTCGCCTCGGCCTGCTCCCGCGCCCGGCGCTGCCAGGCGGCGCGGTCGTGCCGGCAATCGGCCCAGGCCGACTCGATCGAGCGGAACACCTCCGGCAGGCGCTCGATCGGGTCGGTGACCCGGTCGTAATGGTGGTCGACCAGGCTGCCGAAGGTGTGGAAGCCCAATTCCGACAGGAGCGCCACGGCGCGGGGCGCGCCCACCATCACGAAAGGCAGCCCCATGGCGGCGGCCTTCAGCGACTTCTCTGTGACGCGCTCGACGCCGAGCTCGAAGAAATCCGTCTCGGAGATGATGGTCAGGTCGCACGCCGCATAGGCCTGGGTATCGAGCGTCAGCACCATGTCGCCGCCCGGCGCCGGTGTATCGATCCGCCGCGCCTGCCTTGGGATCCAGGTGCCGACATCCGCGAGCAGCGGCCCGAAGGCGTCCGCGATCTCCGGCGGGGCGTGGAACACGTCGATGCCGCCCGCCTTCGGGTTGTCCGCGCCGATCCCGTGGAACGAGATCAGGCCGTCGCGGTCGAGGCGCTGGATCTGGAACCAGCGGTAGAGCAGCACCCGGTGCCAGCGCAGGGCCGCGTTCTGGCAGAGGAACCGGGCCGGGCCGGTGTCGTGTGCGAGCGGCGCGTAGCCGGTTCGGTCGAGGGGATGCTGGGAGAAGAGCCTCGGGCCGGCCTCGTCGTCGAGCCAGAGGGCGACCTGGAGCGGGAAGAAGTCGAAGGTCCAGAAACGCAGGCCCTCGCCGTAGAGCTGCTCGTAATCGAGCCGGAGCGCCCGGTTCTGGCTGACCAGGATGACCTGCGCCCGCGGGATGCCGAGACCCTTCAGGTTGCGGTGCAAGGCCTCGAAGGTCGGGGCGTGGAGGCCCGGCCCCTCGTTCGACAGGTCGAGCAGCAGGGCCGCCCGTCCGGAACGCAGGTTCTCGACGTCGCCGGGCTCGAGGAGGTCGAGCCGCCCGTTCGCCTCCGGGAAGCCGAGCCGGACGAAGTCCAGAACCGGCAGGCAGAGGATGTGGTTGGCCGCGCCCGGATGGGCCGTGACGGTGATCGGCTTGCCCAACCAGCCCAGAGCCGCCGGCAGGAAATGGCCGGCCTCCCCGCGGGGAACCAGGACGATCTCGGAGGCGGATGGGCTCATCGCGATGCTCGGGCGGCCGGTCGCACGGTGATCCGCCGCCTGAAAGCCGCGCGATGCCGGATAAAGGCTTCGCGCGGACGCGTCGACTCCGGGGTTCAGGCCGGGACCGGCTCCGCCGCGCGCACCGGCGTCGGCCCGGCCCGGTAGGCGGCCGCGGCGTCCTCGGTCCGCCAGCAGGCCACCCTGTGACCGGGGGCGATCTCGGCCACCGGCGGCATTTCCCGGCGGCACTGGTCCTCGGCCAGGAAGCAGCGCGGCGCGAACGGGCATCCCGGGGGCCGGTTGGCGAGGTCGGGGGGGCTGCCCGGGATCGTCTGGAGGCGGGAGCCCTTGGCCAGCGCCCCCTCCGCCCGGCTGCGCAGCAGGCCGATCGTGTAGGGATGGTGCGGGTCGAGCACGACCTGATGGGCTGTCCCGGTCTCGACGATCTTGCCCGCGTACATCACGGCGATCCGGTCGGCGACCTCGACCGCCGCGCCGAGATCGTGGGTCACGATGATGATCGACAGGCCGAGGTCGCGCTGAAGCTCGCGCAGGAGCAGCAGCACCTGGATCTGCACCGTCGCGTCGAGCGCCGTGGTCGGCTCGTCGGCCAGCAGGACCTGCGGCCGGCAGGCGAGCGCAAGCGCGATCATGGCGCGCTGGCGCATCCCGCCCGACATCTCGTGCGGGTAATTGTCGAGCCGCCGCTCCGGGCTCGGGATCCGCACCCGCTCGAACAGGGCCAGCGCGCGCTTGCGGGCGTCCTCGCCGGAGATCTTCTCGTGGCGCTGGATCGCCTCCGTGATCTGGCGGCCGACCGTGTAGACCGGGTCGAAGGCCAGCAGCGGCTCCTGGAAGATCATCGAGACGTCGCCGCCGCGGAAATCGGCGAGCTGGCGCTTGCTCAGCGCCTGCACGTCCCGGCCGGCCGCCAGGATCCTGCCCTCAATCCGGCTGCGTCCCTCGTGGAACAACCGCAGGATCGCCCGCAGGGTGACGCTCTTGCCGGAGCCGGATTCGCCGATCAGCGCCATCGCCTGCCCGCGTTCCACGGTCAGATCGACGCCGTCGACGACCTGCACCTTGCCGAAGGCGACGCGCAGGTTCTCGAGGGTGACAGCGGGTTCGGGGTTCGACATCGGGGCGCTCATGCCGCGAGCGCCCGGGCCGGGGCGGCGGAGTGGCCGGAGCCGGGCTGGCGGGCGAGGCAGGCGACCCGGTGCAGCGGCCCGACGGCGTCGAGCGGCGGTTCCTTGTCCCCGCAGATCGGCTCGGCGAGGCCGCAGCGCGGGTGGAACCGGCAGCCGCGGGGCGGGTCGATCGGGTTCGGCGGGTCGCCCTGCAGAAGCGCGGCCTGGGTGCGGTTGTCCGGATCCAGCGACGGCATCGAGGCGAGCAGCGCCTCGGTATAGGGATGGGCCGGCGCGTCGAGCACCGTGTCGGAGGGCCCGATCTCCGAGACCCGGCCGAGATACATCACCATCACCCGGTCGGAGATGAAGCGCACGACGTTCAGGTCGTGGCTGATGAAGATGTAGGTCAGGCCGAACTCGGCCTTGAGGTCGAGGAGCAGGTTGAGCACCTGGGCCTCCACCGACTTGTCGAGTGCCGAGACCGCCTCGTCGAGCAGCACCAGCCGCGGCTCCAGGGCGAGCGAGCGGGCGATGTTGACCCGCTGGCGCTGGCCGCCGGAAATCTCGTGCGGGTAGCGGCCGGCGAATCGCTTCGGCTCCAGGCCGACCCGGGCCAGCAGGGCGCGGGCGCGTTCCACGGCCTCGCGCCCGGGCACGCCGTTGACCTTGGGGCCGAAGGCGATCGACTGCTCGACGGTCATGCGCGGGTTGAGCGAGGCGTAGCTGTCCTGGAACACCATCTGGACCTGGCGGCGGTAGGACCGCCACGGCATCGCCCGCTCGCCCACCGCCTGGCCGTCATACAGAAGGGTGCCGGAATCGCGCTCGATCAGGCCCATCAGCAGCTTGGCGGTGGTGGACTTGCCGCAGCCGGATTCGCCGACGATGCCCAGGGTCTCGCCCTTGAGGACGTTGAAATCGACGCCGTCGACGGCGCGTACGACCTGCTTCTTGCCCCCGGCCTTGCGGACCGGGAAGTGCTTGTAGAGGCCCGAGACCGACAGGAGCGGCTGGGCCGGTCCGCCGCGGTCGTGGGCGAACGGGTCGGGGGCGCTCGGGATGACGCTCACTGGCGGATCTCCATCGCGGCGCGCAGGCCGTCCGAGAACAGGTTGAAGGCGATCGAGACGACGAAGATGCACACGCCCGGCAGGGCCGCGACGACCGGATTGGCGTAGATCGCGGTGCGCAGGGTGTTGAGCATCAGGCCCCATTCCGGCTCCGGCGGGCGCACGCCGAGGCCGAGGAACGACAGGCCCGAGGCCAGGATCATCGAGACCGAGATCAGGCTGGTGGCGTAGACGAAGATCGGCCCGACGACATTGCCGAGCACCTGCACCCGCATGATCGTCAGCGGCGAGGCGCCCGACAGCTTGGCCGCGTCGATGTAGTCGCGCTTGCGGATGCCGGTCGTGACGCTCTCGGCGACCCGGGCGATCTGGGGCACGAACACGCAGGTCAGCGACACGATCGAGTTGAAGATGCCGGCGCCCAGCGCCCCGGAGAGGGCGATCGCCAGCAGCACCGACGGGAAGGCGAAGAACACGTCGATCGTGCGCATCAGGATCGTGTTGAGCCAGCCGCCGACATAGCCGGCCAGGATGCCGATGGCGGAGCCGATCACGAAGGCGATCAGCACCGGGGTGACCCCGATGAACAGCGACAGCCGGGCGCCCAGCATCAGGCGGCTGATCATGTCGCGCCCGAGCTCGTCCGAGCCGAGCCAGTAGGTGGCATCGCCGACATGCTTCAGCCGGCGCAGCATCGACCCCTTGTACGGGTCCATCGGGGTGATCCAGGGCGCCAGGATCGCGATCACCACGATGAGCAGGATCAGGGCGCCGGCGCCCATGGCCACGGGATCGCGCACCAGGCGGTGGCCGACATGGCCCCAGAAGCCGCGGGACGGGACGAAGGCGGCCTCCGGGGCGACGTCGCTCGGGGCGAGCACGCCGCCGTCGAGGGCCATGGCGGATGCGGTGATCGGTGCGTTCATCATCGGCCTCCGGGTCAGGCGCGTTCGATGCGCGGGTCGAGGGCGGTCTGCATCACGTCCACCAGCAGGTTGAGGACGACGAAGAACATCGCCAGCACCAGGATCGAGCCCTGGAGCAGGGGCAGGTCGCGCTGGAAGATCGCGGCGTTGAGCAGGAAGCCGGTGCCCGGCCAGGCGAACACGGTCTCGACCAGGATCGAGCCGCCGAGCAGGTAGCCGAGCTGCAGGCCCATGATCGCCAGCGCGGTCGGGGCGGCGTTGCGCACGACGTGCTTGAACACGCCGAACTCGTCCATGCCCTTGGCGCGCAGGGCCTCGACGAAGTCCTGGGCCAGGATGTCGGCCACCAGGGCGCGGACCGTCCGGGCGATGATGCCGGTGGGGATCACCGACATCGTCACCGCCGGCAGGATCAGGTAGCGCAGATGGTCGAAATCGGGCCGCCAGTTGCCGGAGCCGTCGGGCCCGGCACCGGTAGGCGGCAGCCAGCCGAGCGTCGCCGAGAACACGATCACCAGCACCATGCCGAGCCAGTAATGCGGCACGCTCACGCCGAAGACCGAGAGCGCGGAGGCGGCCCGGTCGGCCACGGAATTGCGGTGGTAGCCGGCCACGAAGCCGAACAGCGTCCCGAAAGTGAAGCCGATCACGGTCGCCACCGAGGCGAGGATCAGCGAATTGACCACCGCGCGGCTGACCTCGCCGAGCACCGGCCGGCCAGTGGCGATGGAGGTGCCGAGATCGCCGTGGAGCACATGCCACAGCCAGATCAGGTACTGGACCGGCAACGGCTTATCGAAGCCGTAGGCGGCCTTCATCTCGTTGATGGTCTCCTGGGTCGCGTCCGCCGGCAGCACTGCGCTCAGGGCATCGCCCGGCGCGAGATGGACCAGCATGAAGCAGACCAGGCTGACGCCGAACGCCACGGGCGTCACGTAGACCAGGCGTTTGAGGATGTAGATCAGCATCATGGGCCCCGATGTCGCGTTCCAGTCGGAGGTGTTCCCCCGCAGGGGCTACGGGCAACACAGGTTTCGTTCTCAGCCGCGGCCCTGCCGCAGACGAGCTAAGGCGCGGGTCCCCTCTCCCGTGCGGGAGAGGGACAGGGTGAGGGGTGCGACCTCTCTGGATGGACCTGATCCCTCACCCCAACCCTCTCCCGCCCGGGAGAGGGAGCGCGTTGCGACCTGCAACAGCGCCGGTGCCTCACACGGGGGCCGTCCGTAGCCCAGGAGGTACGGAGACCGGCCCTCCTTTCATCACCGCCCCGCCGTCGCGATGGTGATCTTGGAAAAATCCTGGAACCAGTTCTGGGCCTGGACGAAGCCCTTCACCTTCGGGCTCATCGCCCGCGGGTTCACGTCGTGCGTGATCATGATGAACAGCGCATCGTCCACGTACTTCTCGTGGACCTTCTCCAGGACCTTCGTCTGCTCGGCCTTGTCGAAGGTGTTGCGGACCTGATCGAACAGCTTGTCCATCGCCGGGTCGCTGTAATAGCCCCAATTGGTGCCGTTCGGCGGGGCGAAGTTGCTCTGCAGGTGGCGGATGAAGCCGGTGAACGGGTCCTGGATGAAGTACGAATAGTTGATCGCCGAGACGCCGCGGGAGATGTCGGCCTTGGCACCGGCCCGCCAGATGTTGATCAGCGTGTTCCACTCGACCACCTCGTAATCGACCTGGATGCCCACGTCGGCGAGGTTCTGCTGGACGAACTCGTTCATCGGCAGCGGCTGCATCTGGCCCGAGCCCGAGGCCGAGATCGCGACCTTGAGCTTCAGGGGCTTGGCCGAACTGTAGCCGGCCTCGGCGAGCAGCTTCTTGGCCGCCTCCGGATCGTACGTCACGTCGAAGGTCGGGTGGCCGAACCACTGATGGCCGGGGGGCATGAAGCCCTCGGCGGGGATCGCGAGGCCGCCGAGCAGCTCTTTCAGGCCGTCGCGGTCGATGGCGAGGTTGGCGGCCTTCCGGACCCGGATGTCGTTCCAGGGCGAGCCCTCGACCCGGGACAGGTGCCAGGTCCAGTTATGCGGGTAGGCATTGGTGACGATGGTAAAGCCGGCGCCCTTGAGCGAGGCCACGGCGTCGGGCGCGGGGGCCTCGATCCAGTCGACCTGGCCGGAGCGGAGCGCGGCGACCCGGGCATTGGCCTCGGGCAGCGGCACCAGCACGAGCTTGTCGAGCTTGGGCACCCGGTTCGTGTCCCAGTACTCCTTGAACGGCACCATCTCGGCGCGCTCGCGGGGCGCGAACAGGGTCAGCTTCCACGGGCCGGTGCCCGAGGGCTGCTTGGCGAAGGCGTCCCAGGACTTGCCGACCTTCTCCCACTGCGCGGGCGAGGACATCATGATCCAGGCGATCTGGTAGGGCAGCGTCGCGTCGGGGGCCTTGGTGACGATCTCGACCGTCAGCGGATCGACCGCCTTGTAGGTGGCGACCGCCGGGATGCGGGTCTTGCCCTGCGCGGATTGGCGCGGGTCGTATTGCGGCGCGTCGGACTTCAGCAGCTTGTCGAGGTTCCACACCACCGCGTCGGCGGTGAAGTCGGAGCCGTCGTGGAATTTCACCCCCGGCCGCAGCTTGAAGGTCCACTTGGTCTTGTCGGCGGCGTCGACCGCCCAGCTGGTGGCGAGGCCGGGCACGAGGTCGGAGGCCAGCTCGGCGCTCGACAGGTCCCAATTGATCAGGCCGTCATAGACCGTGTAGCCGAGAAACCGCATGCCCTCGCCGCCATTGTCGGTCTGGCCGGTGGTCAGCGGGATGTCGGACGCGGTCATGCCGATCCGCAGCGTGCCCTGCGCGAGGGCCGCGGTGCTCGCGGAGAGCGCGAGGGCGCCGGCGAGCGCCGCACGGGCACTGAGAGTTTTCAGAAGAGACAGCATGTCGGATCGGGGACTCGCGTTGGTCCGGGAGGGCGGGCCCGGAATACGCTGGACCGTATGCAAGCCCGCGGCCAACCGGTTCCGGCCCATGCACGGAGCCGGCGAAAGCTAGTCCGCCGCGATCACGCTCACATGGGCGGCGACCACCCGCCAGCCTTCGGGGAAGCGCACCCAGGTCTGGCTCTGGCGGCCGGTCTTTCCGGGGGCGTTGTCCCGGGTGAACAGGGTCATGGCGGTGGCGAAGTCGCGCCCGTAGGTGGTGATCTCCGTCCGGGCGAGCACCCGCTCCAGGCCCACCGGCGAGCGCGCCCGCCGGAAGGCCCGGATCGCGTCCATGCCGTAGAGGTTCTCGCCGATGCCGTACCGGATGGTCCGGGGATCGTCCCGGAACAGGGCCTCCAGGGTGGCGACGTCGTTGGTGGTGAGCGCGACCTCGTAGGCCCGGAACGCGGCCTCGACCTCGGCCTTCACGGCGGGATCGTCGATGACCATCAGCCGAGCTCCGCCACGGGGGCCGTGCAGATCCCGTCCCGCTCGAGCTGGCGGGCGACCCGCAGGGCAAGATCCTCGCGCCAGGGCGCGGCGATGACCTGGACGCCGAGCGGCAGCCCGGCATCGAGCCGGACGGGTACCGCCACCACGGGCAGGCCGATGAACGAGATCGGCTGGGTGAACAGCCCGATATTGGCCCGCACCGGCAGGGTCACGCCGTCGATGACGAAGTGCGTCTGGCCGCCCTTCGGCGCCCGGCAGGGCGTCGCCGGCGCCAGGATCACGTCGACGCCGTCGAACAGCGTCAGCACCGCGTCGCGGTACCAGCGGCGGAAGCGCTGGGCGCGCTCGACGAAGGGTGCCGGGATCATCGCCCCGGCGATCAGCCGGTCCCGCACCGCCGGGTCGAAATCCTGCGGCCGGGTGCGCAGGCGGTCGAGATGCAGCGTCGCGCCCTCGGCCGCGGTGATCAAATAGGCCGCGGCCCGGGCGCGGTGGGCCTCGGGGAGCTCGACCGTGCGGCTCGCGCCGAGCGCCTCGGCGACGCGGGCGACCGCGGCGAAAGCCTCCGGGTCGCCGCCGCGGGCGAAGTAGCCGCCCGCCACCGCGATGCGCAGGCCGCCGATCCCGGCTTCCAGGCCGGGGGCGGCCGGCTCGGGCGCCCGGGTCGTGGCGACCGGATCCTCCGGGTCGGGGCCCTGTAGGGCGTCGTAGGCCAGTGCGAGGTCGGCGACGCTGCGGGCCATCGGGCCGAGATGGTCGAGGCTGCCGACGAAGGGGAAGCTGCCGGCCCGGCTGATCCGCCCGTAGGTCGGCTTCATCCCGAAACAGCCGCAGAAGGCCGCCGGCACCCGGATCGAGCCGTTGGTATCGGAGCCGAGCGTCAGCGGCACCAGCCCGGCTGCCAGAGCCGCGCCGGAGCCTCCGGATGAGCCGCCGGTCATGTGGTCGAGGGCGTGGGGATTGTGGGCGTCGCCGTCGTGGACGTTCTCGCCCGTGAAGTCGTAGGCGTATTCGCCCATGTTGAGCGCGCCGACCAGGATGGCCCCGGCGGCCTCCAGGCGCCGCACCACGGTGCCGTCGCGCGCGGCCGGGGGCCGGTCCCGGTTGATCTTCGACCCGGCGCGGGTCGGCAGCCCGGCGACGTCGATCAGGTTCTTCACCGCGAAGGGCACCCCGGCGAGCGGGCCCATCGCCTCGCCGCGGGCGACGGCGGCATCGATCGCGTCGGCGCGGGCCAGCGCCCGCTCAGGCAGCACGTCGGTGAAGGAGCCCACCCGCCCGTCGATCCGGGCGATCTGGTCGAGCGTGGCCACGACGATCTCCCGGGCGCTCGAACGGCGCTCCGCAATCGCGGCGGCGATGGTCGTGGCATCAGGGATGGCAGGTCCGCTCATGCCTCGAACCTCGGTGCCGCCTCGACCGCGTCGGGGAGCGGGAAGTCCGCCACGAGGTCGGCCGCCGCCGCCAGGACACGCAGGTTCGCGGTGATGGGTGGCAACCAGGCCGGATCGAGCGCCAGCCCGAGAAGCGGGGCGGCGAGCGCCGCGTAGGCATCCGGTTCGAATGGCGGGGGCGTCTCAGGCATCGCGATCCTCACACCGGCCATTCGGGCAGCCGGCCCTCGCCGTTTGCAGGCATCGTGCCGAACGCGCCTGACCGCTCCTGCCGTGGCAAATCTCGTGATGCCTAATTATTGTGCAAATTCCCAACCGAACCGGAGGAGTTCCAGCCTGATGAAGAAATTGCCTATCTGTTGGGCAATTCACGGCAGGGCGAGCGTCAGAGGCGCGATCGGCGCAAAGCTGCAATCCGCCTCGGTGCCGTCCTCGTGGACCAGCATGGCGAACACCCCCGGTTCGCGCAGGGTCATCATATGCGCGTGCCAGGCGCCGGCCCGGTAGTTGATGCCGATATGGCCCGGGACGCGGAAGGCCCGGATCCGATCCTCGTCGGGACTGCCGTCGCGGTCCGGTGCCACGACCACGAGATAGGCCTCGACGGAGAGCGGCAGGAACGCCTGGTTCGAGTGGCGGTGCTGCTCCAGGCGGCGCAGCGGCATCAGCCGGTCGAACGGGTCGCTGCGCACCAGCGCGAGATTGGCGCGGGCCGCCGGGCGGGCGTTCTGGATCCGACCGGCGTGATCCTGCCTCGGCTCCGTCACCGGGGCGGCCAGGACTTCCCCGTAGGCCGCGAAGGCTTCGGCCGTGATCTCCGAGGTCGTCACGATACGCATCGCCACTCCTGGCTCTCGTTTGCTCCCGCCGGCCGCTGCGGCAATCGTGCCGCGCCACCGGTCTTGCCGTTCAAGCGCGTGCGACCTACCTGACTTGCATTGAAACGAGCCTGCGGCTCGGCCCACCCGGCAACCGACGATTTCACCGTCGGGCTGAGGTTTTTCAGCATCGTCGGGTAAAACTTTTACAGAGTCGACGTGGATTGTCGCGTTACCCGCCATCTCAGCACGCAGACCCGATTGCGTCCTGGGGGAGGCTGGGTCTAAGGGCTGTCCCGTTTTTTCCAGACATGGTCCGACCCGAGCGCTCCAGCGTGAGCCGAGCGCTCGGGTCGGACCATCGGCAGCGCCGATGGATCGGTGCGGTTCCGGGGCCCGGGGACGGTCGCGGAACCTGCAGTCTCAGTACGTGACCGGCGTAGCCGGTCGTCCCCGCAAGACGCGTGACGTACCCAACCGAGAAAGGTCAGATGAGCGCATTCGACTACCGGAATTTCGACGACCGCCGCCAGCACTCGCAGAACGCCAAGGCCGCCCTGCTGGCCAAGTTCAAGTCCCGCCCGCCGGCCGATGACCCCGAGGTAATCGCCAAGGCGAAGGCCCGGGCCGCGATCGTCCAGGCCCGCGAAGAGCGCGCCCGCGAGCGCGAGGCCGCCCGGATCGCCGCCGAGCGGAAGGCCGCCGAGGAGAAGCGTCTGCGCGAGGAGGCCGAACTCGCTGCGCGCCTCGCCCGCGAAGCTGCCGAACTCGCCGCCGCCCAGGAGCGCAAGGCCGCCGAACTCGCCATGAAGAAGGCGCAGCGCGACGCCCGCTACGCCGCCCGTAAGGCCAAAGCCAAGCGCTGAAGCTGCCGCGCCGGTCCCGGCGCAGATCGATCACGCGCTCGAACGCCGTCCGCCCCCAGGCGGGCGGCGTTGTCGTTTGGCGCCTCAGGCCCGCAGCGAGCGCCGCCTGCGCAGCAGCGCCGGATACACGTGCCAGAGGCCGCTCAGCACGACGAGGGACATGCCGGCCGCGACCGTGCCCGCCGCGCCGGATCTCAGGATCGTCGCCACGACGACGCCGAGATCGGCCGCGATGCCGAGCGCCAAGGTCACGCTCGCGGCGAGCAGGAAGCGGGTCCCCAGCTTGTGGAGGTCGGGCGTGTCCGCGCCTGCATAGACCACGCGGTGGAAGGCGGCAGGCGCCATCAGCCAGATCACCGTCAGGGCAAGGAAGCCGATGGCCACGAGGTGGATCAGCTTCGTGGTGAACGGCAGGGCCTCGAACGTCTCCGAGAAGATGATGACCAGCTGGAAACCGAGCAACGCCTGGGCCCCGGGCAGCATCACGCGCGCCTCGGTCAGCATCTGCTCGATCTTCGTCTCCAGCGACGTGTGCTCGTGCTCCGGTTCGGCGCTCATCATGGTGCGCTCCTGTTCGCCGGTGGTGCGGGCCCTCAGCGCTTGCAGCCCGTACCAGAACAGCAGGGCGGTGAGGCCGGCGACGATGCCGATGGACGCGGCCAACCCGGTCCCGAGGACCGGCTCCGCCGCGAGGAAGAGGTCGGCGCCGAGCGCCAGGGCGAACGGCGCCAGCGAGAGGCCGGCGCAGAGGCGGATCACGCCGAGCAGACGCTTGGTGTCGTGGCCCTCCTCAACCAGCCGGTGTTGGATCGACGGCGTGATCAGAAGGGCGACCGCCAAGGTGATGAGCCCCAGCGTGACGACCCAGACCACGCGGCTGTGAAACGGCAGCTGTTCGAAGGTCGGCCGGAAGGCCCCCTGGAGCTGGAAGCCCAGCAGGATCTGCGAGCCCAGGATCAGGATACGGGTCTCGTCGAGGCCGACCTTCAGCTTCTTCGACAGGGACATACGCGACGCGGTTCGATGAGATTGGGATGCGGCAATGGCCGATCGCCGCCTGCGGTTCCGGGCTCGACCGTCCGCGGCGCGACCGGTTCGCCGCGGCGCACGATGGTCTCCGGGCCGCCCGGCGTGCGCGCCAGGATGCCGTCGGCCGGTCGCCAGGCGCCGGGCTCGCCGAAGAGCCGGATCTGCCGCTATCGTCTCTCCCCGCTTCGCCCGGTGGACCGGCTGTCCCGTTCGACGGCGATGATCGCGCTTCGCAGCCGGCGCTCCTCATGGCGGGGCTTCGCCGAGGGGGGACGGCCCGTCTCTGGGCGCGTCCGCTCCGGGCGGTCCGGCAGGCGCAGCCGGAGCGGCGGCCCCCGCAACTATCTCCTGCCGACCGGTGTTGAGAGCCGCGCCGGCATGCCGGCTTCGCGGTGCGGCCGGTGATCCGCCCCACGATCGATCCCAACGGCGAGGAAGCGATGCGGTCTCGAATCATCCTGGCGGCGCTGCCGATCGCGGTTCTGGGAGCGAGCCAAGGCGCGGCGCAGGATCGAAGCACCGTTACCGCCTGCGAGACGCTGCTCGCCACCCGCCGAATCGATGCCGCGACCGGTCCAGCGCGCGAGGCGCCGGAAGCGGGATGCCGCACGATTCCGAAGGCCGATATCGGGACCGTGGAGCAGCGGGCGCTGATCGGCGGGGCACCCTACGAATGCATGACGGTTGCAGGGTCCGGCCGGTGCCTCTGGGTCGTGCCCTGAGGTTGCGCGGCAAGACCGGAGGCGAACGGGCGGTCAGCCGGGGCGGCGTCCCGCCCAGGACCAGCAGTCTGACGAAGCTTCACGGCAGAGCGATCCGGCCCTATCTCGGCGGATCGGTCTCACGAGGAATACGCTCCGGTATGTTGAGTATCCAAGCCAGGATGCGGGTCCCCGCAATGGTCTCGGCCGTGCTGCTTGCAATGATCGTCGGCGCGCCGGCTCGGGCCGAGCCGCCGATCCGCAGCCCGGAAGACGCGGCCTGCCGGAACGAGGCCCGCGCCAAGGTCTTCTCAGCACCGAATCCGCAGGGGCTGGAACTGGAAGAGATCGGCCGGCAGATCTACTTCGCCTGCATGGGGCGGACGAATCAGGCTGCAGCCCAAGCGCCGAAGCGCAAGCATCGCCGGCACCGGCGGCGCTGAGGCGCCGCCAGCAACGCGCGCTCAGGCGTCCAGCGGGGCGCCGATGCGGACGCGCAGCTTGTGGCGCAGGGCTTCGTTGCCGCCCTCGGCGTTCAGCGCCGACATCAGCCGCAGCAGGTGGCTGAGCGGCGTCGACCGGCACGCGATGGCCTCGGCGATTTGGTCGGCCAGGGGCTTGGCCGCAGGCACGAAACGCGGTGCTGGGCTGGCCTGGTGAGTCTGGGGCATGCGCGGCGCTCGTGCTTTGAGACGTTCCAGATGGCGGCCGGGTGGCTACGCCTTCCGGCCTCACCGCGCCAGCCCCATTCGCGCATTTGCGTAGCCGGCGTCGTGTACCGTCACCGCACTGCAACACAGAGCACGGGAAACCGTGGAAGGCGCGCGCGAAGCTCCAGATTCCCCTTGCTTTTGCCCTCGCTCAGCTTGTCGCCAGCAGCGAGCGATCGAATTCGTCGAGGAGATCCTGCGGGTCGCGGTAGATCGCGACGCAGCCCGCGCCGGACAGATCGACCTCGGGAAAGCCGCCGCAGAGCACGCCGATCGTGCGCAGCCCGGCCTTCGAGGCCGCCTGCGCGTCGTAGGGCGTGTCGCCGATCACGATCATCTCGTCCTTGCCGAACCCTTCGAGCTTTTGCGCGGCCGCTTCGAAGATGTCGGGATGCGGCTTCGAACGATCCGCGTCGTCCGAGCTGGTCACGACGTCGACCAGGTCGGCGATCCCCAGGATCTCCTGGTAGCGCTCGACCTCCGGGCCCTTGCCCGAAGAGGCCAGGGCGATCTTCAGGCCGGCCGCGCGGATGCGCTCGAACAGCGGCCGGACGGCCGGGAAGGGCCGGACCTCCGGCAGATACTTTCGCTTGAACAGATCCGAGCGGTAGCTCTCGATCTCCTTGCCCTCGCGTTCGATCCGTTCGGGCGGCAGGAACACCGGCATCAGCTCGTCGCCGCCCTTGCCGATCTGGCTGCGGACCTTCGCGACGTCGGTCTCGACGCCGAAATGCGCGAAGGCCTCCACCCAGGCCTTGGCGTGCAGGTCGACGCTGTCGAGCAGCGTTCCATCGATGTCGAAGATCACGGCGCGCATCACGGCCCTCCTGGCGGCGCACGGCGTACGCATCACGGCGGACAACGGTGGCGGCGTCGGGCTGTTCCGGTCGTGAAGGCCTCGGAAACGGCAGGAGCCCGCCCCTCCGTGAAGGGGCGGGCTCCTGAAACAGCCGCACTGACGCAGGAAGCGCCGTCGGCTCAGTGCATCGAGGCCGGGGCGCGGGCCGGCTTGGCCTTGGCGGCGAGACCGGCGGTCACGGCGGCCTTCGAGGCCTTGGCAGTCTTCGCGGCGACCGGCTTGGCCAGCGCGACCTTCGGCGTCACGGTCTTCGAGGCGACAGCCTTGGGGGCGGCGGCCTTGGCCGGGGCCTTCGGAGCCGCGGTCTTGGCGGCAGCCTTGGGGGCGGCAACCTTGGAAGCCGACGCCTTCGCGGCGACCGGCTTGGCCTCGACGGCCTGGCCGTCCGCCAGCACGACGCCGGCGCGCAGCTCGGCCTCGGCGCGGATCCAGTGGGCGACGGCGTGGCCGTGGATCCGGCCTTCCTTCTCCCAGATGTAATAGGCGCATTCGCGCACGTGCTGCTCGCTGATCTGCATGAGTCCGATCTCCACTCCGTCGTGGGATCGACGATGCGAGCGGGTGGTTAAAGGCGGGTTAACCCTCAGCCGTCGGGCGGGGCCGGCCGCCCGATCGCCTCAGCCGGAGATGCCCAGAACCCGCCGCGCCTCGGTCAGCAGCACCGCGTGCCGGGCCGCCCCGGGACCGTCGCTCGGCGCCTCGCGCCCGGCCCGGGCGATGATCTCCTGGAACCGCCGCCGGTCGAGGGCACGGCTTCCGATGCTGTCGAGCACCGCGCCGAGCACGGCCCGGACCGCCTCCGTGCGTTCCTCGGCCTCGGCCAGGGCCTCCGCGGCGGTGACGTCGGCCCGGGCCTCGGCCAAAGCGGCTTCGAGGCCGGTCGCCCGCGACCGCGCGCCCTCCAGCTCGGCGGCGAGGCGCTGCGCATCCTGCCAGGCCAGATCGTGCTGATGCGTGCGCAGGGCGAGCAGCACCTTCAGCGACGCCGCGTCCTCGCGCGCGGCCTCCAGCTTGGCCTGCGCGGCGCGCAGATCCTTCAGCAACTCCTGCGCGAGCGTCTCTTCTCCGGTTACATCCACCGCCGGCTCCGTCAGCATCCCGTTTGCGCCGTCCTGAAGGGGCGTGGCACGAATGTCCACTCTCCAGGCGCGCGGCCCCGGTTGAGAAAATCCCCTCGCCGGTCCACATGGAAGGCGGTGCCTCGCGGCACCTGTCCCGGCCGGCCTTGAACCGGCGCAGCGGAGTTCGCCGACCATGTTCATCCAGACCGAAGCCACGCCGAACCCGGCGACCCTCAAGTTTCTCCCGGGCCGCGTCGTCCTGCCCGAATCCACCTTCGAGGCGCGGGACGCCGAGGCGGCCAACCGCTCGCCCCTCGCGTCCGCGCTGTTCGCCGTCCCGGGCGTCGCCGGCGTCTATTTCGGCCACGACTTCGTCTCCGTGACCAAGGCGGAGGACGGGTCCGAATGGGCTCAGGTGAAGCCCGCCGTGCTCGGCGCAATCATGGAGCATTTCCAGTCCGGCGCCCCCGTGATGGCCGAAGGCGGCCTCGACGACCAGGATGGCGAGGACGAGTTCTACGACGAGGCCGACCACGATACGGTCGTGACCATCAAGGACCTGCTGGAGACCCGGGTGCGCCCAGCGGTGGCCGGCGATGGCGGCGACATCACCTTCCGCGGCTACAAGGAAGGCGTGGTCTATCTCGAGATGAAGGGCGCCTGCTCGGGCTGCCCCTCCTCCACCGCCACCCTGCGGCACGGCGTGCAGAACCTGTTCCGGCACTTCCTGCCGGAGATCCGCGAGGTCCAGGCCGTCTGAGGCCCAACGCGGTCCCCATCGATCCCGATCTGACCGACGCCGGCGGCCGCAAGACCGCCGGCGTTTCGTTTGCCGAGGGTGAGGTTGAGTCAGGCTCGCGCCGGCGCCGCGGGAACTGATCGAGAGGCTCGGCACGACTTGTCACCGATCGGGTGAATCGCACGATGTCACTATTTTCGTCATGATGATCGGCCGACAACGCAAGATAAGTTCATGATCGCGTAGGCATGAACTTCTTATAGAAATGCCTGGTGACTGAATGCGCGGAATGCTTGCAGTCATGAGATCCGTGGGTTTCGACGTCCTGGGCTTGACGTAAGGTTTCGTCGGGTTGTTCGTGGCCGGACGATTCCCGGGGCTCCGCATGAACCTCCTCAGCCGCACGAACATCGTTACGAAGCTCCTGGCGATCAATCTCATCATCGCGGTGATCGTGGGCGGCTGCATCTGGTTCGCCCAGTCCCGCATGGTCGTGATCGACGCGATCTACACGAACCTGATCGCCCGGGAGGCGAAGGCCGTGTCGAACGTGCGGCGGACCAATCGCCTGAACAACACGCTGAACTACCTGATGTACCGGACGATCGCCGAGACGGATCCGGAGCAGGTCCGCCAGGCGGGCGCGCAGTTCGACGTCATCGTGGCGCAGGCCGACAAGACCCTGTCCGATCTCGCAGAGCAGGTGCCGGCCTTCTCCGATGCGATCCAGGCGCAGCGTGAGCGCACCAACCGTTTCGTGGCGGCGGCGTCGGAGGCACGGCGCCTCGCCGTCGCCGGGCAGAAGGAAGCCGCCTTGAAGGTGGCGCGCGAGACGAGCGAGCCGATCTTCGCGACCCTCGGGATCGAGGGGACCAAGCTCGGCGATTCCATCGAAGCCTACATGCGCAAGCGCTCGAGCGACCTCACCGCCGAAACGAACGCGATCCGCTACAGCCTGATCGGCTTCGGCGCCTTCGGCCTGGTCATCGGCATCCTCTCCTCGCTCCTAGTCTCGACCCTCGGCATCACCGGGCCGCTCAACCGCTTGGTCGCGGTGCTCCAGCGCATGGCCAAGGGCGAGATCGAGGCCGAGATCGCGGAGGCGCGCCGAGGCGACGAGATCGGCGCTGTCGGACGGGCGGTGGAGGGCATCAAGGCGATGATGGCCCGAAAGGCCGCCGAGGAGGCCGATCTCAAGCGCAAGGCCGACGAGGCCGCGCAGCAGCAGCAGCGGCGCGCGATGGCCGAGCTGGCCGACCGTTTCGAGGAGGCGGTGGGCGGCATCGTCGGCCAGGTCGCGACCTCGGCCACCGAGCTCCAGACCACGGCGCAGACCTTCACCGGCACCGCGACCGAGACCGCCGGCCAGACCAGTGCGGTGGCCTCCGCGGCCGAAGAGGCGGCAGCCAACGTCAACACCGTTGCGGCGGCGGCCGAGGAGCTCGGGGTCTCGATCGGCGAGATCGGCCGCCAGGTCGAGGGCGCGTCCGACCTGGCCCAGAGGACGGTGGGCCAGGCCGACCAGACCGGCGTGCTGATGCAGGAGCTGAGCGCCGCCGTGGCGCGGATCGGCGACGTGGTCGGCCTGATCGCGTCGATCGCCAGCCAGACCAACCTGCTTGCGCTCAACGCGACCATCGAGGCGGCCCGCGCCGGCGAGGCCGGGCGCGGTTTCGCCGTGGTCGCGGCCGAAGTGAAGGAGCTGGCGGAGCAGACCGCCAAGGCCACCGACGAAATCGCCGCGCAAATCGGCCGGGTCCAGGGCGCCACCGGCCAGGCGGCCTCGGCGATCGGCTCGATCGTGGGGCTGATCCGCGAGATCAGCGGCGTGGCCACCAGCATCGCCGCCGCGGTCGAGGAGCAGAGCGCCGCGACCCAGGAGATCGTCCGCAACGTCGCGCAGGCGGCGAGCGGGACCGGCGAGGTGACGCATAACATCGTCGGTGTGGCGCAGGCGTCCGAGGCGACCGGTTCGGCGGCCACCCTGGTGCTGGATTCGGCCTCCGCGTTGTCCCGGCAATCCGAGCGGCTGAACGCCGAGGTCCGCGCATTCCTCTCGGTGGTCCGGGCGGCCTGAGGGTCCCTGGGAGCTGCAGACCGGCGCAAGCCGGCAACACTTCACCGCCAACGCGGTTCTCTCCGCCGCCCCGCGCTGACGGGGCGGCGGTTTTGTTCTAACGCTAGGGTCTTCGTGTCCTTCGGGGCAGAATGGGAGCGGTCGTCGGTCCGGTCCGGCATTCGGGAGTGGGCGTGCGTATCCTAGCCATCGACACAGCGCTGGACCTGTGCGCCGCCTGCGTCGCCGCGGACGATGCCGACGCGCCGCTTTCGGCCGAGTCGCTGCCGATGGTGCGCGGCCATGCCGAGGCGCTCCTGCCGCTGATCGAGCGGGTGATCGCCCGGGTCGAGGGCGGCTTCGAGTCGATCGACCGCATCGCCGTGACGGTGGGACCGGGCAGCTATACCGGGCTGCGGGTCGGTCTCTCGGCGGCCCGGGCCATCGGCCTCGCCACCGGCAAGCCGGTCGTCGGCGTCGGCACCCTCTCGGCCCTGCTCGCGCCGCTGCTGGCGGACTCTGTGGAGGGTGTGATCGCCGCCGCGATCGATGCCCGGCACGGTGCCGTCTACGTCCAGGCGCTCGGCTCGAGCGACGGGCTCGCGCCGGCGCACCTCCCGGTGGAGACGGCCGCGGAACGGCTGGGATCGGGCCCGGTGGTGCTCACCGGCTCGGGCGCCACCCTGGTGGCTTCCGCCCTGGCCGCCCGCGGGGTCGCGGCGCGCGTCGCCGGCCTCGGCGCACCCGAGATCACCGCCGTGGCCTCGCTCGGTCTCGTGGCCGACCCGGCCCAGGCCCTGCCGCGTCCGCTCTACCTCCGCGGGCCCGATGCGCGGCCCCAGGACCATGCCAGGATCGCGCGGCAATGACGCGTCCCCTCCCGTTCTGGCCCCTCGACTGGTGGGCCGCCTGGTGGGACGCCCTCACCCCCGAGCCCTACGTGGCGCCGCTCGCCGATGCCGCGCAGGCGCCGGCGCTGGCCCGGCTGCACGCCACCGCCTTCGCCCGGCCCTGGGAGGCCCACGAGTTCGAGCGCATGCTGTGCGAGCGCTCGACGCAGGCCCATGCCCTGTGGCGGGCCGGGACGCTCCAGGGCTTCGTCCTGTCGCGCCGCGCCGCCGACGAGGCCGAGATCCTGACCGTGGTGCTGTCCCCGGCGCTTCGCGGCGGCGGGCATAGCCGCCGGCTGCTGCGCGAGCACCTGTCCAGCCTGGCGCATGCCGGGATCAGCCGGGTCCATCTGGAGGTCGACGAGGGCAACGTTCCCGCGCTCAAGCTCTACGCCCGCCACGGCTTCCGCAAGGTCGGCGAGCGCACCGGCTACTATCTCAAGGCCGACGGCAGCCGGGCGACCGCGCTGACCATGAGCGCCGACCTGTAACGGCGTGAGCCGCCTCGGCCTCATCGGGCGCTGCGCTCTGCTCGCCCTCGCCTTCCTGGTGCTGGCGCCGCCGCACTGGATCGCGATGCGGCTGCTCGGCCGCCGCACGACCGTGGCGCCGATCCTGTTCCATCGCCTCTTCCTGTGGCTGTTCTCCGTCCGGGTGACGCAGTCCGGAACGCCGCCGGATCCCGGCGAGGCGGCCCTGGTGCTGTCGAACCACGTGTCGTGGCTGGACATCGTGGTGATCGGCTCGCTGCGCCCGCTCTCCTTCGTGGCGAAATCGGAGATCGCCAGCTGGCCGGTGATCAACGCGCTCGCGGCGCTCCAGCGCACGATCTACATCGACCGGCAGCGCCGCGGTGCCACCGCCACGGTGAGCACCGCGATGGGCCATCGCCTGGCCGAGGGCGAGTTGGTGGTGCTGTTCGCGGAGGGGACCACCGGCGACGGCAACCGGCTCCTGCCGTTCCGCTCGGCGCTGGTCGGCGCGGCGCGGGCGGCCCTGCAGGCCGAGGCCGGACGGGGCCGTGTGCGCCTCCAGCCGCTGGCGATCGCCTATCCCCGGCGCAACGGCCTGCCGGTGGTGCGCTCCGAACGGTCCGAGATCGCCTGGTACGGCGACATGGACCTGGCGCCGCATCTCGCGACCTTCGTGCAGGGCGGCCCGATCGACGTCCAGGTGGTCTGGGGCAAGCCGATCACCTTCGAGGCGACCACCGACCGCAAGGTCGCGACCGCGGCCGCGGAGGCCGAGGTGCGCGCCGCCCTGACGGGCATCCGCACCGGTCGCGGCGAGGCCCAGCCGACGCTCGGTACCCGGCCGGCCCCACCCGGGCTCGATCTCGGCGGGTCCGAGATCGCCACGGTCTGAGGCGCCTCGGGGCGACCGGACCCCACCGGTTCCCCCGTCCTTGCCCGCCGCCAAGCGACCCGGTGACGTGCTGCATCCGGCCGTTCGCCGCCGCGTTGGGTCGCTTCGCGGCCCGCGCAATCATGCCGCGGACATATCGAGTCCCGACCGCGACGACCCGGTAAAACCACCCCATGAATACATGATGCATGTGAGTTGAGCGGCTGGTGGGCCTCTGATAGCTAGGCCGAAACCCGTGAAGTCGGGGTATCGGAGGACGCCCGTTGCAACCCTGGAACCAGGTCTATGATCCGTTCGGGAGCCCATGGCTCTCGACGCTGGCCGCCTCTGTCCCGGTGATCGCCCTGCTCGCCATGATCGCGAGCGGGCGCGTGAAAGCCCATATCGCCGCCGTCATCGCGCTGGGCCTCGCCCTGCTGGTCGCCATCGTGGGCTTCGGCATGCCGGCCGGGCTGGCGTCCCGGGCTGCCATCCTCGGGATGGTCACGGGCTTCTTCCCGATCGGCTGGATCATCCTCAACGTCATCTTCCTCTACCGGCTGACGGTGGAGAAGGGCTGGTTCTCGGTGCTGCAGCAATCGGTGGCCGGCATCACCGCCGACCGGCGCCTGCAGCTCCTGCTGGTGGCCTTCGCGTTCGGCGCCTTCTTCGAGGGCGCGGGCGGGTTCGGCACGCCGGTGGCCGTCACCGGGGCGATCCTGATCGGGCTGGGCTTCTCGCCGCTCGCGGCCTCGGGCCTGTCGCTGATCGCCAACACCGCGCCGGTGGCCTTCGGGGCGCTGGGCGCGCCGATCCAGGGCCTGGCCTCTGTCACCGGCTACCCGCCGGAGATCCTGGGCGCGATGATCGGCCGGCAGCTGCCGCTGTTCTCGCTGATCGTGCCGTTCTGGCTGATCTGGGTGTTCGCGGGCTTCCGCGGCATGGTCCGGGTCTGGCCGCCGATCCTGGTCTGCGCCGGATCCTTCGCGGCCGCGCAGTTCCTGATCTCGAACTACGTCAATCCGTGGATCGTCGATATCGGCGCCTCGATCGCGTCGATGCTCGCCCTCGTGCTGTTCCTGAAGGTCTGGCAGCCGCGGGAGATCTGGACATCGCCGGCCCTGCGCGGCCACGATCCGTCCCTGGCCCTGGCGACCCCGCGCCCGTCGCCGCTCGGCGCCGGCGTTCCCGGCACGCCCCCGGTGCATATCGGCACGCGCACGGCCTCGCAGCGCGAGATCCTGCTGGCCTGGCTGCCGTGGATCATCCTCTCGGTGGTCGTCGCGATCTGGGGCACCGGCTGGTTCAAGGGCATCGTGAACCCGCTCTTCACCTGGAAATACGAGGTGCCGGGCCTGCACAACGCGATCATGAAGGTGCCGCCGGTGGTGGCCAAGCCGGTGCCCGAGGGCGCGGTCTTCCTGTTCACCTATATGTCCTACACCGGGACCGGGGTGCTGATCGCGGCGATCATCTCCGGGCTGATCATGCGGTTCTCGCCGCTGCGCCTCGTGACCGCCTATATCGAGACGATCTGGGCGCTGCGCTTCTCGCTGATCACCATCGCGGCGATGCTCGCGCTCGGCGTGCTCACCCGCTACGCCGGCGTCGACGCCACGCTGGGCCTCGCCTTCGCGGGAACCGGCATCCTGTACCCGTTCTTCGGCACGCTGCTCGGCTGGCTCGGCGTCGCGCTGACCGGATCGGACACGGCCTCGAACGTCCTGTTCGGCGGGCTGCAGCGGATCACCGCCGAGCAGCTCGGCCTGTCGGGCGTCTTGATGGCGGCGGCGAACTCGTCGGGCGGCGTGATGGGCAAGATGATCGACGCGCAGTCGATCGTCGTCGCCTCCACGGCCACCGGCTATTTCGGCCAGGAGGGCACGATCCTGCGCTTCGTGTTCTGGCACTCGATCGCGCTGGCCTGCCTGGTCGGCCTGTTCGTGATGCTCCAGGCCTACGTGCCGTTCTTCCAGGACATGGTGCTCGCCGTCCCGGCCGTCGCTCCGGTCGCGCACTGAACGGGTGGCGGGCAACCCCCGCCGCCCCTGTCGAACACCACGCCGGATCACCCCAGCTACCGGGCGGTCCGGCGTTTCTCGTGGAGCTTCCGCGGCCCGAAGGCGTCGCGACGATCCGCACGATCCATGCTACAGGCCTGCGGCCGGCCGATCCGCGCAGGATCGGCGCCGGCACATCGGACGAGCGGACGGTTTAGGGCGGCACGCGTTGAAGAAGGCCTTCGTCAAATCCTACGGTTGCCAGATGAACGCCTACGACGCGGCCCGCATGGCCGACGTGCTGGGCGCTGAAGGGTTCACGCCGACCGATTCGGTGGAGGAGGCCGATGTCGTCGTCCTCAACACCTGCCACATCCGCGAGAAGGCCGCCGAGAAGGTTTATTCCGAGCTCGGCCGCCTGCGGGTGCTCAAGGGCGAGCGGGAGGCCCGCGGCCTCGACACCCGGATCGTGGTCGCCGGATGCGTCGCCCAGGCCGAGGGCGCCGAGATCCAGGCCCGCCAGCCCGCGGTCGACGTGGTGGTCGGCCCCCAGAGCTATCACCGCCTGCCCGACCTCCTGGCCCGCTCCCGCGAGCGCCGGGTGGTCGACACCGAATTCCCGATCGAGGACAAGTTCACCCATCTGCCCCGGCGCCGCACCTCCGGGCCGACCGCGTTCCTGACGGTGCAGGAGGGCTGCGACAAGTTCTGCGCCTTCTGCGTGGTGCCCTATACCCGGGGTGCCGAGGTCTCGCGCCCCGTGTCGGCGGTGCTGGCGGAGGCCGAGAAGCTCGTGCAGGGCGGCGCCCGCGAGCTCACGCTGATCGGCCAGAACGTCAATGGCTATCACGGGTTCGGGCCCGACGGCGCCCCGGTCGGGCTGGCGGATCTCATCCGGGCGGTCGCGAAGATCCCCGGCCTCGCGCGGATCCGCTACACCACGAGCCACCCCAACGATTTCGACGACGCGCTGGTGCGCGCCCATGCCGAGGTGCCGGCCCTGATGCCCTACCTGCACCTGCCGGTGCAGTCGGGCTCGGACCGGATCCTCGCCGCCATGAACCGCAAGCACACGCGCGACGTGTATCGTAGCCTGATCGACCGCGTGCGCGCCGCCCGGCCGGACGTCGCGCTGTCCTCCGACTTCATCGTCGGCTTCCCCGGCGAGACCGACGCCGACTTCGCCGACACCCTGGACCTGGTGCGCGAGATCGGCTTCGAGAGCGCCTTCTCGTTCAAGTACAGCCCCCGCCCCGGCACCCCGGCGGCCGAACGCGCCGACATGGTCCCCGATTCGGTGATGGCCGAGCGGCTCGCCGAGCTGCAGGCGCTGCTGGACGCGCAGCGCTACGCCTATCAGCGGGCCGCGGTCGGCCAGGTCTTCGACGTCCTGGTCGAGAAGGCGGGGCGGCATCCCGGCCAGGTCGCGGGCAAGACGCCGCACCTTCTGGCTGTGCAGTTCGACGCGCCGCCCCACCATATCGGGTCGGTCGTGCCGGTCCGGATCGTCCGGGCTGGAACCAACAGCCTGTTCGGGCAGCTTGCCTCCGAGGCCGTGGCGGCGTGAGGATCGTATCGATGGGGATGGCGGTGAGGATCACAGGTTGAGCGCGTCGGACGGGTCTGGCGTGCGCGGCGCCCTGCGGGGCCGCGGGCCGGCGGCGAGGCCGCCCGGATCGGACGAGACGGTCGAGGTGCCGCTGACCTTCGACGACAACCGCCTCGCGAGCCTCGTCTTCGGTCAATACGACCAGAACGTCGCCCATATCGAGCGCCGGCTCGACGTCACCGCCACCGCGCTCGGCAACCACCTCGTCATCAAGGGCTCGCCCGACGCCGCCGAGAAGGCCCGGCGGGTGTTCCAGAAGCTCTACGCCCGGGTGCGGACCGGCGGCAGCACCCTGACGCTCGGCGATGTCGATGGCGCGATCCGGGAGGCCACCGCCCAGGCGACCCTGTTCCCCGCAGAGGACATCGCCGCGGAGGCCGACAAGCCGCATTTCGAGCAGATCGCCACGCGCAAGCGTGGGGCGGTGCGGGCGCGCAACCAGGCGCAGGACCAGTACATCAAGCTGCTGCGGACCAACGAGCTGGTCTTCGCGGAAGGCCCGGCCGGCACCGGCAAGACCTGGCTCGCGGTCGGCCACGCGGTCTCGCTGCTCGAGCAGGGCCATGCCGAGCGGCTGATCCTGTCCCGTCCCGCGGTGGAGGCCGGCGAGCGCCTGGGCTTCCTGCCCGGCGACATGCGCGACAAGGTCGATCCGTATCTGCGCCCGATCTACGACGCCCTCTACGATTTCATGGAGGCGCGCCACGTCGACCGCGGGTTGCAGACCGGGATCATCGAGATCGCGCCGCTCGCCTTCATGCGCGGGCGCACCCTGACCAACGCGGTGGTGCTCCTCGACGAGGCGCAGAACACCACCTCCATGCAGATGAAGATGTTCCTGACCCGCCTCGGCGAGGGCTCGCGCATGATCATCACCGGCGACCCCAGCCAGGTCGACCTGCCGCCGGGCCAGAAATCCGGCCTCGTGGAGGCGGTGAACGTCCTCGACGGCGTCGAGGGAATCGGCCGGGTGACCTTCAAGGACGTGGACGTGGTCCGTCACGACCTCGTGCGCCGGATCGTCACCGCCTATGAGCGCGCCGCGCACGGCGACGGCGATGCCGACCGCAATCCCAACCCCCGGCGCCGGCCGCTGGCGTGAGCACGCCCCACGACATCGACATCACGGTCGAGGACGAGCGCTGGGAAACCGCGATCCCGGACCTCGAATCGCTGGTGATCCGCGCCGTCGAGGCCGGGCTGGCCGCCGCCCCCGAGTCGCCGGACGGGCCCGTGGAGGTCAGCGTCATGCTGACCGACGACGCCACCGTCCAGGAGCTCAACCGCACCTGGCGCAACAAGGATAAGCCCACCAACGTGCTGTCCTTCCCGGCCGCCCCGCAGCCCCGGCATGCGGGCGCCGCGCTGCCGCTCGGCGACGTGGTCCTTGCCTACGAGACCCTTGTGCGCGAGAGTGCCGAGCAGTCGAAGCCGCTCCAGAATCACCTCGCGCACCTCCTCGTCCATGGCACCCTGCATTGTCTCGGTCAGGACCACGAGAACGGCGAGGCCGAGGCCGAGGCCATGGAGGCGCTCGAAGTCGCGGCCCTCGCGACCCTGGGCATTCCAGATCCCTATGCCTGAGCGGCCGATTCCCCACCGCCCCCAGATCCGAGAGACATGAGCAACGATCGAAGTCGCGGCGCGGCCCTGGCCGCGCCCAGTTCCACCGAGGGCGAGTCCCAGACCCGGGACCCTTGGTACGACCGCCTGTTGCAGGCGCTCCATCTCAAGCCGCGCGATTCGCTGCGCGAGGGGCTTGAGGAGGCGCTCGCCGAGCCCGATGCCGGCGAGAGCGGTCTCACCCCCCTCGAGCGGGTGATGCTCAAGAACGTGCTCGGCCTGCACAAGGTGCGGGTCGACGACGTGATGGTCCCCCGGGCCGACATCGTCGCGGTCTCGAACGATACCAATCTCGGCGATCTGCTCAAGCTGTTCCGCAGCGCCGGCCATTCCCGCCTGCCGGTCTATGGCGAGACGCTGGACGACCCCCGCGGCATGGTCCACATCCGCGATCTGGTCGACCACATCGCCGCCGAGGCCGAGCCGGCCCGGCGCAGCGCGGCATCCGCGGTCCGGCCCGCCACGCCCGCCGAGGGCGAGGCCGACGCCACCGTCGCGCCGCGCACCACCCGGCGCCCGCCCACCCGGATGCACAGGTCCCTCGACCTCGGCAAGGTCGACCTCACCACCACGCTGGCGGCCGCCCGCATCCAGCGGCCGGTCCTGTTCGTGCCGCCGTCCATGCCGGCCATCGACCTGCTGGTGCGGATGCAGGCGACGCGCACCCACATGGCCCTGGTCATCGACGAGTATGGCGGCACCGACGGGCTGATCTCCATCGAGGACCTGATCGAGGTCGTGGTCGGCGACATCGAGGACGAGCACGACGTCGCCGAGGCCAAGCAGGTCCAGCGGGTCGACGGCGAGGACGAGGTGTTCGTGGCCGATGCCCGCACGCCCCTCGCCGAGGTCTCCGAGGCCACCGGCGTCGACCTCGTGGCCGCGGTCGGCGACATGGCCGAGGAGATCGATACGCTGGGCGGCATGATCGTCACCCTGGCCGGCCGGGTCCCGTCCCGGGGCGAGCTCATCGCCGGGCCGGGCAACCTCGAATTCGAGGTGCTCGACGCCGATCCCCGCCGACTGAAGCGGCTGCGCTTCCACAAGGGCGCGGCGCGAATCAGCACCGTGGTGCCGCTGGCCCTGCCCCCGCCCACCCCGGCGCCGGTGCCCGAGACGCCGCATCCATGAGGATCTTCGCGTGACGGGTGCTGCGTGGCGGTCCTGACCGTGGGGCACGCCCGGGACGTGGCCGCCCCGAGCAGCCCGCTCGGCCGCCCCGCCTCGGGCTTCGTGCGGGCGATCGCCCGGCTGAAGGGCTGGCGCCGGCTCGGCCTCGCCTGGCTCGCCGGCGCGCTGGGCGCGCTGGCGATGCCGCCCTACGGGTTCCTGCCGGCCCTGGCCGTCTCCCTGTCGGTGGCGGTCTGGCTGATGGACGGGGCGGCCGCGGACCGGACCGCCCCGCGGCGCCTCTGGCCCTGTTTCGTGGTCGGCTGGGCCTGGGGCTTCGGCTACCTTACCGCCGGCCTGTGGTGGCTCGGACAGGCCTTCCTGGTGGAGGCCGATGAGTTCCTCTGGGCGATGCCGCTCGGCGTCGTCGGCCTGCCCTTCGCGCTCGGCCTGTTCTACGGCGCCGGGTTCGGCGCTGCCGGCCTGCTCTGGCTGCGCGGTCCGGCCCGGATCGCCGCCCTCGCCTTCGGGATCGGCGCCGCCGAGTGGCTGCGCGGCCACCTGTTCACGGGCTTCCCCTGGAACACCCTCGGGATGGCGCTCGCCCAGAACCTCTGGCTGATGCAATGGGGCGCCGTGATCGGCCTCTACGGCCTGACCGTGCTGGCGGTGCTGATCTGCGCCGCCCCGGCGACCCTCGCCACCGGCTCGCATCCGCGCAGCCGGTTCGGGCCGAGCGCCGCCGCCGCGATCGTGCTGATCGGCATGGCGCTCTACGGGGCCGCGCGCCTCGGGCCGCCGGATCCGGTGGTGGCGGGCGTCCGCCTGCGCCTCGTCCAGCCGAACCTGCCGCAGGATGCCAAGTTCCGGCCCGAGAACCGCGCCGACATCGTCGACCGCTACATCGAGCTGAGCCAGCGCCCGACCGAGGCCGGCGCGCCCGAGCCGACCCATATCGTCTGGCCGGAATCGGCCTTCCCGTTCCTGATCCAGCGCGATCCCGACGCCCTGGCCAAGGTGGCGGCGGGCCTCAAGCCCGGGCAGCAACTCGTCACCGGTGCGGCCCGGGCCGAAGAGCCCCTGCCGGGCGAGCGCCTGCGCTACTTCAACGCCGTCATGGTGATCGGGCCGGACGGCGTGATCTCCGACACCTACGACAAGGTCCATCTCGTCCCGTTCGGCGAGTACCTGCCGGCCCCCCTCGACGCCGCGCTGCGGGCGCTCGGCCTGCGCCAGTTCGTGGCGATCCCCGGCGGCTTCTCGGCCGGCACCCTGGCGGCCCAGCGGATCCTGGGGGTGCCGGGCCTGCCCCCGGTGGCGGCCACGATCTGCTACGAGGCGATTTTTCCGCACGCGATCCTTCCGGCCAATGCCGCCTCGGTGCCGCGGCCGCCCGGGCTGATCCTGAACGTCACCAACGATGCCTGGTTCGGCGACACGCCGGGCCCGCGCCAGCACCTGGCCCAGGCGCGGCTGCGGGCTGTCGAGGAGGGCCTGCCGCTGGTGCGGGACGCCAATACCGGGATCTCCGCCGTGATCGACCCCCATGGCCGCATCGTCACCCGGACCGAGCTCGATCAGGAAACCTGGCTCGATGCCGACCTGCCCGCCCGGATCGTCGGCGGCACCCTGTACGGGCAGCTCGGCGACGCCGCCTTCGCGCTGATGCTGGCCGCCTGCCTGGGCGGCGCCCTCACGGCCCGGCGGCGGGCATGAGCCCCGAGCGTACGGCCCCGGGCCGGATCCTGCTGGGCCTCGCGCTGATGCTGGTGGCGTTCAACCTGCGCCCGGCGCTGAGCACGATCGGCCCGCTGCTGGCGACGATCCGGGAGAGCACCGGTCTCAGCGCCGGGGGCGCCGCGATCCTGACCACCCTGCCGGTCCTGTGCCTCGGCATCGCCTGCGCCCTGGCGGCGCCGCTGATCCGCCGGATCGGGCCCGATCTCGCCGTGCTCGTGGGCGCCACGATCCTCGCCGCCGGCCTGACCCTGCGCGGGCTCGGCGGCCTCGGCCCCCTCTTCGTCGGGACGGCGCTCGCCGCCATCGGCATCGGGCTCGACAACGTGCTCCTGCCGGCCCTGGTGAAGCGCGACTTCGCCGGCAGCGGCGGCCTGATGACCGGCCTCTACACCATGACCCTTTGCCTCGGCGCGGCCGCGGGCGCGGGCGCCGCCGTGCCGGTGGAGCACGCGCTCGGCGGCGGATGGCCCTCGGCGCTGGCTGTCTGGGCATTGCCGGCGCTGGTGGCCGCCTTCCTGTGGATCCCGTTCGCCCGCCGCACGGCCTCGACCCGGGCGCCGTCCGCCGGACGGCTGCTGCGCGATCCGCTCGCCTGGTGGGTCACGGGCTTCATGGGCCTGCAATCGTCGCTCGCCTACACCCTGTTCGGCTGGCTGCCGCTGCTGCTCCAGGCGCGCGGCCTCTCGGCGCTCGATGCCGGCCTCTACGCCTCGCTGATGACGCTGATCCAGGCGCCCGGCGCGCTGCTCACCGCCATGCTGGCCGCTCGGGCGCGGGACCAGCGGGCCTGGATCGTCGCCATTCCGGGGCTCACGGCGGCCTCGTTCCTGGTGCTCGCCTTCGGCCCCGAGGCTCTGCGCATCCCCGCCGCCTGCGCGCTCGGCTTCGGCATCGGCGGCTGCTTCGGCCTGGGGCTGACCCTGATCGTCCTGCGCGCCGCGGATGCCGCCAGCGCCGCCGGGCTGTCGGCCATGGCGCAGGGCATCGGCTATACCGGCGCCTGCCTCGGCCCCCTCGCCTTCGGGCTCGCCCACGAGGCGACCGGCGGCTGGGGGCTGCCGGGCGCCCTGTTCGTCACCATCGCCATCGCGGCGATCCTGGTTGGGCAAGCCGCCGGCCGCGACCGCAAGGTCAGCGCCGCCGCGCCGGATCCGGGCAGCGCGCCGCTTCCGCCGCCGCTGCCGGCCGGCGGCCGCTGACCGAGGCGGCGGACGCCGCAGAGCAGCCCGTCCCCCGTCAATTGCCTGTCCGCGCGACAGTCGCGTTCGCGTGGCCCGACAGGTGCGCCGAGAACTCTTGACGCGAGAAGCGGCCGAGCCAGGATAACCCGAACTATTCCGCCGAGTCCGCCTCTGAGCGGCACCGGCGCGTTGCTTCGGGTGAACCGCATGGCACGTATCGACAAGTCTCCGCTTCTACTGGTAGCAGCTGCGATCATTGCGCTTCCACTGACGATTGTGGGCGCCGAGGCGCGCGGGTTCGGGCCCGGCTTCCACGGCGGGATCGGGACCCGGGTCGGCGCCTGGGGACGGCCCCTCGGGCCGGTCCGGCCGGGCCCGGCCATCGTCGGCTGGCGGGGCCACCGCCCCGGCTTCGCGTTCCGACGTCCCTATGTCTATCGCCCCTGGTACGACGATTATTACGGCTACGGGCTCGCGGGCTTCGGTCTCGGCTTCGGCCTGGGCACCCTGTGGGGCGATCTCGGCGATCCGTTCTACGACGACGCCTATGTCTACGCGCCGCGGGTCTACCGGCGCCCGGTCTACGTGGCGCCCGCCGACGTGCCGCCCGTGGTCGAGACGGACCCGGCCGATCTCGCGGCCGCGGTGGCGGCCTGCGCCCGCCGCTTCAGGACCTACGATCCGGTCACCCAGACCTATCTCGGCCGGGGCCACGTCCGCCGCCGCTGCCCCTGAGCGGGGACGGCGCTTCGCGATGCGGCCAAAAGAAAGGCCCCGCGGGTTCGCACCCGCGGGGCCTTCATTCAGTCCAGGCCGGGTCGGCGCTGCGTAAAAAACTTACTCCGCGGCGACCCGGTGGGCCTGGGACCCGTCCGTGTAGGTCTCGGCCTGCAGGCGCTTGTGCGGGGCGGCGCGGCCCGGCAGCGGCGGCAGGGCCTTGGCCTTCTCCAGATCGATGCCCGCACCCTCGGCGACGCGGCGGCCGTAATCCTCGTCCGCGTGCCAGAAGTGCCAGACCATCCGCAGCTGGATCGGCTCGGGGCACTGCTTCATATCGGCCACGAGGTTGGCGATCAGGTCCTCGCGCTCCCAATCCTGGAACGAGCGGTACCGGACGCCGGCCTGGGTGTAGTCGTCCTCGGTGCGCGAGGTCTGGTAGCGGCCGAGCTGGCCCTGCACCGGCTGGTGGTAGTCCTTGGCCGGCTTCGGGGCCTCGCGCAGGCCCTCGGCCAGGGTCGAGGGCTCGTAGTTGATGTGCTTGTTCGGGCCGGTCCCGTCGACCGTGTAGGTCATCTGGCCGTCCCGCTGGTTCGAGTAGACCTTCACGCCGGGCTGCGGCGCGTTGATCGGCAGCTGCAGGTAGTTGGCGCCGACGCGGTAGCGCTGGGTATCCGAGTAGGACAGGGTCCGGCCCTGCAGCATCTTGTCGTCCGAGAAGTCGATGCCGTCGACCAGCACGCCGGTGCCGAAGGCCGACTGCTCGACCTCAGCGAAGAAATTGTCCGGCACGCGGTCGAGCACCATGCGGCCCACCGGCAGCAGCGGGAACTGGTCCACCGGCCACAGCTTCGTGTCGTCGAGCGGATCGAACGACAGGTGCTCGTTCGGGCCGTCCGGCATGATCTGCACGCAGAATTCCCACTCGGGGAAGTTGCCGGCCTTGATGTTGTCGTACAGGTCGCGGGTCGCGTGGCCGACATCCTTGGCCTGGATCTCGGAGGCCTGCTGCGAGGTCAGGTTGCGGACACCCTGCTTCGGCTCCCAGTGGAACTTGCAGAGCACAGCCTCGCCCTGGTCGTTGACCAGCTTGTAGGTGTTGACGCCCGAGCCTTCCATCTCGCGATAGTTGGCGGGGATGCCCCAGGGTGACTTGAGGTGCGTCACCATGTGGATCGACTCGGGGTGCTGGGCCACGAAGTCGAAGAAGCGCCACGCCTCCTGGCGGTTGGTCACCGGATCCGGCTTGAACGCGTGGATCATGTCGGGGAACTTGATGGCGTCCCGGATGAAGAACACCTTGAGGTTGTTGCCAACCAGGTCCCAATTGCCGTCGACGGTCTTGAACTTCACCGCGAAGCCGCGCGGGTCGCGCTCGGTCTCCGGGCTCTCCTTGGCGCCGGCCACGGTGGAGAAGCGCACGAACATCGGCGTCTTCACGCCGGTCTCGTTCAGAACCCGGGCGCGGGTGTACTTGGAAGCCGGCTCGTCGCCGATCTTGCCGTAGGCCTCGAACCAGCCGTGGGCGCCGGCGCCGCGGGCGTGCACGACGCGCTCCGGGATCCGCTCACGGTCGAAATGGGTGATCTTCTCGATGAACTGGTAATTCTCGAGCGTCGCGGGACCCCGCTCGCCGACCGTGCGGGTGCTCTGGTTGTCGCGGACCGGATGGCCCTGGCGGGTGGTCAGGATCGGGCGTTGATCGCTCATGCGTCTCGTCTCTCCGTGAAGTCCGTGAGCGGCATATGGGGCCGACTCGCCAGACTGAAACCGTTCCAACGAGGTTATGGACCGCTCCAGGCCCCTTGGCTAATGCATCGTCGCAAACGCCGTGATAGACGCAGCCTATGAACCTGTCCGGTCTGTCGCTGCGCGACCTGGAATATGTCGTCGCGGTCGCCGATGAGGGCCATTTCGGCCGGGCCGCCGAGCGGTGCAACGTCAGCCAGCCGACCCTGAGCGTGCAGGTCCGTAAGCTGGAAGCGACCCTCGGGCTCACGCTGTTCGAGCGCTCGAACCGCCGGGTGCTGCTCACCGAGGCCGGCCAGGGGATCGTCCGGCAGTCGCGCATCGTCCTGGCCGAGGCCCAGCGGCTCTTGGCGCTCGCCACTGAGGGCCGCGGCTCGCCGCTCACCGGCCGGCTGGTCCTGGCCGCGATCCAGACGCTCGGCCCCTATTTCTTCCCGCTGGTGCTGCGGCCGCTGCGCCAGCAATACCCGCTGCTGACGCTGTCCCTGTCGGAATCGCGCACCGCCGAGATCGTCGAGGGCCTGCGCGACGGACGCATCGATGCCGCCCTGGTCTCCCTGCCCCTGCCCCCGGTCGGGCTGGCGGTGGCGCCGCTCTTCGTCGAGCCGTTCTGGCTCGCCTGCCCGGCCGAGCACGCGCTCGCCCGCGGCGGCGCCCTCTCGGCCACCGAGATCGCCGGGCCAGACCTGCTGCTGCTCGACGAGGGCAATTGCCTGCGCGACCAGGCGATCGCGGCCTGCGGTGCGGGCTCCTCGGTCGGGCGCCACGCCACCAGCCTGGAGACCCTGCGCTCGATGGTGGCGGCCGGGAGCGGCTACACCCTGCTGCCGGCGCTCGCCGTACCCCCCGGCCCCGACCCGACCGGCCTGACCGTTACCCGGGCCTTCGACGTCGACGGCCCCGGCCGCACCATCGCGCTGGCCTGGCGGGCGAGCGACCCCCGCGCCCCGGGCCTCGCGAATCTCGCGGCGTTCTTTCGCGCGCACGCGCCCGCCGGCACCGCGGCCTGCCGGGACGGGGCGGAATAGTTCTCCCGGTTTGGGTTCTGGGGCACGGCATTCGTCGGCCCGCCCCGTCATTCCGGGCTCGCCTGCGGCGCCCCGGAATGACGGGGTGATTCATGCAGCTGCCGGCATGCCGAAGACGTCCGAATAGTCGCCTTCCCCGCCCCCAAGCCGGATTGTGATGTGTGATTACACGCCGGATCGAACAGAATGCCCTCGCCGGCGCGAAACGGCGGCGCATAGGAGCACGTGCATGCGGCGCAGACTGATCGCGACCCTGGTCGCCCTCCTCACCCCCGCGACGACCCTCGCCGCCTCCCAAGACACCTTCGCCCGGATCGACGCCATCGACCGCGCTTCCCTGGTGATGACCGTGGAGGCCGGCATCGTCCCGCGGGACCTCGGGGCGCGGATCGCCCGGGCCCTCGACCAGGTCGCCGCGGAGGCCGCCAAGCCGGGGGCCGAGCGGCCGGATGATTACCTGCGGATCGAGCCGCTGATCACCGCGATCGCCGGCCCGGACGCGACCCGGATGCATTCCGGCCGCAGCCGGCAGGACATCATCCCGACCGTGCTGAAGCTCGACCAGCGGGACCGGCTGCTCGACCTCGCCGAGGCCCTGGACAAGACCCGCGCCGCCCTGCTGGCCGTCGCCGAGCGGGAGGCCGACACGATCGTCCCCGCCTACACCAACGGCGTGCAGGCGCAGCCGACGACGCTCGGCCATTACCTGCTTGGCTATGCCGGGGCGCTGGCCCGCGACGCCGATCGCCTGCGGGAGAGCTGGGCGCGCGTGAACCTGTCGCCGCTGGGCGCCGCGGCGCTCGGCACCTCGAGCTTCCCGGTCGATCGCGCCCGCCTCGCCGGGCTGCTGGGCTTCGATGCGCCGGTGGAGAACAGCTACGATGCCGGCCAGCTCGCCCCGATGGATCTCGGCCTCGAGCTGACCGACCTGTCCGCCAACCTCGCCACCACGGCCGGCAGCTTCGCGCAGGATCTCTACGCGCAGTATCACCAGACCCGGCCATGGATCCTGCTGCGCGAGGGCGCACTGACCGGCCCGAGCAGCATCATGCCGCAGAAGCGCAATCCGGTGGCGCTCTACAGCCTGCGCATGAAGGCCAGCGACGTCGTCGGCGCCGCGCAGGCCTTCGTCATCATGGCCCACAACGTCGAGTCCGGTATGCCGGACTACAAGCGCAACCAGGCCGAGCCGCCGGGCCGGACGGTCTCCGAGGCGGCCGAGACCTGCCGGCGCTGGACCCGCGTGCTCGACGGGCTGGTGATCGACCGCGACCGCGCCGCCGACGAGGTCGCGGCCGATTATTCCACCACCACGGAGCTTGCCGACACGCTCCAGCGCGAGGCCGACGTGCCGTTCCGGCTGGGGCACCATTTCGCCTCCGAGCTGGTGAGCTACGGCCGCAGCCATGACTTGCGCCCGGCCGACCTGCCCTTCGCCGAGGTGAAGCGGATCTACGCGGAGGCCGCCGCCGGCTCGGGGCTGACGCCGGACCTGCCCCTCGACGAGGCCCGGTTCCGGGCCGCCCTGTCGGCCCGCGGCATGATCGAGGCCGCCAAGGGACTCGGCGGCCCGCAACCCGCGGAGGTCCGGCGCATGCTCGCTTCCGCCCGGACGCGCCTCGACGCCGACCGGACCTGGCTGGCCGATCGCCGTTCCGCGCTCGCGGCGGCAAGTGGCCGATTGGATGCGGCTTTTGGAGACATCAGAAAGGGACCGTAAGGCCGTTCCTGATCGGCACCCTTCCAATCCAATTCCCTCATCCTGAGGCGCGAGCGCAGCGGAGGCCTCGAAGGAGCCCTCCAGGGATCGCGCGGCAGGCTGGAGGCCTCCTTCGAGGCCTCCGCTTCGCTTCGGCACATCAGGATGAGGGGGGGGTGGGATAAGCTATGGGGCGAGCCCGAAGCGGTCGAAATGCTTCAGCTTGAGAGAAACGGGCTCAGCCAACCCCACGCGAACACCGGACCTCGCCGACCCTGACATCGGCATTCCCAAAAAGAATCTTTGCCGTGACAGGGCCCATATTGCGGTGTAGCGGCCCTCACGCCCGGCAATCAGTGCGGGTGAATCCCCACCGGTCGCCTTGCCCTCCTCCCGCACCCTCGGCCTATGGGCCGCCCTCGTCGTCGCGTCGGCGGCCGTCTCGTATGGCCTGCTGCAGGCGGGCTTCCCCGCGGCGCTGCTGCTCGGCCCGATGATCGCGGCGATCGCCTTCGGGGTCGCCGGCTCCCGGCTGCACGTGCCGCGCTTTGCCTTCAACGCAGCGCAGGCGATGATCGGCTGCCTGGTGGCCCACGCGGTGACCGGGCAGATCGCCCAGACCCTGTTGGATGACGGGCCGCTGATCGTGGCGGTGGTGCTGGTGACGGTGGCGGCGAGCGGGCTCGTCGGCTGGGTCCTGACCCGGCTGCGGGTCCTGCCCGGCACCACGGCGGCCTGGGGGTCGTCCCCCGGCGGCGCGTCCGCCATGGTGGCGATGGCCGAGGATTTCGGCGCGGATCCGCGCCTCGTCGCCTTCATGCAATATGTCCGCGTCGCCGCGGTGGTGTTCTCGGCCTCGCTCGCGGCCCGCTTCCTGATGGAGGCGCCGGTTCCGGGCGCAGCCGCCGGCGCGGTCGAGGTGACCGGGCCGCTCTCGCTCCTCGCCACGCTGGCGGTCGCGGTGGTCGGCGCCGGCGCGGCCCTGGCCCTGCGGGTCCCGGCGGGCGCGCAGGTCGGCCCGATGGTGCTCGGCAGCCTGCTCCATGCCAGCGGCCTGGTGCGGATGTCCCTGCCGGTGACGATCCTCGAACTCGCCTATGCCTGCATCGGCATCTATGTCGGCCTGCGCTTCACCCGCGAGACCCTGCGGCTCACCCTCTCGGCGCTGCCCGGCATCCTGGCGGCGACCTTCTCGGTGATCGCGCTCTGCGCCGCCTGGGGCTGGGGCCTGACCTTCCTGCTGCCGATCGACCTGCTCACCGCCGTGCTGGCCACGAGCCCAGGCGGCCTCGATTCGGTTGCGATCATCGCGGTCGGCTCGAAGGCGGACGTGTCCTTCGTCCTGGCCGTGCAGACCCTGCGCCTGTTCGTGGTGCTGCTCACCGGGCCGCTGCTCGCCAAATGGATCAGCCGGTCGGTGCCGGAGGGCGCGGCCCGATGAACGCCCTGGTCCTCGCCTTCCTCAATTCCTGGCGCGGCCTGCGCCACGGTGCCCGCACCGAGCGGGCCGTGCGGCAGGAGCTGATGCTGCTGGCGCTCGGCGTACCGGTGGCCCTCCTCCTCGGCGCGACCCTGTGGGTCCGGGTCGCCCTGATGGTGAGCCTGCTGCTGATGCTGGCCGCCGAGTTCCTCAACACCGCCGTGGAGAAGCTCTGCGACCACGTCCACCCGGACCACCACCCGATGATCGGCACCGTGAAGGACCTCGCCTCGGCCGGCACCTTCATGGCGCAGATGGCGGCTCTGCTGGTGTGGGTGGCGGCGTTGGTGGAGCGGGTCGGATGAGGTGCCCCCGGATCTATGACGCTCCGGAGCGGTGAAGGCGCCCGGCGCGGTCGATCCGGATCACGCCACGCGGCTTCCGCAGCGCCTCGTCCGCAGCCCTGAGGACCTTTCGGAACAGCTGGCCGGTCTCGCCCGGCGGCAACGAGGGCAGCAGGATCAGCCCCGGATGATCCGGCACCCGCGCGGCCAGGCCCAGAAAATCGCCCGCGTTCACCGTGACCACGATCGCGCGGGCCTCGCATGCGAAGGCGAAGATCGCTGCATCCGTCGCCTGCGGCCGAGTTCGGCGATGGCGAGGGTCCGCTGCGCGGTGTGGCCCAACCCGTCCGCGATGCCGATCAGGGATTTCGGGCAGCACTCGTCAAGGAGCAGGTACAACGCGGCGCGCCTTCCGGGGCGGGCGGCCCTGGCGCGGGCTGACGCGGTCGAAGAGGATGGCAGCGGAGACCTGATCGGGCGTCAGGTCGAATTCCTCGGCCAGCGTCTCCGGCGAGGTCCCTTGCCGGACCATGTCGGCGACGTGCCGGGCCGGGATCCGCGTTCCGCGCAGAACCGGCTCGCCGCCCAGGACCTCGGTGTTCTGCTCGATCGCCTCGTCGCGCAGCTGATGGAGGATCCGCAGCCGATCGGCGAGTTCGGCCTCCACGGCGTCGAGGGCGACGCTGAGATGACCGATCCGGGCGGTGTTCCCCTGCGCTTCATGAGCCGCCACGATCGCATCCCGCAGGCGTTGCCGCAGGGCCGGGGCCAGATCGACGCGCAGGTCGCGCACGGCGGCGAGGTAGAGCAGATCGGCGCTGCCGATCTCACGGACGGTTTGACCGCGCCCCGCGACGATCCCGGCATCGATCTCGCTGTTCACCCCACGCACGCTGGACTGGGTGACGAAGGCGGCTTCCGGGACCGTGAGAGCATGGCGGGCCAGCGGCATCGAAACTTATCCGTGATGGCGGATCAATTTATGTTGCGCAGCACCCTGGTGCAAGGATGATCGGCTCGACGTCTCGCTGGCTGCCAAGCTGAGTCGGAATGGCATCCGGTCAAAATCTTTGTCATGCTGCGCGACGATGGAGGCCGTTCGGCATGGTGACTCTGAACGTGTCGTTGCCTGAGGCGATGAAGGACTGGGTCGAGGCTCAGGCCGAGACCGGGCGCTTTGGCAGTGCCAGCGACTATGTCCGCGATCTGATCCGCCGCGATCAGGAAAAGATTGACGGCCTTGCGCAGCTTCAGACGCTGATTGCCGAAGGGTTCGACAGTGGCGTCAGTGAGCGGTCGCTGGATGATGTTCTGGCCGAGGCCCGGGAGCGCGTGCGGGTTACCCAGAATCCGTGACCATCCGGACGACGCGGCAGGCGGACCGGGATCTCATCGAGATTTATGTGTCCGGTTCCGCCACCTTCGGCCGCGACCGGGCCGAGCGGTACTATGCAGGGTTGAAGGCCCTGTTCATCCTGCTGGCCGAGAACCCGCTGATGGCTCGCCTCCGGGATGACTTCGTGCGGCCGGTGCGGCTGTATCCCTACCGCGCCCATGTCGTCGCGTATGTCGAGCAGGCGGACGGCATCCTGATCGTCCGCGTCCTGCACGGCCGCCAGGATTGGGCACGGCATCTGACCTGACCGGCCCCCGCTCGCATCTCGCCGCGCGAGGGTCTATCTCCGCCCATCCGCGCCGCGCGCCGAAGTCCCGAAACCATGACCGACTACATCCGAAAGATCCTGACCGCCCGCGTCTACGACGTTGCGATCGAGAGCCCGCTCGATCCGATGCCCCGGATGACGCAGCGGCTCGGCCGGCCCGTGCTGTTGAAGCGGGAGGATCTGCAGCCGGTCTTCTCGTTCAAGCTGCGGGGCGCCTACAACAAGATGTCCGGGCTGAGCCCGGACCAGATCGCGCGCGGCGTGGTTTGCGCCTCGGCGGGCAACCATGCGCAGGGCGTGGCGCTGGCCGCGGCCAAGCTCGGGGCCCGGGCTGTGATCGTGATGCCGCGCACCACCCCGTCGATCAAGGTCGATGCCTGCCGGGCCCGCGGCGCCGAGGTGGTGCTGCACGGCGACGCCTTCGACGAGGCGCTGGCCCAGGCGAAGGTGCTGGAGGCCGAGCAGGGCCTGACCTTCCTGCACCCGTTCGACGATCCCGAGGTGATCGCCGGCCAGGGGACCATCGGCAAGGAGATCCTGGAGCAGCATACCGGCCCGATCGAGGCGATCTTCGTGCCGGTGGGCGGCGGTGGGCTGGCCGCCGGGATCGCGACCTTCGTGAAGTACCTGCGGCCCGGCACCAAGGTGATCGGCGTCGAGCCGGAGGATGCCGCCTGCATGGCCGCGGCGCTGGCCGCCGACACGCGGGTCAGCCTGCCCTCGGTCGGGCTGTTCGCCGACGGCGTCGCCGTGCGCCAGGCCGGCGAGGAGACGTTCCGGCTCTGCCGCGAGCATCTCGACGAGGTCATCACGGTGGATACCGACGCCATGTGCGCGGCAGTCAAGGACATCTTCGACGACACCCGGGCGGTGTCCGAGCCGTCCGGGGCGCTGAGCCTCGCCGGGGCCAAGCTCTACGCCGAGCGCGAGGGCGGCGACGGCACCCTGATCGCGATCTCCTCGGGGGCGAATCTCAACTTCGACCGATTGCGCCACATCGCGGAGCGGGCGGAGATCGGCGAGCAGCGCGAGGTTCTGCTCGGCGTCTCCATCCCGGAGCAGCCCGGCGCCTACCGGGCGTTCATCCGGGCGCTCGGGCCGCGGGCGATCACCGAGTTCAACTACCGCCACGCGCCGGGCGCCGAGGCGCAGATCTTCGTGGGCATCAACATCGCGGGCGGCAAGCGCGAGAAGCAGGCCCTGATCGCCGACCTGCGCGAGGCCGGCTACCGGGTGCTCGACATGAGCGACAACGAGATGGCCAAGGTCCATGTCCGCTACATGGTCGGCGGCCGGGCCGTGGGCGTCGCGCATGAGCGGCTGTTCCGCTTCCAGTTCCCGGAGCGGCCCGGCGCGCTGATGAAGTTCCTGGACGCACTCGGTCCGGGCTTCGACATCACCCTGTTCCACTACCGCAACCACGGTGCGGATTACGGCCGGGTGCTCGCCGGGATCGCGGTGCCGCCGGCCGAGCGCGCCCGGTTCGACGCGGCGATCGAGGCGCTGGGCTACCCGGCCACCGACGAGACCGAGAACCCGGCCTATCGCCTGTTCCTGGACGGCGAGGCGGCTGCCTGACCGTCAGCTGTTGACGGTATCGACCGAGACCACGTCCGGGGTCTCGCGCAGCTTGGCGGCGATCGCCTCGAAGCTGGTGCGCGACAGCCGGACGAAGGTGACGGTGATCTCGTCGAGATTCGGGTCGGAGGCCGGGCGGGTGGTGAACTGGCGCACCCGCGAGGCGCGCTCGCCCGTGACCGCGTGGAGCGTGTCGATCGACATCGTGCCCCGGCGCACGGTCATGCGCAGCGTCTGCGACCGCATCCGCTCGCGCCAGCGCTCCTCGAACGGCTTGATCCCGGCCAGGATGCCGACCACCAGGGCCGTGGTCGCGAGCGCCGGCACGTAGAGCCCGCTGCCCACCGCCAGGCCGATCGCCGCCACGCCCCAGAGGCTCGCCGCAGTGGTCAGGCCCTTCACCACCTCGCCGCGCAGCAGGATCGTGCCCGCCCCGAGGAAGCCGATGCCCGACACGACCTGCGCGGCGATGCGCGAGGGGTCGAGCACGACGTGCTGGGTGCCGAGCACGTCGCTGAACCCGAAGGCCGAGACGATCATGATGAGGCAGGAGCCGACGCAGACGAGCATGTGCGTCCGCAGGCCCGCCGCCCAGAGCAGCCGCTCGCGCTCCAGCCCGATCACGCTCCCGGCGAGCGCGGCCAGGGCGAGCCGGGCCACCATCTCCGCGTTGCTGATCAGAATCGCCTCAGTCGCTTCGCGTCACCCGGATCGTTTCTGGAGGCACTGGGAGGGCGGATCAAGGCGCGCTCGCAATGACGGCGAAGCGGGAAGAAACCGCTCAGGCCACCCCGAGCGCCGCCTTCTCAACCTCGTAGGCCGCCCGGACGGCGGCCGCCCCGTAGGTGCGCTCCAGCCGCCGGACCGTGAAATGCGCGCGGGCGGTGGATTGGAAATGGCTCATGAAGGCGGTGTTCACCGCCGCGCCCCCGAAGGCGCCCAGCACCGGCACGGCTTGCGCGGCGACCTTCTGCGAGACCACCAGGCCGAACCGGGCCGCGATCTGCGCGGTGAACCGGATGAGCGCCGGCGCCGACTGGTCGAGCAGGGTCTTGCTGCCGGCATAGCGGGCCGCCTCCGCGAGCGTCTTGGCCAGGGCCGCGCGCACGGCGAAGTAGCCGCTCTCGGTGAGTGCCGAGCCCGCCTCGTTCTGGGTACTGGTCCGGCCGCCCAGGGCGAAGACCTGGACGCAGGCCAGCGCGCCTTCCGGCGTCTCGAGATCCTCGCCCTCCTCGCGGGCGATCTCGGCGATCGAGCGCAGCATCAGCGTGGTCGAGACCGGAAGCTCCACCGCCAGGGTCGCCAGGCCGAACGCCCCGCCCAGCGCTCCCGAGAGCGCCGCGAACGCCTTGTGCTTGGTGTCGCCCGAGCCGAGCAGACGGGTCAGCCGGCTCTCCGCCTTGGCGGCGACCGCCTCGATCTCGGTGCCGTCGGCAGGAACGACGTCCTTGCGCGGCAGGGTCGCCAGGGCGACCCGCAGGGCGCCGCGCATCGCCGCTTCGGTGGAGCGGCCGACCGCCTCGGTCACCGGGGCCGGCAGCGAGCGGCCGATGATGTCGAGGGGGGCCCCGGCCGCCGAGGACAGGCGGGCGGCCAGGCTCGGCCGTTCCAGCACCTGCACGGCCCGACGCAGGGCGGCCAGATCCGCGTCGCTCAGGGCGGTTTCGGGGATCGGGGCCGGCAGCGTCGCGTCGGCGCGAGTGAGGTCGCTCGTGCTCATCCGTGAATTCCTGGATCTGGTCGCATCACGCGGTGCCGGAGGCCCGCGCCGTGGAAGGAAGCTCGGGCCCCGGGATGCGGTTCCCCGCCGCCTCGGCCGCCCGCGCCGCGGCCTCGTCCTGCCGCTGCCCGCGCCGCCCGACCGCCAGGCAGAGGATCAGCACCGGGATCCCGACCAGCGAGGTCATGACGAAGAAGGCCGGATAGCCGATCGCCGCGACCACGAAGCCCGAGGAGCCGGCGATCAGCTTGCCCGGTAGCGCGTAGAGCGAGGAGAACAACGCGTACTGCGTCGCCGCGTAGGCCGTGCTGGTGAGGCTGGACATGTAGGCGATGAGGACGATGCCCGCGAAGGATCCGCAGAAGTTCTCGATCGAGATCGCTACCGTCAAGCGCCAGATCTCGGGGGCGCCGGCCGAGAGCCAGGCGAAGGCGAGGTGCGAGGACGCGGCCAGGAAGGCGCCGAGCAGCAGGGTCGGGAACAGGCCCAGCCGGGCCAGCGCCCAACCGCCCGCGAAGCCGCCCGCGATGCCGACCCAGATGCCGTAGAGCTTGGTGACGGTGGCGATCTCCTTCAGGTCGAAGCCGAGCGCCCGGTAGAGCGGGCTCGCCATCACCCCGGAGAGGAAGTCCGGCAGCCGGTAGAGCGCCACCAGCAGCAGGATGCCCCAGAGCGCGCCGCCGAACCGGCCGTGCAGCTCGGTCAGCGGCTCGAGCACGGCCCGGCGCATCGACCAGAACCGGGAATGGCCGGTGGAGTCCGCCTGCACCCGCGGCGGCGCGTCGAAGGCCGGCGCCAGCAGCGCGGCGATCATGCCGACCAGCATCAGGGCCGCCATGGTCAGGTAGGCGATCGTCCAGCCCCCGGCCGCGGCGATGAACAGGGCGCCCGCCCCGGCCGCGATCAGCCCGAGCCGGTAGCCGAGGTTCGAGGTCGCCGCCAGGATACCCTGGAAGTCGCTGCCGGCGGCGTCGATGCGCCAGCCGTCCACCACCACGTCCTGGCTGGCCGCGCAGAAGGCCACCAGGAAGGCGCCGAGGCCGAGGAGCGCCAGGTTGGTCTTCGGGTCCGAGAAGGCCATCAGGATCAGGCACAGGGCGACCGCGGCCTGGGTCGTGACCATCCAGGCCCGGCGCCGGCCGAGCCGTGCGGTCAGGACCGGTACGTTCAGCCGGTCGATCGCCGGCGCCCAGAGGAATTTCAGCGAGTACGGCAGCGCCACGTAGCTGAACAGGCCGATCGCCCGCACGTCGATATCCGAGAAGGCGAGCCGCAGCGTGAAGGTCCCCAGCACCAGCAGGAGCGGCAATCCGGATGAGAATCCGAGCGCCAGCATCAGCAGGATTCGCCGGTCCTGGACGATATCGCGCAGATGAAAGCGGTGGGCAGCCTGTGGCGGGTTGGCCATGGCATGGAACTCCTGAGCCTTACTGGCCTTGATCTCGCGAAAACGTGGCAGCCTTGGGCCGTTCGGGCCGGGGCTGGATCGGGAGGCCGTGCGCCTTAATCATGGTCGATGACTGCTTAACGTGGTGTCCACGTCCCGCACGCGCGGAGCACGCCCGGCTCCGCCACGCTGTCACGGAGCGCGGACGAGTCGTGTCGACCAAGTGTGGAATGATGTGTTGAGTACCTCAACCGAGCCCAGCCCGCCGCACGCGATGCTGGTCGATGCGTTCGCGCGCAGCCCGTCGCCGATGGTCATCACCGACGCACGGGCGCCGGACAACCCGATCACCTGGGTCAACGACGCGTTCCTGGGCCTGACCGGGTTCGCCACCGACGAATTGCTGGGGCGCAACTGCCGCATGCTGCAGGGGCCCGGGACCGACCCGGCCGAGGTCGCCCGGATCCACGCCGCCATCGAGGCCGGCGAGCCGGTGACCGCCGAGCTTCTCAACTATCGCAAGGACGGCACGCCCTACTGGAGCGCGATGACGGTCACGCCGGTCCATGACGAGGCCGGCCTCGCCTATTTCTACGCGGCCCAGGCCGACATGACCCATACCCGCGAGCGTGAGGTGACCATGCGGGTCACCAACGACGAGCTGGAGCGTCTGGTCGCGGCCCGGACCCACGACCTGAGCGCCGCCCTGGAGCAGAAGACCGCCCTGCTCCACGAGGTCGATCACCGGGTGAAGAACAATCTCCAGGTGATCTCCTCGCTGATGCTGCTCAAGGCCCGCCGCACCCCCGAGGGTGAGGCCCGGGACGCGCTGCAGGGCATGGCCGAGCGGATCGGCGCGCTCTCCACCGCCCACCGGATGCTCTATTCGGAGGGCGACTGCACCCATTTCAACCTCGGCGACTTCGCCTCCGAGTTCCTGTCCGACGTGAATGCCGGGCTCGATCACGAGAAGCAGCGGGTCGAGGCCGAGGTCGAGCCGATCGCGGTGGCGGCCGCCATGGCGGCGCCGCTCGCCCTGCTGATCCACGAGCTGACCGCCAACGCCCTGCGCCACGCCTTCCCGAACGCCCGCGAGGGGCGCGTGTCGATCACCGCCCGGCGGACGCAATCGGGCATGCAGCTGACGATCCGGGACGATGGGGTGGGCCTGGCGGCCGCGCCGCCGAACCCGGCCGGATTCGGGCGCAATCTCGTGGAGATGGTGGTCCGTCAGCTGCGCGGCACGATCGCGTGGGCGGATGCCGGGCCCGGCACCTATGTGGCGATCGATATCCCGCTGCTCTCGCCGACTTGAGAATCCGGCCCGAACGCTTCAAGCTCGTGAAAAGCTCAGCGGTCCAGACGCCAAACAGGAGATCGCATGCGGGATGGGAACGCCGGCGCGGATGCTGCGCTCCGTATCCTCGTGGTCGAGGATGAGGTGCTGATCGCGCTCGAACTCGAGTGCCTGCTCGACGATCTCGGCCATGTCACGGTCGGCATCGCGGGAAGCTCGGCGGAGGCCATCGCGCTCGGCCGCTCGGCTGAGCCGGACGTGGCCTTCGTGGACATTCACCTGGTGGACGGCCCGACCGGCGTCGAGGTCGCCCGAGCGCTCGCATCCGACCCGCGGATCACCGTGGTGTTCATGACCGCCAACGCCAAGCGCATTCCGGACGACTTCGCCGGCGCCATCGGGGTGATCGCAAAACCCTATTCCGAGCGCGTGGTCGCCAGCATCCTCGACTGGGTCGCCGACCGACGCGCCGGCCGCGTGCCGACCCACAGCGCCCCGGACGGGTTCTCCTTCGCGCCGGCGCTGTGAGATCTGCTTCTTGAGACGGTTCCTTCGCCAGCCCCCCCAGGATGAGGGAGGTTGGTCGAAGGCTCCGCACTACCCCTTCTCCGCCCGCTCGCGCTTGAGCCGATAGAGCGCATCCAGCGCCTCCCGCGGGGTCAGCGCATCCGGGTCGATCGCGTCGAGGAGCGCGCCCAGCGGATCCTCCGCCGGAGGCTCCGGCGGTGGCGGCGGGGCGAGCGCCGCAAACAGCGGCAGGTCGTCGATCTTGGCCCGGGCCGGGCGGCCGCGCTCGGCCTTCTCCAGGCTCTTGAGGATCGCGCCCGCCCGCGCCACGACGCTGGCGGGCAGGCCGGCGAGGCGGGCCACCTGCAGGCCGTAGCTGCGCTCGGCGATGCCCGGCACGACCTCGTGCAGGAACACCACGCCGTCCCGGTGCTCGGCCACCTTCAGGGTGGCGTTGTCGAGTCGGGCCAGCCGGTCGCCCAGGGCCGTCAGCTCGTGGAAATGGGTGGCGAACAGCGCCCGGCAGGCATTCGCCTCATGGAGATGCTCCAGGCAGGCCCAGGCGATCGACAGCCCGTCGAAGGTCGCGGTGCCGCGGCCGATCTCGTCGAGGATCACCAGGGAGTGCCGCGTCGCCTGGTTCAGGATCGCCGCGGTCTCCACCATCTCGACCATGAAGGTCGATTGCCCCCGCGCCAGGTCGTCGGCCGCCCCCACCCGCGAGAACAGCCGGTCGACCCGGCCGATCCGCGCCGATTGGGCCGGCACGAAGGCGCCCATCTGGGCCAGAACGGCGATCAGCGCGTTCTGGCGCAGGAAGGTGGACTTGCCGCCCATGTTCGGGCCGGTGATCAGCCGGATCCGGCCCCGCGTCTCGCCCGACAGGTCGCAATCGTTGGCGATGAACGGCTCGCCGGCCCGGCGCAGGGCCGCCTCGACCACGGGGTGACGACCGCCGGTGATCGCGAAGGCCAGCGAATCGTCGACTTCCGGTCGGCGCCAGTCCAGCTCGACCGCGAGTTCGGCGTTGCTGGCGGCGACGTCGAGGGCCGCCATCGCTTCGGCGACTTGTGCCGTCTGCGAAGATTGTTCGACGATCCGGCGGGCCAATGCGTCGAAGAGATCCGATTCCAGGGCGAGCGCGCGCTCCGATGCGCCGCTGATCCGTCGCTCCAGGTCGCCCAATTCGACGCTGGTGAACCGCATCGCGTCCACCATGGTCTGCCGATGCACGAATTCACGCTGCAATCCCTTGAGGCAGGCCTCGCCCACCGATTGCGGGACCTCGATGAAAAACCCCAGCAGGTTGTTGTGCTTGATCCGCAGGGTCCGGCAGCCGGTCTCCTCGGCGTAGCGGGCCTGGAGCGCCGCCACGACCTTGCGCGAATCCTGGCCGAGCAGCCGCGCCTCGTCGATCTCTTCCGAATAGCCCGCCCGGATAAAGCCGCCATCCCGCCGGGACAGGGGCAGCTCGTCGGCCAGCGCCGCCTGCAGCTCCGCCGCCAGAGCGGGATCGGCCGCGCCGAGCGCCTGCGCGATCTCGGCGAGTTCGGCGGTCGCTCCGCCGGCCTCGTTCAGCACCGCCCCGAGCCCGGCGGCGGCCGTCAGCCCATCGCGGATCGCCGCCAGATCCCGGGGGCCGCTGCGCCCCAGGCCCACCCGGGAGAGCGCCCGCGCCAGATCGGGCGCCCGGGCCAGCGTGTCGCGGATCGCCCGGCGCAGGGTGTGGTTCTCGACGAGATACGCCACGGTCTCGTGTCGTTGCGCGATCCGCGTCAGGTCGGTCAGCGGCCCGGCCAGGCGCTCGGCCAGCAGCCGGGCGCCGTTGGCGGTCACCGTCCGGTCGATCGTGTCGAGCAGGCTGCCGGTGCGTTCGCCCGCGAGCGTGCGGGTCAGCTCCAGGTTGGCGCGGGTCGCAGCGTCGATCGCAAGCGTCGAGCCCGCCGCCTCGCGGGTCGGCACCGAGAGCGGAGCGCGGGCGGCGAGTTGTGTGCGGGCGATGTAGAGAAGGCCGGTCCCGGCCGCCTGGATCTCGGCCCGAGTGAAGCTGCCGAAGCCGTCGAGCGTCGAGACGCCGTATTGCTCGCGCACCCGCCGCTCGGCCGCGGCGGGCTCCAGCTCCGCCTGCGCCAGGGGGACGATGGCGGCCCGGCTCTCCTGCCAGATCCGCGCCAGGGCCGGATCGGCGTGGATCGCCTCCGACAGGACGATCTCGCGGGGATCGTGCCGGGCGATCGCGCCGGCGAGATCCCCGGTGGGGACCTCGCTCAGCGAGAAGCGGCCGGTGGAGATGTCGATGGCGGCGAGACCATAGGCAGTCGCGCCCTCCCCGGTCTTGCGCCGTCCGATCGCCAGCAGCAGGTTGGCGCTGGCGGGATCGAGCAGGCGGTCCTCGGTGATGGTGCCCGGCGTGACGAGGCGCACCACCTCCCGCCGCACCACCGATTTCGGGCCGCGCCTTTTGGCCTCGGCGGGATCCTCGGTCTGCTCGCAGACGGCCACCCGGTTGCCCATGGCGATGAGGCGGCTGAGGTAATCGTCCGCCCGGTCCACCGGGACGCCGCACATCGGGATCTCGGCGCCGCCGTGGCGGCCACGCTTGGTCAGCACGATGCCGAGCGCCCGCGACGCGATCTCCGCGTCGCCGAAGAACAGCTCGTAGAAATCCCCCATCCGGTAGAACAGGAGGCAATCGGGATTGGCCGCCTTGATCTCGATATACTGCGCCATCATGGGCGTGGCGCCGGCCGGATCCAGGGCGGCGGCGGGGGGCGTTTCGGGGGCGGAGCGGACGGCGGTTCGGGCCATGGCGCCTCTTAGCAGAGTGGGCCCGCCGAATCAGGTCGTGCGGAGCGACGCGCCTGGGGAGAAGCCGTCACCACCGGTGGATGAAGCCTCCCACGCAACAAAAAACCCGGCGCCATGGGCGCCGGGCTGTCGTTCGAAGACCGGTTGATCCGGCTCAGTAGCGCGGGCCGCCGGTGGTGTTGCCGAGGTTCTGCTGGTAGCCGCGCAGGGCCGGGTTCTTCGCGTTCGGGTTGCCGTGACGCATCGTGTTCATGCGGCGCATCCGACGCTCATGGCGCGTGGAATGGTGCCGGTGCATCCGATGGTGGCGATGGTGATGCATCGCCACGGTATCGACCATGTCGGCGCCGGCCAGGCCCGGCTGCGGCATCGCCGGAGCGGCCTGGACCGCCGCTGTCCCGGCGACGAGGCCGCCGAAAAACAGGCCCGCGGTCAGCAGTGAACGAAATGACATCTTTGAAATGCTCCGGTCTAGTCTGAGAGGTGCCACCATAATGGCTCGCGCACCGAGATGTTCCGGTGCGCTAGGCAAAAATGCTCCTGCGCAATCTGACAAAAGGTCGGATTAATCGGTGATGCCGACCGTACCGAGCCGACGAAACTAACCTTGCGCATCATTTTGACTGTGGTGATGCAACTTCTGGGAAGATTATCCAGTGGCCACGATCGAGCCCGAGCACCGCACGCGCTTGCGGTCTGCTCGGCGCGGATACGGTTTCCCGGTCACGGAGAAGCGGGACTCCGGGAGCGGGCTCGTGCCGCCGCGCTCGAACCGGCGCTCAGCTCAGGAAGTGCCGCAGCGCGGCGTTCACCGCGGCCGGCTCCTCATGGGGGAGCCAGTGGGTCGCCTGATCGAACCATTCGATCCGCCCGGCATCGCAGAGGTCCAGGCTCGCCTCCGCGAGGCCGGGCTGGAGGGCGGTGTCCTGCTTGCCCCAGAGGATCAGGGTCGGCACCCGGACCCGGGGCGGCGTCGCCCGCGGCAATCGGGCGAGCGCGCGATACCAATTCAGCATCCCGGTCATCGCGCCGGGCTGCAGCCAGGCTTCGACGTAGCGGTCGAGATCGGACGTCGCGAAGGCGCCCGGCCGGCTCGTGCGGGTCAGCGCGTGCCGCAGAGCCCGGCATCGGTCGGCCGTGAGCAGCCGCTCCGGCAGGACCGGAAGCTGGAACAGCCCGACATAGGCGCTGCGCAGCCACTGCCCCGGATGGCTGCGGATGTAGGCCCCGACAACGCCCGGATGCGGCGCGTTGAGGATCGCGAGCCGCGCGATCCGGTCGGGATAGTGGCTGGCTGTCCACCACGCGACGAGCCCGCCCCAATCGTGGCCGACCAGGCGGATCGTCGCGAAACCGTACGCGTCGGCCAGGGCGATCACGTCGCCGGCCAGCTTGTCGAGGTGATAGGCGGCCACGCCATCCGGCTTGTCGCTGAGGCCGTAGCCCCGCTGGTCGGGCACGACGAGCCGCAGGCCTGCCTCCGCGAGCGGCCCGATCTGGTGCCGCCAGCCGTACCAGAATTCCGGGAAGCCATGCAGCAGGATGGTGGGCGGACCCGCCTCCGGACCGGCCTCTGCGACGTACAGGCTCAGCCCCGGCAGGCCGACCCGACGAAACGCGACGCCCGCCACATCCGTCATCCCGTGCCTTGCTCCCTCATGCCCACGGGCTCACCCCGCGGGACCGCCACGCATCCGTCCGGTCAGAAGCCGAGCGCCGAGCAGGAATCCGCCCCGGGATCGAGCTGGTCCCTGAGCCGGTCGGGGGAGGTCCGCGTCCAGAGACAGAGCAGGACGAAGGCCGCGCCGTGCAGCAGGGCACCGGTCGCCGGGACATAGGGCGACCCCGCGGTGTCGCGTAGGCTTCGCGCGCCGGTCGTCTCGGTCGTCGCGCGCGGTCTGGCTGAATGGGGAATCATGATCTTCGGGCTCAACGTGTCGTCTCAGAGGGAAGATCGTTGCCCCGGCCATTCGGTTACCGCGTGCGGATCGCCGCCGTGCGCTGGCACACGCCCGACCGCCGGGGCGGCGCCTCGATCCGTCAGCGCATCGGGTCGAGCCACGGCGCCAGATGGCCGGCCGCGATATTCGCTTGCGTGTCCCGGTAGCCGAGTTCAGCGGATTCCCGGAAGCTCGACCAGGCCCGCAGGTCGATGCCGGCGAGCGGCGGTCTGAGCAGGGCCGTGGCATGGGCTGCGGCCACCATCGTCTGCGCGTCGCTCGATACGGTGGCGGCCCGCAGCAGCAGCGGCGCCAGGCCCGGCATCGCCGCCGGCGATCTGATCAGCCTGCGCAGGAGCCGGCCGCGCCAGCCCCGTGTCGGCATGTCCTGGAACGCCCGATCGCTGCCGACATCGACGGCCAGGACCGGACCGCGCTCCAGATCGGCCGCCACGTCCGCCGGCACGTTGTTCATCATGCCGCCATCGACCAGGACGCCCTCGTCGCACAGGACCGGCGGCAGGAGGCCCGGGATGGCGATGCTGGCGCGCAGCGCCTTGGGGAGGTCGCCGGCGCGGTGGATCATCGCGCGGCCGGTCGTCAGGTTCGACGACACGCAGAAGAACGGCAGCCACAGATCCTCGATGCGCGCGCCGCCATAGCGCTCGGCGAGGCTCGCATCGACCTTTGCGCCGCGGGTCAGGGCGTGGATCGGCAGCGTGTAATCGTTGATCGGGTTGCGGCCCGCGAAGGCGGCCTCGGTCTGCTCCCGGATCTCGGCGAGGCTCCAGCCCATGGCGAGGCTGGCGGCGATCACCGCGCCCATGCTGGTGCCGCCGACGAAATCCGGCGCGCAACCGGCCTCGTCCAGGGCGCGCAGAACGCCGAGATGGGCGAGCGCCCGCGCGCCGCCTCCGCCCAGCACGAGGCCCCGCCCGAGGCCGCTGGCGAGCCGCGCCAGCCGTCCGATATCGTCCGCCCGCCCGGGACGGAGCTGGATCCGCATCGCCGCGGGCATGGCCGCGACGGCCGGATGCAGGGCCTTCGGGTGCGGCGCCCGAGGATCCTGGCGGACGACCAAATCCATCCGGATCCAGTCGGAGCGCACCCGCTCCAGATAGGCGGTCACGTCCGGGCGCGGCGGCGCGCCGGGCTCGGCCAGGAGCAGAACGTGGTCGCCGAGGCGCTGGCTCAGGCGGCACCAGGGGCAATCGATGTCCCGGGCCACGAACACCGTCCGCGCGTGACGGGCCTCGAAGGCCTGGACCCCATCCTCGTCGGCACCCGCCGGCCAATGGCTCAGGCAACCGGTCTTTCCCGGCAGGATGGCGTCCAGGGCGGTGGCGAAGGCCTGCGCGAACGGTTCGGGATCGGGGCCCTCGGTGACGGCCATCACCAGGAAGGTCCGCGGCGCGTGGTGGACCGAATGCCCCTCGTAGAGCGTGCGCAGGCGCTCGGCGAGCATTCGCGCGAAGTACAGGAGCGTGTGCGGATGCTCCGCGATCACGGTCTCGAAGGCCGCGCGGGTGAGGCACAGGAACTGGGACTCGCGCAAAGCCGTCACGGTCGCCGCCCGCGGCGCGTCGGATAACAGCGCCATCTCGCCGAAGATCGCGGGCGGGCGCAGCCGGGCGATCCGGGTCTGGACCCCGTGATGGTCGCGGGTCGAAACGCCGACCGCGCCGGAGACCAGGGTGTAGAGCGCATCCCCGGTCTCGCCCTGCTCGAACAGCGTCCGGCCCCCGGGCACCGTCAGCGCGACCATGCGGGCCCGCACCGCCTCGACCGCCGCAGGGTCGAGACCGGCGAGGAACGGGATCTCGGGTTGGCTCACCCCCGCCCCGCCCCGGTCACGTCCGCCATCCCATACGCCCGCATCGCCCCGCTCCCGGCCCGCTTCCCCCGTACTACTATAGCGTGTCGGTGGTGGTGCGGTCCGCGACGGTTCGGGCCGATCTGAAACGGATCGCCCTTCGCGCCGCCACGGCCGTCCGGTACAGGCAGGACAACGCCATAAACAGGGAGGCAGTGATGTCGGGGGCTGATCGGATCGCGATCGTGACCGGAGCGGGGACGGGGGTCGGCAAGGCTTCGGCCCTGGCCCTCGCCCGGGCCGGATGGAGCGTGGTGCTGTCGGGGCGGCGGCAGGCCCCCCTCGACGCGGTCGCGGCGCAGATCGAGGACGGGCGCGCGCTCGTGGTCCCCACGGACGTGACCGACCCGGATTCGATCGCCAACCTGTTCGCGCAGACCAAGGCGCGGTTCGGCCGCCTGGACCTGCTGTTCAACAATGCCGGGATCGGCGCGCCGCCTGTCGCCCTGGAAGACCTGCCGCTGGAGACGTGGCGGCAGGTGGTGGACACCAACCTCACCGCCCTGTTCCTGTGCACCCAGCACGCCTTCCGGATCATGCGCGACCAGGATCCCCGGGGCGGGCGGATCATCAACAACGGCTCGATCTCGGCGCATGCCCCGCGGCCGAACTCGATCGCCTATACGGCCACGAAACACGCGGTGACCGGCCTGACCAAGGCGACCTCGCTCGACGGGCGCGCCTACGACATCGCCTGCGGCCAGATCGATATCGGCAATGCCGACACCCCGATGGGCGGCAAGATGAAGGAGGGCGTCGCCCAGGCCGACGGCTCCATCCGGGCCGAGGCGGTGATGGACCCGGACCATGTCGGCGACGCGGTGCTGATGATGGCCAACCTGCCCCTGTCCGCCAACGTCCAGTTCATCACCGTCATGGCGACCAAGATGCCGTTCGTCGGCCGCGGCTGAGCTTCCCGGCGCGGCGCGCCCAGGCGATCGCCGCGCCCGCCGCTCAGGCCTGCGCCGCCCGGAGACCGCGTCGCGCCGAGCCGGCGGGGTCGCGCTTACCAACAGCCACGGTTTTTCCGTGCGCGCCGCGCGGCGCCGATTGACGCCCGGTTTTATAACTCATACAAATCTCTGAACAAAACGGCCGGGGTCCGAACTCGGTCGCGCACAGGTCGAGGGCCCTCGCGCCTGTGCATCGCCATCGCGCGTCCCGTCGCCGAGCGTCTGCAGAGCGCGTGAACGGGGTGCTGCGAGGCCGACGACTTTCGGTCGCCCCGGATGAGCCGGGATCCACGCGCCGGCGCAAGGTGATCGTTCCGGACCGGACGTATCGATCCGGCCACGCGATGACTTCTGCAAATCAAAAAAACATTCGCACAATGCGAAGTGCGCCGAAGAGGCGCGCAAGACTACGCTACGACCGGGGGGACTTGATGATCACCAGGCAGACCTTTCTCAAGCTCGCGCTCGCCGCCTCGATGCTGGCGGGTATCGCCGTTCCCGGGGCGCTTGCCGCCGGCGGCGACCTGATCGGCGTCGCCATGCCGACCAAGTCGTCCCAGCGCTGGATCGACGACGGCAACAACATCGTGAAGCTGCTGGCGGCCAAGGGCTACAAGCCGGACCTGCAATACGCCGACGACGACATCCCGAACCAGCTCGCCCAGATCGAGAACATGCTCACCAAGGGCGCCAAGGTCCTGGTGATCGCCTCGATCGACGGGACCACGCTGAGCGACGTTCTGTCGAAGGCCAAGGATAGCGGCGTCAAGGTCATCGCCTATGACCGCCTGATCAAGGGCACACCCAACGTCGATTACTACGCCACGTTCGACAATTTCCAGGTCGGCGTGCAGCAGGCCAGCTCGATCGTCGACGGGCTCGGGCTGAAGGACGGCAAGGGGCCGTTCAACATCGAGCTGTTCGGCGGCTCGCCGGACGACAACAACGCCTACTTCTTCTACGACGGCGCCCTGTCGGTGCTGCAGCCTTACATCGACGCGAAGAAGCTCGTCGTGCGGTCCGGCCAGACCGGCATGGACAAGGTCTCGACCCTGCGCTGGGATCCGGCCACGGCCCAGGCCCGCATGGATAACCTGCTCTCGGCCTATTACGGCAACGCCAAGCTCGACGCGGTCCTGTCGCCCTACGACGGCATCTCGATCGGCATCATCTCGTCGCTCAAGGGCGTCGGCTACGGGTCCGGCAGCCTGAAGATGCCGGTCGTCAGCGGCCAGGACGCCGAGCTGCAATCGATCAAGTCGATCATCGCCGGCGAGCAATACTCGACGATCTTCAAGGACACGCGCGAGCTGGCCAAGGTGACGGTCGCGATGATCGACGCCATCGTGTCCGGCAAGCAGCCGGAGGTCAACGACACCAAGACCTACAACAACGGCAAGAAGGTCGTTCCGGCCTACCTGCTGAAGCCCGTAATCGTCACCAAGGCCAACTGGAAGCCGGCCCTGGTGGATACGGGCTACTACACGCTCGACCAGCTCAAGTAAGCCGTCCGGGGCCGGGCGCCGGCTCCGACCGATCCTGGCCGATGCCGGCATCCCCGGCGTCGGCTGCCGACCTCATGAACGACGAGCCGGAATTGGTCGCATGCAGCCCGTCCTCGAAATGCGCGGGATTACTAAGACATTCCCCGGCGTCAAGGCGCTCTCCAACGTCAACCTGACGGTCCAGCCCGCCGAGATCCACGCCCTGGTCGGCGAGAACGGCGCCGGGAAGTCGACGCTGATGAAGGTGCTGAGCGGGGTCTATCCCCACGGCACCTACGAGGGCGAGATCCACTACGAGGGCCGGCTCTGCCAGTTCCGGGACATCTCCGACAGCGAGCGCGTCGGGATCGTCATCATCCACCAGGAGCTCGCGCTGGTCCCGTTCCTGTCGATCGCCGAGAACATCTTCCTCGGCAACGAGCCGGCGCGGTTCGGCATCATCGACCGGGACCGGATGTTCGCCCGGGCGGTCGAACTCCTCAGGACCGTAGGCCTCGACGAGAATCCCGATACGCTGGTGACCCATCTCGGGGTCGGCAAGCAGCAGCTCGTCGAGATCGCGAAGGCGCTGTCGAAGAAGGTCAAGCTGCTCATCCTCGACGAGCCGACCGCGAGCCTCAGCGAGAAGGATAGCGACGCGCTCCTGCGCCTGCTGATCCGCTTCCGCGAGCAGGGCATCGCGTCGATCCTGATCTCGCACAAGCTCAACGAGATCGCGAAGGTCGCCGACCGGATCACCGTCCTGCGCGACGGCACCACGGTCGAGACGCTCGATTGCCGCGACGGGACGATCGACGAGGATCGCATCATCCGGGGCATGGTCGGCCGCGAGATGGCCAACCGCTATCCGGTCCGCGAGCCGCGGATCGGCGACGTGATGCTCGAGGTGAGCGACTGGACGGTGCACCACGCCGTCCACGCCGACCGGGCGGTGGTGCGCAACGTCAACCTCACCGTCCGCAAAGGCGAGATCGTCGGCATCGCCGGCCTGATGGGCTCCGGCCGCACCGAACTCGCGATGAGCCTGTTCGGCCGCTCCTACGGCCAGGGCATTTCGGGCCGCGTCCGGATCGAGGGCCGGGATGTCGATGTCTCGACCATCGGCAAGGCGATCGCGGCGGGCATCGCCTACGTGACCGAAGACCGGAAGCAGCTCGGCCTCGTTCTCGAGGAGACCATCACCAAGAACACGACGCTGGCGAATCTGCCGGGCGTGTCCACGGCTGCGGTGATCGACGAGGACAAGGAGCGCCAGGTCGCCACCGATTACCGGACCAAGATGCGCATTCGCTCCTTCGGCGTGGCGCAGCAGACGGTCAACCTCTCGGGCGGCAACCAGCAGAAGGTCGTGCTGAGCAAGTGGCTGTTCACGCACCCCAAGGTGCTGATCCTGGACGAGCCGACACGGGGCATCGATGTCGGCGCCAAATACGAAATCTACTCGATCATCAACGAGTTGGCCGATGGCGGCCGGGCCGTGCTGATGATCTCGTCGGAGATGCCGGAGCTGCTCGGCATGTGCGACCGCATCTACGTGATGAACGAGGGGCGTTTCGTGGGCGAGTTCCAGCGCTCGGAAGCGAGCCAGGAGGCGATCATGCGCGCGATCATGCGCTCGAAGGAACGAAACGGATGAGCGATATCTCTGCGGGCAAGTCGATGATCCCCGGCACCGAGTCCCTTCCCGAGTCCCTGCCCGAGGCCAAGCCCGCCGCCGATGCGGGCGCGAAACGCGGCTTCCTCGGGACCTCGCAGTTCCGGGATTACGGGCTGCTGATCGCCCTGCTGCTGATCACGCTGTTTTTCGAGTACACCACCAATGGCGTGCTGTTTCAGCCGCTCAACCTGACCAACCTGATCCTGCAGAACAGCTACGTCGTCGTGATGGCGCTGGGCATGCTGCTGGTCATCGTGGCCGGGCATATCGACCTGTCGATCGGGTCGATCGTGGGCTTCGTGGGCGCGCTCGCCGCCTTGCTGATGGTCCGCGTCGGCCTCGATCCCCTCTCGGCCACGGTGGTCTGCCTCGCGGTCGGGGCCGCCATCGGCGGTCTGCAGGGCGCGTTCGTCGCCTATCTCGGCATTCCGAGCTTCATCGTCACCCTGGCCGGCATGCTGGTCTTCCGGGGCCTGACCCTGGCTTTGCTGCAGGGCGCCTCGATCGGGCCGTTCCCGGAGGTGTTCCAGCTCCTCGCCAAGGGGTTCCTGACCAATTTCGCCGGCCCCTGGACCTCCCTGCTGATCGGGGCGCTGCTCGCGCTCATCCTGTTCGGGGTCAACTGGCAGCGCCGCGCGGTGCAGGTGCGGCATGGCAGTCAGCCCGACAGTCTGGCGTCGTTCATCTTCCGCAACGGCATCACGACCATCGTGATCCTCGCCTTCGCGTACCAGATGAGCGCGTATCGCGGCCTGCCGAACGTGCTGATCGTCATGTTCGTGCTGGTGATGCTGTACCGTTTCATCACCACGCGGACGACGATCGGGCGGCGCATCTACGCGCTGGGCGGCAACATCAAGGCCGCGCGCCTGTCGGGGATCAAGACCGAGCGGCTGACCTTCCTGACCTTCGCCAATATGGGCGCCCTGGCCGGGCTCGCCGGCATGATCTTCGCCGCGCGCCTGAACACCGCGACCCCGAAGGCTGGCGTCGGCTTCGAGCTCGATGTCATCGCGGCCTGCTTCATCGGCGGCGCCTCCGCGGCCGGCGGCATCGGCAAGGTCTCGGGTGTCGTCATCGGGGCGTTCATCATCGGCGTGATGAACAACGGCATGTCGATCCTCGGGATCGGCATCGACTACCAGCAGGTCATCAAGGGCGTCGTGCTCCTGGCTGCGGTCTGCCTCGACGTCTACAACAAGAAGAACCGCGCCTGACCGGCGGCGAAGGCCGGTCCCTCGCTGCGGATCTACGGGGTCCGCTGAGGCTGCCGGTCGTCGCTGCGCTCCCGTTGGCTCGCCGCCGCGGGGGGCTCGGAGCCGGGCTGCATGACCTTGGCCATGAGCAGCCGATGGGGTTGCGGACCGGGCAGGAGCTGGATCGCCTGCGGCTCCGGCTGCCGGGGCGGCGGCTGGATCGGGGCCGCTTCGCGCCGGATCGGCTTCTTGGGAGCCGGCATCGCGGACAGGCCGGCGCACAGGATCACGCACGCCAGACCGATCAGGATGCTCTCCACGGAGGGGTCCGGGTGAGCCATCATGTAGCCGAGCCCGCCGAGGCCCGTGCCGGCGGCCAGGATACGCGAAAGCGACGGAGAGGAGGGCATGCCCGACGATCGCGGCGCCGTCCTTGCGGGCCGGTCAAACCGACCCGCTCAATTGTCGCGATCCGGCGTCGCCCTGTGCCGTGAGCATGCGTGACGGCGAACCGCCCTCACCGATGCATGGCCTTAGGTCTTGCGGGCAACCGTGAACCGGGCGGCATCGCGAAGGGTGCGCGCGCCCTCGCCCCAGGGTGCGACGGCGTCCTCGCAGACGCCGACGAGGCGGTCGCATTCGGCCCGGGCGCCGTCGAGGCCGAGGCGGTCGACCAGCGTCGCCTTGCCGGCATCCTTGTCCTTGCCGGTCGCCTTGCCCATCGCCTCGGGCGAGGCTTCCCGGTCCAGGATGTCGTCGGCGATCTGGAACGCCTGGCCCAGCGCCAGGCCGTAGCGCAGCAGCGCCGCGCGCTGTCCCGCGTCGGCGCCGCCGACGATCGCGCCGGCTTCCACCGAGAAGGCCAGGATCGCGCCGGTCTTCATCGCCTGCATCCGCAGGGTGTCGTCCACATCCATGTTGGCCGCACCGAACCGCCCCTCGGCAGTGAGGTCGAGGAGCTGGCCGCCGACCATGCCGCCGAGGCCTGAGGCGCGGGCCAGCCCGAGCACCAGGTCGGCGCGGATCCGTGCATCCGGCTGCCAGGTTGGGTCGGCCACGATCTCGAAGGCCAGCGTCTGGAGGGCGTCGCCGACCAGGATCGCGGTCGCCTCGTCATAGGCCTTGTGCACCGTCGGCTTGCCCCGGCGCATGTCGTCGTCGTCCATCGCCGGCAGGTCGTCGTGGACGAGGCTGTAGCAATGCACGAGCTCGACCCCGGCGCCGGCCGCCAGCGCCGCGGCCTCGGAGCCGCCCAGCATCCGGGCGGTCTCGATGGCAAGGAACGGGCGCAGGCGCTTGCCGCCGCCCAGCACGGCGTGGCGCATCGCGTCCATCAGGCGCGGCGGCCGGGCGATCTCGCCGGGGCCGATGTCCGGGCCGAGCCGTTCGACCAGGAAGGTCTCGACCGTCTCGGCGACCTGCGCCAGCCTGTGGGAAAACTCGGCGGCGGGGGTGGCCGTCTTGACCGAACCGGTCTGAGCCTGCGTTGAGGGAGTCGAGGTCATCGGGCGCTGCGTCCGGTCTTGGCCTGGCGAAATCAATCGGGCGTCGCTTTGCGCGGAGATGAAATCAAGTACGACCGAACCGGACCCAGGCGGATCGCGGCGTCACGCGCCGTCTCGAGAGACGGGCCACGCGACCTGCCGCGCGCTCGCCCGAGGCGCCCCCGCCGTGTGCGCCGGCTCGTGGGAGCGCTGCTGCTGCTCCCCGCCCTCGGTTTCATCTTCACGCTCACGCTGGCGCTCGTCTATAGCGCGGTGACGCCGCCGTCGACTCTGATGCTCGGACGGTGGTTGACGCTTCAGCCGGTGAGCCGGGATCCGGTGCCGCTGGCCGCGATCGCGTCGGTCCTGCCGCAGGCCGTGATCGCCTCGGAGGACCAGCGCTTCTGCCTGGATTACGGCGTCGATTTCGGGGCGATCCGCGAGGTCGTGGAGGACGAGGATTCACCGAGCCGGGGCGCCTCGACCATCGCGATGCAGACCGTGAAGAACGTCTTCCTGTGGCCGGGCCGGTCCTACATCCGCAAGGCCTTCGAGATCCCGCTCGCGCTGGCGCTCGATGCCCTCTGGGGCAAGCGGCGGATGATGGAGATCTATCTCAACATCGCCGAATGGGGCGACGGCATCTACGGCGCCCAGGCGGCGAGCCGGCACTGGTTCGGCAAGGATGCGAGCCGGCTGACCCGGGGCGAGGCCGCCCTGCTGGCCGCCGTCCTGCCGAACCCGATCACCCGCAGCGCCGGCCGCCCCTCCCCCGGGGTCCGCCGCCGGGCCGCTCAGATCCAGGCGATGATGGGTCAGATCGAGGGGCTCACGGGCTGCCTGCGGCGGTGACGTGTCCCGATCGCTCCCCCGGGGGCTGCTCGCTGGCGCGCCGGATCGATGCGAGCATGCGCCGGCGCACGAGGCCGCTCACGGGCCGGATTACGAGCCAGTAGAGCGTGAATTTCAGGCGTGCAGCGCGGCTGGGACAGTCGATCCGCGTCTCGGTGACCAATTGGGTTCGGCCGTCCGGATGACGCCGGGTGGCAAAGGCCAGCGCGAGCCTGGCGACGTCTCCCGCCGCGAATGCCTGGAACGCTGGGCCGTCCGCCACCGGCTCCAGCCCGTAATCCAGACGCCAGAATCGTCCGACCAGCCCGTAGACGATCTCGTCCGCGCTCCGGTCGAGCAGGGTGAAATCGTCGAAGCCGAACGGGGCGCGCGGCCCGTCCGGCCTGCCGAGGAGGCGCATCGGAATCTCGCGCAGGCCGATCACCGTCCGGAAGAATCGATCCGAATCCGGCCGGTAGGCGACGACGTTGTCGAGGATCGCGGTGGGCTCGGCGGCGATCAGACAGGCATGCGTCTCGCTGAACTGGTAGGTCGGCAGGTATCGGTGGAGGAGGTGCATGTCGGTGTCAGGCGGCCGGTCCAGTGGGTGCGGTCAGCCAATTTTCCGACCTTACCCCGGGCATACGGTTGAACTCCCGCATGTTGTTGGTGACGACGATCAGCCCCTCACTGCGAGCGTGAGCGCCGATCTGCATGTCATGGATACCGCACGGTGTTCCGGCCCGCTCCAGTTCGGCCCGGACCTGCCCGTAATGGACCGCTGCCTTATCGGTGAAGGGCAGCACTTCCAGCCGTGCTACGAAGCGAGTGATATTCGTCAGATTCTCGGCGCGGCGCACCGATTTTTCCGCCCCATAATACAATTCGCCGAACGTGATGCTCGAAATGCAAAGCTGCTCCGCGAGCGCATTGAATTTTTCACGCATTGCGGCAGGATGCCTCTTTATGACGTAGATGCAGATGTTTGTATCAAGCATGTACGTAAACATCAGAACAGCTCGCGTGTCTCCGCTCCCGGCTGCACGCGTTCATTCATAAAATCTTCGCTCGCGCACGGCTCATTCAGAAAAAAATCGTCCCATCTCTGCCCCTGTGGAACGATCACACGGCTGCGGCCAATCTTCAAGACATCGACCTGATGCACGTCGGCAGGGAAAGCGACCGCCTTGGGTAGCCGCACCGCTTGGCTGCGATTGCTGGAGAACACCGTAGAACTGGCCATGCGCAACCTCCTGGAGATATCTCAATCGGGCGATGGGATATCCAGTTGGGATATACGTAGGACCGATCGCGTGGAGACACAAGGCCGTTCGGGCGGTAGCAGGCACCGAATCGGCTCTGTAAGAGGAGCGCCAGAGCCGCGATATCCGGGACCGAATGACAATGACCGACGCCGTCTACGACCTCACCCTCGAGCGCATCGCCCTGATCCGCCGGATGGTGGTCGCCTGGAACGGCGCCGAGCCCGGCGCGCCGATGATCCACCCGGAGGCGCCCTACGGCAGCCGAGACCGGGACGGCGACATCGCCAACGTGACGGGGGACGATGACGGCGCCGAGGAGGAGCACCGGGCGCTGGAGGATGGGCTCGCCGTGTTCTCGCAGAATGCCCGGCTGAAGCCCGGCCGCTACCAGTACCACAACCCGCTGGCGAAGCTGGATTGCGCGGCGATCACCGACGTGTTCAGGGATTCCGCCACGGGCGAGACCCCGGAGCACATCACCTTCGCGGTGACGGAGGAGCATCTCGCGCTGATCCCGCGGCTCAACCACATGTGGGACGACGATCACGGCGTGCCGCGGATCGACCCGGAGCGGCCCTACGGCGGAGCGGAGGCCTACACGCTCGACATGGGCCGGCATCTCGGCGGCGGCACCGAACCGGAGAACCTGGTCCGGCTCCACCGCGAGATGCAGCCGGCCTTCCAGATCTTCCTGCGCTACGCCGATCTCGGGCCCGGCACCTTCCGCCGGAACGCCGCGTCGGTGTGGGAGCCCGCCTGAGCGCGGGCCCCCGGGGGACGCTCAGGCGTCCCGCTTCTTGCGCTGCGCCAGGGTGCGCAGCCGGAGCGCGTTCAGCTTGATGAAGCCCGCGGCGTCGCGGTGATCGTACGCCACGGCGCCTTCCTCGAAGGTCACGAGGTCTTGGTCGTAGAGCGAGTGCGGGCTCTCGCGGCCGATCACGTGGACGCCGCCCTTGTAGAGCTTCAGCCGCACCGTGCCGGTGACCTTCTCCTGGCTCTTGTCGATCAGCGCCTGGATCATCTCGCGCTCGGGCGAGAACCAGAAGCCGTTATAGATCAGCTCCGCGTATTGCGGCATCAGCTGGTCCTTGAGGTGGGCCGCGCCGCGATCCAGCGTGATCGACTCGATCGCCCGGTGGGCGGGCAGCAGGATCGTGCCGCCTGGGGTCTCGTACATGCCGCGGCTCTTCATGCCGACGAAGCGGTTCTCGACGAGGTCGAGCCGGCCGATGCCGTTGTCGTGGCCGAGCTGGTTGAGCTTGGCCAGCAGGCTGGCGGGCGAGAGCTTTTCGCCGTCGATCGAGACCGCGTCGCCCTTCTCGAAGCCGATGGTGATGATGGTCGGCGTGTCCGGCGCCTGCTCCGGCGAGATCGTCCGCGAGAACACGTAGTCGGGCACCTCGACGGCCGGATCCTCGAGCACCTTGCCCTCCGAGGAGGCGTGCAGGAGGTTGGCGTCCACCGAGAACGGGCTCTCGCCGCGCTTGTCCTTGGCGATCGGGATCTGGTGCTGCTCGGCGAAGGCGATCAGCTGCTCGCGGGAGCGCAGGTCCCATTCCCGCCAGGGGGCGATCACCGTGACGTCGGGCTTGAGCGCGTAGTAGCCGAGCTCGAACCGGACCTGGTCGTTGCCCTTGCCGGTGGCGCCGTGGCAGACCGCGTCGGCCCCGACCCGCTCGGCGATCTCGATCTGCTTCTTGGCGATCAAGGGCCGCGCGATCGAGGTGCCGAGCAGGTACACGCCCTCGTAGACGGCGTTGGCCCGGAACATCGGGAACACGTAGTCCCGCACGAATTCCTCGCGCAGGTCCTCGATGTAGATGTTCTCGGGCTTGATGCCGAGCAGCTCCGCCTTGCGGCGGGCCGGCTCGAGCTCCTCGCCCTGGCCGAGATCGGCCGTGAAGGTGACGACCTCGCAGCCATAGGTGGTCTGCAGCCACTTCAGGATGATCGATGTGTCGAGGCCGCCGGAATAGGCCAGCACGACCTTCTTCACGGGGCTCTTCGCGGGATCGGACATGCTGGTTCCGGAACTGGTGCAGGGTGTCGGCGGCTTATCGCGGGTGTCATCGGCCTGCAACCGGCGTGCCGCCTCGCGCGTAGCCTGTTGCCGGACGATCGACAGCGTTTCGCCTCATGACGGCCTTGCGGCCGTGTGAGGCACGGCGCGGCGTGGGCATTGCCTGATCCCCGCAGCACGACAAGCATCGGAGAAGCGAAGTCCATGGCGCGCCAGCCCACCCTGGAGTTCTGGTACGAATTCGCCTCCTCGTATTCCTATCTGGCGGCGATGCGGATCGAGGCGGCCGCGGAGGCGGCAGGCGTCGCCGTGCGCTGGCGGCCGTTCCTGGTCGGCCCGCTCTTCGCCTCGCAGGGCTGGACGACCTCGCCGTTCAATCTCTACCCGGCCAAGGGCAAGAATATGTGGCGCGACGTGGAGCGCGAGGCCGCCCGCCTCGGCCTGCCGCCCCTGACCCGGCCGGCGCAATTCCCGCAGAACAGCCTGAGCGCGGTGCGGGCGGCGATCTACGGTCACGATCAGGACTGGCTGGTGCCGTTCTCGAAGGCGGTCTTCACCGCGAGCTTCGCCGAGGGGCGTTCGATCGCGGAGCCGGCCGCTGTGGTCGAGATCCTCGATTCGCTCGGGCTCGACGGTACCCAGACCGTGCGCGCCGCCGCCGGCGAGGCCAACAAGACCCGGCTTCGGGTCGCCGTCGAGGAAGCCCGTTCGCGCGGCATCTACGGCGCCCCGACCTTTCTCGCCGATGACGGCGAGCTGTTCTGGGGCAACGACCGCCTGGAACAGGCCCTGGCCTGGGCGGTGGGCGACCGTCCGGCCGGCATCCGGTAGGGCGGCGTTCACGGACCTGCGCCATCACGGCGGCGCGCATCCGCGTTGCGGCCCCGCCTCGGCCCGAAATCCCTCCCGTCCCGGACGATGTCTATGGTGCTGACCCGTCGTAACCTCATCGCTGCCGCCGCCGGTGCCTCCATCGGTGCCGGACTCGGACGGGCCGCCGCCCAATCCTACGGCCAGCGTGTTGCGGTGACGGGCGATGACGGCAGGCCCGTCGCGAACTCGATACTGCCGGGGGAGATCACCGGCCAGATCCCGGCGCTGCGCGGCGTCACCTATGCCGGCCCGCGCGAGGCCCAGACCACCCTGTACGAGTTCTTCGACTTCAACTGCCCGTACTGCCGCAAGGCCGCCGCCGACGTCGTGGCCCTGCACGAATCCGATCCGGACCTGCGCGTCGGCCTCGTCAACAATCCGATCCTGTCTCCGCAATCCGCCCAGGCCGCCAAGGTGATGCTGGCGGTCCAGCGCAAGCTCGGCTCGGCCGCCGCCTGGACCTTCTACCGCACGCTCCTGGGGAAACCCGGACGGATCGACGGGCCCGGCGCCCTCACGGCCGCGGCGGCGCTCGGCATTCCGCAGGCGGAGGTCGAGGAGATCGCCGACAGCGAGGAGGTCCGGCAGGCCCTCAAGAGCCAGATGCGGATGGCGGCCGATCTCGGCCTCTACGCCACGCCCTCCTATGTCCTGGGCAACAGCGGTATCCTCGGCCATCCCGGCGCCAACGCCATGGCGAAGATGATCGCCAGCACCCGGCGGTGCGATCGGCTGGCCTGCTGAGATTTCCTGACCGTCGGGCGCCCGACTTGTGCAACCCCGCGCGGCGTTGCAGATTCGAGCGATTGGAAGAGACGGCCATGACCTACGAAGCGCCCAATCGCCCGGCCTTCACGACGGACGGGCCCCCTCGCCGTTTCGCGATCGACGCCCTCGACGCCGTGACGCTCGCGGTCGACGCGCAGACGGAGGATGGCGAGACCGTGCCGGCGGGGACGGTCGGGACCGTCGTTGCGGTCTGGGGCGAGGCCGAGGCCTTCGACATCGAGTTCGACGCTCCCTTCACCGGCCTCGTTACGATCGGTCGGGAGATGATCCGCGAGCACCGGCGGCCGGCTTAAGTGCGGCCCTACATTTCCTGGCCGTCCGGCTTCAATATCGCGCCGGCCAAGATCACCGGCTATCTGCTGAACCTTTCGGGCGGAAGCCCCGCAAAGGCCCGGTGGTGGCTCTCGCAAGGGTTTGATCCGGATCGCCCCGGAGTGCTGATCGAGGCCCTGTTCGAGCATACGTCGGCGACGAATTTCGTCGGCCTTCGTTTGCCGCCGAAAATGTGGGGACATCGCCTCGTCTTCGAGGGGCCGATCCGCACGCCCCTGGCCTCGAACCCAGAGGTCCGATCGATCTGGCAAGTCAGCTCCGGAACACCGAGCGGCATCCGCGGCGTTGCGGAGCTCGTGACCGCGCATCGGATCTGAATGGGCCCGCGGGTCGTGTTCGAACGATCCACTGCGTCACACTTCCGCCGCCGTATCGCGCAGAGCCGCGCCGGTCCGTGTTGCGTGCGGCCATGCTGGCATGCTAGGCGGTCGCCGCGCCACAAGGGCTGGTTCTCGACCCTTCCCGCTGCTGGCGCGATCCCACGTCCCGAACGAGATCCGCACCGCGTTCCCGGCCGGAGCGCGCGGATCGGGCGGGCAACAGAGAAGAGAGCGACGGGTGGCGCAGAACGGTTCCGAGGCTGGTCCCCTGGTCGCAGGCGTGGCGGGCCGGTACGCTTCCGCCCTTTTCGAGCTCGCGCGTGACGAGCGCCAGGTCGACGCGGTCGCCGAGGCCCTCAATCAATTCGATGCCCTGCTGAAGGAGAGCGCGGACCTGCGCCGCCTCGTCCGCAGCCCGGCTTTCACCCCGGTGGAGCAGACCGCCGCCATCGGCGCCGTCCTCGACCGTGCCGGGATCGGTGGTCTCGCCGGAAACTTCATCCGCCTCGCGGCCTCGAATCGGCGCCTGTTCGCCCTGCCGGGCATGATCAGGGCCTTCCGGTCGCTGGTTCAGGACTCGGAGGGCGTCGTGCGCGCCGAGGTGCGGGTGGCCGAACGGCCGTCCGACGCGTTGATCGAGGAGATCAAGGCGTCGCTGCGCGACATCGCCAAGGCCGATGTCGATCTCGACCTGGTCGTCGATCCGAGCCTGATCGGCGGCCTCGTCGTCCGGATGGGCTCGCGGATGATCGACGCGTCCCTGAAGACCAAGCTCAACGGTATCCGCCTCGCGATGCGGACCGCGCAGTAAGCGCGCCCCATCCGATCCGAACATGCACTGACGATTTAGCGACAGAGGCCCGAGTATGGACATCCGCGCCGCCGAGATCTCCGCGATCCTGAAGGACCAGATCAAGAACTTCGGCGAAGAGGCCGAGGTCTCCGAGGTCGGGCAGGTCTTGTCCGTCGGTGACGGCATCGCCCGCGCCTACGGCCTCGACAACGTCCAGGCCGGTGAGATGGTCGAGTTCGAGTCGGGTGTGCGCGGCATGGCGCTCAACCTCGAGCAGGACAACGTCGGCATCGTGATCTTCGGCTCCGACCGCGAGATCAAGGAAGGCCAGACCGTCAAGCGCACCGGCGCCATCGTGGACGTGCCGGTCGGCAAGGGCCTGCTCGGCCGCGTGGTCGACGGCCTCGGCAACCCGATCGACGGCAAGGGTCCGATCCAGTCCACCGAGCGTCGCCGGGTCGACGTGAAGGCGCCGGGCATCATCCCGCGCAAGTCGGTGCACGAGCCGATGGCCACGGGCCTGAAGGCGATCGACGCCCTGATCCCGGTCGGCCGCGGCCAGCGCGAGCTGATCATCGGCGACCGTCAGACCGGCAAGACCGCCATCGCCCTCGACACCATCCTCAACCAGAAGCCGGGCCATGCCGCGGGCGGGGACGAGAAGTCCAAGCTCTACTGCATCTACGTCGCCATCGGCCAGAAGCGCTCCACGGTCGCCCAGTTCGTGAAGGTGCTCGAGGACCAGGGCGCCCTGGAATACTCGATCGTCATCGCGGCCACCGCGTCGGACGCCGCGCCGATGCAGTTCATCGCGCCCTTCGCCGGCTGCGCCATGGGCGAGTATTTCCGCGATAACGGCATGCACGCCGTGATCGTGTACGACGATCTGTCCAAGCAGGCCGTGGCCTACCGCCAGATGTCCCTGCTGCTGCGCCGCCCGCCGGGCCGCGAGGCCTATCCGGGCGACGTGTTCTACCTCCACAGCCGCCTGCTCGAGCGCGCCGCCAAGATGGGCGACGCCGCCGGCAACGGCTCGCTGACCGCCCTGCCGGTCATCGAGACTCAGGCAAACGACGTTTCGGCCTACATCCCGACCAACGTGATCTCGATCACCGACGGCCAGATCTTCCTCGAGACCGACCTGTTCTACCAGGGCATCCGCCCGGCGGTGAATGTCGGCCTCTCGGTGTCGCGGGTGGGCTCCTCCGCCCAGACCAAGGCGATGAAAAAGGTCGCCGGCAAGATCAAGGGCGAGCTGGCGCAGTACCGCGAGATGGCGGCCTTCGCGCAGTTCGGCTCGGATCTCGACGCTTCGACCCAGCAGCTCCTCAACCGCGGCTCGCGGCTCACCGAGCTCCTGAAGCAGCCGCAATTCTCGCCGCTGAAGATGGAAGAGCAGGTCGCCGTGATCTACGCCGGCGTGAACGGCTACCTGGACAAGCTCCCGGTCAGCAAGATCCGCGCCTTCGAGGACAGCCTGCTCAGCACGCTGCGCACGAAGCACCAGGACCTGCTCAGCGCCATCGCCACCTCGAAGGATCTGTCGGACGAGAGCGCCGGCAAGCTGAAGAGCGTGGTCGAGGGCGTGGCCAAGTCGATCGGCGCCTGATCGGGCGCTGACCCGTGTGACTTCCCCGCCTCCGGTGGGGAGGGTTGGGGGCGGCGCCGGTGCTGATCGCACCATCGGCCGCCGGACCCGGCACAATTCCCACCTTCGGCTCCTCCCCGCACGGGGGAGGAGAGGCCCTGGAACGGATCTGGACGCGGCCCGATGGCGAGTTTGAAGGACCTGCGCAACCGCATCACCTCGGTGAAGGCGACGCAGAAGATCACCAAGGCCATGCAGATGGTCGCCGCCGCCAAGCTGCGCCGTGCGCAGATGGCCGCCGAGGCCGGCCGTCCCTTCGCGGAGAAGATGGCTCAGGTGCTCGGCAACCTCGCCGGCAATCTGGTCGGCGGCGTCGGCGCCCCGAAGCTCCTCTCGGGCACCGGTTCCGAGCAGACCCATCTCCTAGTCGTCTGCACCGGCGATCGCGGCCTGTGCGGCGCGTTCAACTCCTCGATCGTCCGCCTGGCGGTCCGGGAATACATCCAGAAGCTCACCGCCGAGGGCAAGACCGTCAAGATCATGACGGTCGGCAAGAAGGGCAACGACCAGCTGCGTCGCCTCTACCGCGACCAGATCGTCGAGAGCATGGATATCCGCGGCAATCGCCCGGTCGATTACGAGTTCGCCGCCGAGATCGCCAACAAGATCCTGACGCGCTTCGAGGCCGGCGAGTTCGACGTCGCCACCCTGTTCTATTCCGAGTTCCGGTCGGTGATCTCGCAGATCCCCACCGCGCAGCGCCTGATCCCGGCGGAGCTGCCGGCGGCCGACACGGCGGTCAAGAGCGCCAACGGCAACGCCGCTCTGGAATTCGAGCCCTCCGAGGAGGCGATCCTGGAGACGCTGCTGCCGAAGAACCTCACCGTGCAGGTCTATCGGGCGCTCCTGGAGAACGCCGCGTCCGAGCAGGGTGCGCGGATGAGCGCCATGGACTCGGCCACCCGCAATGCGGGCGAGATGATCAAGAAGCAGACGCTGATCTACAACCGCACGCGTCAGGCCATGATCACCAAAGAACTCATCGAGATCATCTCGGGCGCGGAAGCTCTCTGAGGCTCCGCGACCTGAACGCACAGCTTGAAGGGTAGGTTTACGATGGCGAACACCGCAATCCCCGGCGCCGGCTCCAACAAGGTCGGCAAGATCACCCAGGTCATCGGCCCCGTGGTCGACGTGCAGTTCGACGGGCACCTGCCCGAGATCCTGAACGCCCTGGAGACCAAGAACAACGGCGCCCGCCTCGTCCTCGAGGTCGCCCAGCAGCTCGGCGAGAGCACCGTGCGCTGCATCGCCATGGACACGTCCGAGGGCCTGACCCGCGGCCAGGAGTGCACCGATACCGGCGAGCCGATCAAGGTCCCGGTGGGCATGAACACGCTGGGCCGAATCATGAACGTAATCGGCGAGCCGATCGACGAGGCCGGCCCGGTCGTGTGCGAGACCTACCGCGCCATCCACCAGCCGGCCCCCTCCTACGCCGACCAGTCCACCGAGGCGCAGATCCTGGTCACGGGCATCAAGGTCGTCGACCTGCTCGCCCCCTACGCCAAGGGCGGCAAGATCGGCCTGTTCGGCGGCGCCGGCGTCGGCAAGACCGTGCTGATCATGGAGCTGATCAACAACATCGCGAAGGTGCACTCCGGCTACTCCGTCTTCGCCGGCGTCGGCGAGCGGACCCGTGAGGGCAACGATCTCTACCACGAGATGATCGAGTCCAAGGTGAACCTGGACCCGAAGGAGAATAACGGCTCGGCCGAGGGCTCCAAGTGCGCCCTGGTCTACGGCCAGATGAACGAGTCGCCGGGCGCCCGCTCGCGCGTCGCGCTGACCGGCCTGACCATCGCGGAGCAGTTCCGCGACGAGGGCCAGGACGTGCTGTTCTTCGTGGACAACATCTTCCGCTTCACCCAGGCGGGTTCCGAGGTGTCGGCGCTTCTCGGCCGCATCCCCTCGGCGGTGGGCTACCAGCCGACGCTGGCCACCGATATGGGCGCCCTGCAGGAGCGCATCACCACCACCACCAAGGGCTCGATCACCTCGGTGCAGGCGATCTACGTGCCGGCCGACGATCTGACCGACCCGGCGCCCGCCGCCTCCTTCGCCCACCTCGACGCCACGACCGTGCTGTCCCGCTCGATCGCCGAGAAGGGCATCTACCCGGCGGTGGATCCGCTGGACTCGACCTCGCGCATGCTGTCGCCGGCGATTCTCGGCGAGGAGCATTACGACGTGGCTCGCCGCGTCCAGCAGACGCTGCAGCGCTACAAGGCCCTCCAGGACATCATCGCGATCCTGGGCATGGACGAGCTGTCCGAGGAGGATAAGCTCACCGTCGCCCGCGCCCGCAAGATCGAGCGCTTCTTCTCGCAGCCCTTCTCGGTCGCCGAGGTGTTCACCGGCTCGCCGGGCGTGCAGGTGCCGCTGGAAGACACCATCAAGGGCTTCAAGGGCCTGGTGAACGGCGATTACGACGACCTGCCGGAGGCCGCCTTCTACATGGTCGGCACGATCGAGCAGGCCCAGGAGAAGGCCAAGAAGCTGAAGGCCGCCTAAGGCCGGCATCCCCTCCCCGGTTGCGGGGAGGGGTCGGGGTGGGGTGGCGGCATCGGCGAGCTTCGTCGGCGCCGTCCGTACCGCCCCACCTCCAGCTCCGCCCCGCGATGGGGCGGAGAGCGTGTTGCGGTTCCGGGATCGTCCTGAGATGGCCACCTTCCACTTCGATTTCGTCGGCCCCGAGCGGACGCTGTATTCCGGCGAGGTGACGGCCGTTCAGCTGCCCGGCACCGAGGGCGAGATGACCGTGATGCCGGGCCACGCCCCGGTCCTGACCTCCCTGCGGGTCGGGGTCATCGTGATCACCGAGAGCCAGGGCAGCGGCAAGCGGATCTACGTCCGCGGCGGCTTCGCCGATATCGGCCCGACCGCCGTGACGGTGCTGGCCGAGCGCGCCGCGCCGATCGAGGAGCTGACGCACGAATCCCTCGACCGCGACATCGAGGCGGCCGAGCTGCAGCGCGACGCCACCGAGGACCTGCAGAAGCGCGAGGAGCTGAACGGCCAGATCGTTCAGCTCCAGGAGACCAAGGCGCTGCTCAAGCTCTGATCGGTCACGGGCGGGCGCTCGCGAGCGCCCGCTCCAGCAGCGACGCCCGCGTCTCGGCGTCCATCGGGCAACCGAGTTCCAACCAGAGCGACCGGGCCGCGGCCAATCCGCGGCCGATGGCGGGGCCGGCCGGCAGTCCGGCCGCCACGAGATCCGCCCCCGCCAGCGGGAAGCTCGGCGCACCGCCCTCCCCGCTCAGAGCCTGCAGCGCCCGCTCGGCGTCCTTCGTCAGGATCGGCCGGGGCTCGCCGGACAAGATGGCCAGCGTCTCACTGAGTAACGGCAGCCCGTGTTCCGCGGCCAGCGCGCGCGCGGCCGGTGCGTCGATCCCGGCGCGGCCGTGAAGGTCCGCCAGCGCATCCGCATAGCCGGTGAGCAGCGCGTATTCCTGCTTCGACAGACGCAAGCGCTCCCGCAGGCGATCCGCGTCCTGCCGGTTTTCGACCGAGAGGGCGGCGAGACGCATCGCCGGCGAGAGTGCGGCGACGCTGGCTCGTTCCAGGCGCCCGCATTCGGCGACGCCGCCCGTGATCCGCTGGAGCAGCCCCGTGGCGCTCAGCGTTCCGACCATCGGCACCCCGCCGGGGGCGGTCAGGAGTTTCAGGAACTCGGCCCGGACGCGCTCGCGGGATAGCCGGTCCAGGGCGTCGCGCGCAGCGATACAGGCGGCGAGCGCCGCCGCATCCGGCGGGCCCGCGCCGAAGCGGGCATGGAAGCGAAAGAAGCGCAGGATCCGCAACGCATCCTCGCGGATGCGGGTTGCGGGATCGCCGATGAAGCGGACACGCCCGGCCGCCAGGTCGGGCAGCCCGCCGACCGTGTCATGCAGGCGCCCGTCGGCCCCGAGGGAGAGCGCGTTGACGGTGAAGTCGCGCCGCTCGGCATCCTTGGCGAAATCGCCGCCGAACCGCACCACGGCGTGGCGGCCATCGGTCTCGACGTCCTCGCGCAGGGTGGTGACCTCGATCGGTCCGTCCCCGGTGACCAGCGTCACGGTGCCGTGCTCGATCCCGGTCGGCACGGCCTTGAGGCCCGGTACCCCGCGGGCGGCGTCCATCACCGCATCCGGCAGCAGCGTGGTCGCGAGGTCGATATCGGCGGATGGATTGCCGAGCAGCGCATCGCGCACGCAGCCGCCGACCAGGCGGGTCTCGGCGCCCTTCGCGTCCAGAGCGGCCAGCGCCCGGCGCACGGCCGGCTGGTCCAGGAGGGCCGCCAGCCCGCCGTGATCGAGCGCGTGCGTCACTTGAAGCCGCCCGGTACGAGGCGGCCGTTCTCCATGTGGGGCGGCACGTACCCGCCGGCCCGGCGTTCGGAGAACAGGCCCTCGTAGACCAGCGTGCCGATCACGATGGCGAGTCCGGTGAGCACGAGGCGGAGGAGGTGCGGATCCCAATGCACCCGGCGGAGCGGATTGCGGCCGACCAGCACCAGGTAGATCGTGAACACCGCGAAGGGGATGAGGAAGAGGCCGAACTCTTCAATGAGGCGGCGCAGCATGATTGTCGGTGACCTTATCCCGCGGGGTGTGTGCTGGTTTCCGGGTAGAGGCGCTCCCGGAGGTTGTTCAGGATCCCGGCCGTGACCCCCCAGATGAGGCGGTCTTCGAAGGTCAGGGCATAGTAGCGGCGGGTGCGTCCCTGCCAGATCCGCGCCTCCAGGACGTAGCGCTCCCGATCCATCAGAACCGGCAGCGGCACCTCGAACACGTCCGCCACTTCGGACGGGTTCGGCGTGAAGGCGGCGTCGTCGGGCACGATGCCGATCACCGGTGTCACCAGGAACCCGGTGCCGGACAGGTAGGGGTCGAGATAGCCGAGCAGGCGCACGCTTTCGGGCGCGAGCCCGATCTCTTCGTGGGCTTCCCGCAGGGCCGCATCCGCCGGTCCGGGATCGGCGGGGTCGATCTTGCCGCCGGGCAGCGCGACCTGCCCGGAATGGTCGCGGAGATTGGCCGCACGCTGGGTCAGCACCAGCCGGGGACCGCCGACCCGGAACACCACCGGCACCAGCACGGCGGCCCGCCGATGTGGCGGCGGCGGGATCACGGCGCTGCCGTCCGGGTCGAGGCTGTGATCGCCGCGGGGATTCGACGTTGGGTCGTCCGGGCCCGGCGGGTCCGGCGACAGGTGGGACGCGGCGCGGGCGAGGAAATCGGCGCGCGTGTCGCTCACGCGGCCTCGGCCGGGGCGATAGTGTGGAAGATGCCGCCGGCCCAGAGCCCGAGCCACGGCCGCCCGTCGATCACGCGCTCCTCCGCGAGATCGACCAGATCGTAGGTGAGCGCCCGGGTCACCCGGGCCCAGAGCCCGCGGCGGACATGGAGATAGGGCTTCAACGCCCCGTCCGGGCCCTGCTCGAAGCGCAAGGCATGCTCGGAATCGACGCTCACGAGGTCGTCGACATTGGTCCGAAACGAGATCCGCCGGCCCTCCCCTTCGCCGTCGACCGCCATCTCGACGGCCACGAAGGCGGCATCCTCCACGGTGATGCCGACGCTCTCCACCGGGGTGACCAGCACGACCCGCCCATCCGGCTCGCGCCGCAGGATCGAGGCGAACAGCTTGACCAGCTTCTCCCGGCGGATCGGGGAGCCGTTGTGGTGCCAGGTCCCGTCCGCGGCGATGCGGATGTCGATGGGGCCGCAATAGGGCGGATCCCACTTGTCGACCGGCGGCAGCCCACGCTTGGGCAGGTCGCCCAGGGCGGCGCTGAGGCGGCTCAAGGTCGGGTCGGGGGCGGGATCCTCGCTCATGCCCGTTACAGATAGCGCTTCCGCGGCCCCGCAACCACGGTTGGTCATCTTCGATTCGCTCGACAGGGCCTGCGCCGGTCGCCGCCGCGTCTGATGGCCCGGTTCGCCAGCGATCCGTCTGTCGCTCGCATCCAGGATCGGGCAAGACTGAATGGGCCGGCAGAGGACCGCTTCTTCCGTGTTCCCGCCAGCCCTAAGTCAACGCGAGCACCGCGAGGGACAACACGCCACAAGCCATCAAGCCTGCAACAAGCATCACAGTCTGTTTTCGGATCGCCTGTTCAAGGCCCCGCATCGGTCGATGATAGGAAGACATGACATTCCTCCTGCTGAGGGACGCTATTGTAGCACGGCCCCGCATCAAACGACACGCGGGCAAATCGATTTTGCGTTCAAGATTAGTGGAGTAAGAACTTTGCGGCAGCGGTCATCAACGCCGTCGCTCCGACCAGTGCACTGAGTAGCCACTTCGTTTGAGCGTGCACGATTTTCTCGAGAGCAAGGTGTCCCGTCGCGATCTCCGCGCGGATAGACGCTTCGAGCGCTCTCAAGTCGCCCTTGGTGGCGATGTCGCCAGAGTATTCCTTCAGCGATTCGAATAGGCTGCTGGCGATCTGATCGGCCTGATCGCGGCTGAGACCGCTGGCCTCGAGGGTCTTGGCGAGCTTGACGGTGTTGAACATCGTCGGGACTTCTCGTCTTCAGCCGCAATCAATCTGCCTGGCGCCGCACGGTTGGACGACACACAGCGCAATGCTGGTCTTGCAATCCCGTCCCTTTGCTTGTGCACGGAACGATTTCGGCCCGCGACGCGTGAGCGAGTCGATTGTTGCCCGCTCTCCGGTCCCGGATCGATCAAGATCCGACAAGCGGCGCCTGCCCGACCCGCCCTCCCGGCTCAGGCCGGTCCCGCCCCCTGCGTGTTCACGTAGACCGCGTAGAGCGACTGGCTCGCGGTCATGAACAGGCGGTTGCGCTTCGGGCCGCCGAAGGTGAGGTTGCCGCAGACCTCCGGCAGGCGGATGCGGCCGATCAGCTTGCCCTGCGGGTTCCAGACCGTGACGCCGTTGTAACCGACGGCGCGGCCCGCGTTGCTCGCCACCCAAAGATTGCCGTCGACATCGGTCCGCATCCCGTCGGGGCCGCATTTCACACCGTCGACGACGCAATCCGAGAACAGCCGCCGGTTCGACAGGCTGGCGCCGGTCCCGACATCGAAGGCGTAGATCTCGCCCTTGCCGCCGGGGCCGGTATCGCCCGGGCCCTTGCCGGTGGAGGAGAGGTAGAGCGTCTTGTGATCGGGCGAGAAGCACAGGCCGTTCGGGTTAGGCACCTGCGCGTCGGTCAGGACCTGGTCGATCCGGCCGGTGGGATCGATCCGGTAGAGCGCGTTGGGAAGCGCGCGCTTGCTGGTCCGGAGACCGGCCGGTTGGCCGAGCAGCGGATTGAGATGGCCCTGCGGGTTCGAGGGGCCGCCTGGCTCGTCCGGCGTCCCCTCGTACAGAAGGCCGCCATAGGGCGGATCGGTGAACCAGTAGGACCCGTCGGCGTGCTGCTCGACGTCGTTGGGGGAATTGAACGGCTTGCCGTCGAACTGGTCGGCCAGGATCGTGGCGGAACCGTCGAGCTCGTAGCGCACCACCCGGCGGGTGATGTGCTCGCAGGAGATCTGGCGGCCCTGGCGGTCGAAGCTGTTGCCGTTCGAGTTGTTGCTGTGGCTGCGGAAGACGCCGACATGGCCGTCCTCCTCCAGCCAGCGCATCTGCCGGCCGTTCGGGATGTCGCTCCAGATCAGGAAGCGGCCGAGGCTGTTCCAGGCCGGCCCTTCGGCCCAGAGCGCGCCGGTCCAGAGACGGCGGATCGCGCTGTTGGGGACGATGTAACGCTCGAAGGACGGATCCACCGTGATCACGTCGGGATCGTTGAAATAGGTGCTCGGCGATGCGCCGGGCCGGAAGTCCCGCGGCGGGTTGGTCACCGTGCTCGGCGGTTCCGGCTGGCCGAAGGCGCTCGTGGCGGAAGCCAGAGCAGCGCCAGCGCCGACAAGCATCGCGCGCCGTGACGGCAAGGCGAGCCCAGTCTTGATTGCATCAACCTGCGGTTGCCGCATGACGTTCCTCCCCATCTGCCGACCGTTTCTCGATCTCGATCTTGGCGATCGCGGCATTATGGCGCGGAACGTCTGGCGATCAACTGGGCTTGCGCCGCAGGATCTTCCAGACGCCGTCCGCCGACGCCACGAGGCGCGTTCCCTCCCGGACATCGCCGCGCATGAACACCAGGGAGCCGGTGCGCTTGACCACCTGGGGATGCACCACGATCCAGTCGCCGAGGCGGCCGACATCGATGAACTTCATCTCGAGCTGGATCGTCACGCAGTTCGCACCGTCCGCCGCCCGCATCGCGGTCTCGCCCAGCGCGCGGTCGGCGAAGCTCATCAGCATGCCGCCATGGACCACGCCGATCAGGTTGGCGTGCTTCTGCTCGGCCCGGAACGCGTAGGCGCCGTCCGCGGCTCGGACATACAGGGGGCCGACATGGGCGATGAACCCGTGGTCCTCCACCTCCGCCCAGCCCTCGGATGCCGGATCGAACGTCTTCGGGTCGGTCGTCATCGCGTCGCGTCCGTCCTGTCGTTGAGAGGGTCGATGCCCCGCGGACTTACGTCCCGCGCGGCTTCGCGCGCCGGGTCGGGGCCTCGGCCAGCGGGTCCTCCGGCCAGGGGTGGCGCAGGTAGCGCCCGCGCATCTCCGCCCGCACCGCCGCCCAGGAACCACGCCAGAAGCCCGGGAGATCCCGGGTGATCTGGATCGGGCGGTGCGCCGGCGACAGCAGGTGCAGGACGAGGGGGCGGCCGCCCGCGGTCGGGTGCCGGTCGAGGCCGAACAATTCCTGGACCCGGACGGCCAGGACAGGCTCGGCCTCGGTGTAATCGACCGGGATGCGCGAGCCGGTCGGAACCTCGACATGGGTCGGCGCCGCGGCGTCGAGACGGCCGCGCAGCTGCCAGGGCAGAAGGTCCTGCAGGGCACCGGCGAGGTCGGCCGGGGTGATCGCCGCCAGGGCGTTGCGCCCGACGAGGGCCGGCGCCAGCCAGGTTTCGGCGCTCTCGGCCAGGGCGGCGTCCGACAGGTCCGGCCAATCCCCGCCCCCCGCGGCGCGCAGGAACCGCACCCGGGCGCGCCATTGCGACAGGCCCGGGGTCCAGGGCAGGCGGTCGAGGCCGAGGCCGACGATGCCGCGGGCCAGGATCGCCGCGGACTCCGTGTCGGCCGGGACCGGCAACGGCCGCTCGCCGAGATTGACCGCGCCCAGACGCCGGACCGCCCGGGCCCGCAGGGCGGCGGCCTGCGGATCGAAGGTCACCTCGGTGCGGGCCTCGATCCGGTCGGCGAACAGCCGTTCGATCGCCTCGGCCCCGATGGTGGCGGCCGCCAGGATACGCGCATTGCCGGCGGCGCCCGCGAGGTCGGCGATCACCAGATAGGTCTCCCGGGCGAGCGGGCTCGCCGGGTCGAGACGGCCGGCGCGGCCGCTGGCCATCACGAACTCGCCCTCCCGGCCCCGGGCCCGGGCGACCCGGTCCGGATAGGCCAGAGCCAGCAGCGGGCCGGCCGCTTCCCGATCGTCCTGCTGGGCGCCCCCGGCGATCCGCGCCCAGTTCTCGGCCAGGCGCCGCATATCCGCGGCCCGGCCGCCCCGGTCCCGGCGGAAGCGCTCCACCCGCTCGTCGAGATCGATGCCGTCCCCGCCGAGCCCGCGCTCGACCAGCACCGCCGCGAGGTCGGCGGCGGCCCGCGCCTGGCCCGTCCCGGCCGCCACCGTCACCATCCGGGCCAGCCGCGGCGGCAGCGGCAGGGCGCGCAGCTTCGTGCCGATCTCGGTGAGCCGCCCGTCGGAATCGAGCGCCCCGAGGGCGCCGAGCATGGCGCGGGCCTCCGTGAGCGCGGCCGCAGGGGGCGGGTCGAGGAAGTTGAGCGTGCGCGGGTCGGTGACGCCCCAGGCGGCGCAGTCGAGCAGCAGCCCGGCAAGGTCCGCCGACAGGATCTCGGGCCGGGTGAACGGTTCGAGCGCGTTGGTGCCGGCCTCGGACCACAGCCGCCAGCACAGGCCCGGCTCCGTCCGCCCGGCGCGGCCCCGGCGCTGGTCCACCGAGGCGCGCGAAGCCCGGGCGGTCACCAGCCGAGTCAGGCCGAGGCCGGGCTCGTAGACCGGTACCCGCGCCAGACCGGAATCCACTACGATCCGCACGCCCTCGATGGTCAGGGAAGTCTCGGCGATGCTGGTGGCGAGCACGACCTTGCGGGTTCCGGGCGGCGCCGGCGCGACGGCGCGGTCCTGCTCGGCCGGGGTCAGCGCGCCGTAGAGCGGAGCGAGCTGGACCTCCGGCCCGACCTTGTCGGCCAGGAGATCGTGGGTCCGGCGGATCTCGGCCTGTCCGGGCAGGAACACCAGCACCGAGCCCGGATCCGCCCGCAGCGCCCGCAGGGTCACCTCGGCGACCGAATCCTCGATCCGCCGGTTCGGGTCGCGCTCGGCGTAGCGGGTCTCCACCGGGAAGGCCCGGCCCTCGGAGGCTACGACCGGGGCATCGCCGAGCAGCCGCGCGACCCGGGCGCCGTCCAGGGTCGCCGACATGACCAGGATGCGCAGATCCTCGCGCAACCCGCCCTGCGCATCGCACGCGAAGGCCAAGCCGAGATCGGCGTCGAGGGAGCGCTCGTGGAATTCGTCGAACAGGACCGCGCCGACGCCGGCGAGCTCCGGATCTTCGAGGATCATGCGCGTGAACACGCCCTCGGTGACCACCTCGATCCGGGTCCTCGCCGAGATCTTCGACCCGAGCCGGACCCGCAGGCCGACCGTGCCGCCGACCGCCTCGCCGAGGATCTGCGCCATCCGGGCGGCGGCGGCCCGGGCCGCCAGGCGGCGCGGCTCCAGCAGGATGATCTTTTTCGCGCCCAGCCAGGGTGCGTCGAGCAGGTCCAAGGGGACGCGTGTGGTCTTGCCGGCACCGGGGGGCGCCACCAGCACGGCGGCGTTCCGGGCGGCGAGCGCGCTGCGCAATGCGGGGAGCGCTGCCTCGATCGGCAGTGCGGGTGTCGGGCCGGCCATCGCCTCCGCTGATGGCCCGGTCGGCGCCGTGGCGCAACCGTCCCGCCGACGGGGTGCACGCGATTCGCCGGGATGGGATGCGCCGGCCTGCCGGGCCGGCGTGAACAGGCCTATCCACAGCCCGCTGGCAGCCGGATCCCCGTTATCCACAGGGTTAACGGGCGTTCGCGATGGGGCGGCCAGGCCCGTTGACGAAACGTTAACCCTTCTGGCTTGTTCTCTCTTCGTTCCGGCAGCAACGAAGGGGATCCCGATGCTGACCCAGGCCCTCGCCGCCCAGAAGGACCATGCCTGCCCGGTCGATGCGATCAGCCGCGCCTATCTCGGCTTCGCCGACGGCGACGCGGGCATTGCGCTCCGCTGCGCCATCGCCGACGCCCTGTCCGACCTGATGGATGCCGAGCGGCGCACCCGCGAGCGCAGCCGTCTGATCTCGCGCGGCTACATCCGGGAATCACCGGCGACCGCCGCACCGGTCGAAAGCTGAACAGAAGCTGCAAGCCCACTTCAGCGTCGATGCAGCGAATCCTAGGCATTCTGTCTTCCGTGATCGGGAACGCCCCGGCGGTCCCGCGCTGCACTCGGAGTCAGGTCATGAGACGGATCGCTGTGCTTTCGGCCGCCGCGCTGATCGGCGCGGGGACCCTCGCTTCCACCGCCGCCGAGGCCCGCGGCGGCGGCGCCATCGCGGCGGGCATCATCGGCGGCTTGGCGGCCGGCGCCCTGATCGGCGCTGCGGCCCAGGCCGCCCCCGCCTACAGCTATTCCTATAGCACCCCGTATGACGGCTACGGGCCGACGCCCGTGGTCGTCCGGCCCCGCCCGGTCTACCGCGCCTACGAGGAGGTGGAACCGGTCTACGCGACGCGACGGGTCGTCACCTACGAGCGCGTTCCGGTCGGCTACGGCCATCGCCGCTGGCGCGACGACTGGGATTGCGACGACGATTACGGCTACCGCCGCCACTACCGCGGCTGGTGAGCCGGTCCGGTGCCCTGGCTGGGGCGTCACGAGATCCGAACGGCGCAGCCTTCCCGGGAGGCTGCGCCGTATCGTTTCGCCGGGATCCAGAGCCCGCTTTCATCCGCAGCATCCCCGACATCGGGGGACGCCGGGGCCGCGCAGGGCACGGCTGCACCGGAACCGCGTACCCGATCGAAGTGGGGTCGGTTACGATTGCTGGCTCAGTCGGCTTTGATTCCACGGCATCGGCACTTCCATGCTTGTCCATGAAGGCGGGACGCGCACCTTCCAGGCGGATCTCAACCTCTCCTGGTCCCTCGCCGCGGTGGCCGGCGCGCTGAATACGGCCGGCTTCTACGCGGTCGGCTTCTACGCCTCGAACATGACCGGCAATGTGTCGGCGATCTCCGACCGGGCCGGGACCGGCGACCTCATCCTCGCCGCCAAGGCGCTGCTCCTCGTCATCCTGTTCGCGCTGGGCGCCGCGACCTCGACGCTGCTGATCCGGCGGCGCCGCCGCCATGCGCCCTACGGCGCCTATGCCTACAGCATCTGCGCCGAGGCCTGCCTGCTCGTCGCGATCGGCCTGATCGCGCTGCCGCTGGCCGAGCCCGCCCGAGGCGAGGCGCTGGTGTTCGGCCTCAGCTTCGTCCTGGGGCTGCAGAACGCCGCCGTGACGAAGATCACCGATTCCCGGGTGCGGACCACCCATGTCACCGGCATGGTCACCGATATCGGCATCGAGCTCGCGCGCTGGCTGGACCGCAAGGCGGGCGATCCCCAGGCCAAGCGTCACGACCCCGCCAAGCTGCGGCTCCACCTGATGACGGTCGGCGCGTTCCTCGGTGGCGGCCTTTTGGGCGTGGTCGCCTATCGCGCGATCGGCGTGGGGCTCCTGTTCGCCGCCGCCGCGATCCTGGCCCTTTTGGCGATTCCGGCGATCGCCGCCCGCCGCTCGGCCCCGGCGGACTGACGGACGCCGCGCTCAGGCCTTGATGTCGAGGAGCTGGCCGCTCATGCGGTCGGCGGTGCGCGCCACCGCGGCGTTCAGCGCGAAGGACGTCCGGGATTCGATCAGATCGGCGACGGTGCTGGACAGGTCGACCTGCACGGCGGGTGGCAGCGCCGCATCCCCGACCGGCGCGCCGATCGCCGCGACTGTCTGTGCTGCCGTGCCGAGCCGGTCGGTCGCCCGGGTCATGCCGGCGGTCGCAGTCTGAAGCGCGTCGATCATCGCGGGGTCTCCTGGCGGAGAGCTTGCCACGACGATGAGACGCGAGGGTTTCGCGGATCGCTCAAATGCGAGGGATTCGGGTTGTTTGGTGCCCTGGGCCAGGGCCATGCCCAAATCGCATTACGGATCCCTCGTATGCGACGGCTCCATCGGACTAGTATCCAGGCGCGCGGCGCCGGATGCGCGAATCGACATCGCGACGAGCCGGATCGATTCGCAGCTCGATCCCGAGACGAGGGAGCGTGCGTAGGCCTCGAAGGAGGGCTCCAGCCAGCCGCGCGATCCCTGGAGGCTTCCTTCGAGGCCCGCTCGCGCGGGCTCCTCAGCGACTGTGTTGGTCGTCAAGCGATTTGCCATGGTTTCTGGTCCCTGAGCATGGCGTTGAGGATGGTGAGCAGCTTGCGGGCGACCGCGATGACGGCCACCATCTTGGGCTTGCCGGCGGCGACCAGGCGGTCGCGGAACGGCTTGAGCACCGGGTTGTGCCGGCAGGCGGTCAGCGCGGCCATGAACAGCGCCGTGCGCACGCTCTTGCACCCGCCCGCCACCATGGCGCGGCCCTTCCACTTGCAGAACTCGCGTACGAACGGCGCAAGGTCGGCCAGGGCGGCAATCTGCCGTCCGTCGAGCCGGCCCAGTTCCGGCAACTCGGCCAGGAGCGTGCGTGCCGTGACCGGCCCCACCCCGGGCACTGAGGCGAGCAGGTCCTCCGTGGCAAGCCAGGCCGGCGAGCCGCGCACGCCCGTGTCGATCTCGTCGTCGACGCCGGCCAGCTCCTTCTCCAGCGCCTTGACCAGCCGGGTAGTGCTCTTGGCGATCCGCGGCACCTCGGTGCGGTGAGGCCGGTTCTTCTCCGCCGCCAGCATCTCGATGATCTGACGGCGCAGGGCGACTAGTTCGGCCTGCAACCGCGTCGCCGCTTCCGGCAAGGGCCGCACTTCGGGCCGCGTCGCTGCCGCGAACCGGGCGATCACCGCGGGTGTCGATCGGGTCCGACTTGGCCCGCTGGCCCAGCGCCTTGGCGAAGTGCCGGACCTGGGCCGGGTTGACCACCACCAGCGGCAGACCCGCCCCCGCCAGCGCGGCCGCCGCCACCTGCTCGAAGCCGCCGGTTGCCTCGATCGCGACCAGATCCGGCGCCAACGCCCGCAGGCGCGCCACCAGGTCGCTCAGACCCGCCCCGTCGCGGGCTACCGCGAAGGCCTGGCCCTGCGGCAGGACATGCACGTCCAGCCGCGCCTTGCACATGTCGATCCCGACATACACCGGCCCCATCCCGCCCCACCCTTGCGCAACCGGGCTCTTGCGGCCCGAGCGACTGTCCGGGGTCATGGAAGGAACGGGCAGGCTCCCAAGCTGAGGTACAGGCGTCAGAGCCCTAGGATGAGCCGGGGTCCTGTCCGTCGCCGCAGCGCCGACCTTACCAGATCGGACCCGAACTGACTTACCAGGATGAGGGCGCGGTTCGGATCGATGCTGGTCTACGCATCCACCGTCATTGCGCGCGCAACGAAGCAATCCAGGGAAACACGATATTCGGGCAGCGCGCGCCGCCCCAAATTACGTCTCTGCGCAGGCTATGCCGGTGAGCGATCGAACCGCGACCGCGCCCCCTACCGAACGGGCCTAATTCACCTTCACTACCAGCTTCATCTTCGGATGGATGCCGCACAGCACTTGGAAGGTGCCGCGCTCGGTGAAGGTGACCGGCGTGCGGCTGCCCGGCTCCTGGTCGCCGGAATCGAAGCTGAACGTGTCCGATTCGACGAAGACGTGATGCAGCAGGTCGCTGTCGTCGTTGACGAACATCACCGTCTCGCCCCGGCTCAACGCGAGGTTGCCCGGCTGGAACGCCCGGCCCTTCTGCGACACCATCAGCCCGGAGGCTTCGAGATCGCCGATCAGGATCAATCCGCAGATCATCCCCAGCGCCAGAGCGGCGAAAGCCGGCAGGGCCGATCGCCCGCGGGGCTGTGCGAACAAACTCGACGCTGCGGGGGGCATGCTGTTCCTCGGGCTCGTCGCGGCAATCTACCTGAGATTTTATTGAGAAATCATTTTCGCGATGCCTCGTGTTCCGGCCATTTCGGCTGTTTGGGCAGTGATCGCGATACCAAAACGGTTGTTCACGGGTCGATTCGGCAATCCACCCGGCTAATCGCGTCTTAACATGTAGCAATTACGGTCGACCGCACCTGTCACACGGCGGCCCGGTGCGATGCGAGACCCCGAGAGAGCGACGGACGAACGCGAACCCTCGAGTTCGATGCGCGCCGTGCGCGGCATCGCGGGCCTGCCCGCCACGATCCGCGGCCGGATCTTCGTCGCCTTCCTGGGCATGAGCCTGCTGTCCGGCGCGCTCGGCCTCTACGCCGTCGTGGCGATCTCGCATGTCGGGGCGCTCGTCAATCGCACCTATGACGAGTCGCTGATGTCGATCAATTACGCCCGGGCGACCGCGGCGGATTTCGCCAAGATGCGCAGCGCCTTCGCGCGCCGGACCCATGCCCGCGACGCCGCAGCGGCGACCAAGCTCGATGCCGAGATCGCCGAGCTCTCGACCACCCTCTCCGAGGACCTGACCATCGCGGTCGAGCGCTCGCAATCGGACCGGTCGGTGCGCACCGCCGGGGCTGTCCAGGCCGCGGTGGCCACCTGGGAGGAGATGCGCCGCGGCCTCGATCCGGCCACCGCCCGGCCCGAGCGCTGGGACGCCCTGGACCATCAGGCCAACGTGGTGGACGGCCAGATCGACCTGCTGGTCAACTACACCGCGGGCGACGGCTTCACCTTCCGGCAGGCCGCCCGGATGCTCGTCGCCCGGGAGATGCAGGTCAACGCCATCGTGGCGGGGCTGGCGGTGTTCGCCTGCGCGATGATCGCCTGGCTGCTCAACCGCCGCATCACCGGACCCCTGGCGGATGCCTCGGCGGCGGCGGAGCGGATTGCCAGCGGCCGGCTCGACGACCGGATCCCGGCCGGCGGTCGCGACGAGCTCGGCAGCCTGCTGCGCTCGATGGCGGTGATGCGCGACAACATCCGGGCGATGATGCAGCGCGAGGTCAGCCAGCGCCGCGTCGCCGAGGCCCTGGTGACCGACGCGCTCCAGACCTCCCGCGAGGGCGTGATCGTGGTCGATGCCGAGGGCGTCATCGCGCTCGCCAACACCCAGGCGCTGCACTTCTTCGACGGGCTGGAGGCCGCGATCGCGGCCGGCCTGTCCCTGTCGCGCCCCGCCCCCGGCTCGCCGAATCTCGACGAGTGCTTCCGGGCGCTCGCCCGCGACGGCGAGATCCGGCTGGCCGACGGGCGCTGGTTGCGGGTGAGCCGCAGCGCCACCCAGCAGGGCGGCTTCGTGGCGGTGTGCAGCGACATCAGCCTCCTCAAGGAGCAGGAGGACCGGCTCACCGCAACCAACCTGCGGCTCGACGCGGCTCTGGACAACATGTCCCAGGGGCTGTGCCTCTACGATGCCCAGCACCGCCTGATGGTGGTGAACCGGCGCTACAGCGAGATCTACGGCCTGCCCGCCGGTGCGATCGTCCCCGGGATGTCCGCGCAGGACGTGCTGCGGGTGAGCCTCGCGGCCGGCAACCATCCGGGCAGCGACCTCGCTGCCCTCCTCCGCCAGGAGCACGAGGCGCATCGCGGCGGCACCTGGCACACGCAGTTTCAGGAACTCGCCAACGGCCGCACGGTCTCGATCGACCGGCGCGAGACCGCCGATGGCGGCTTCGTGGCGACCTACGAGGACGTCACCGAGCGCCGGCGGGCCGAGGCGCGCATCGCCTTCCTGGCGCATCACGACACGGTGACCGGGCTGCCGAACCGGGAGGCTCTGGGCCAGCAGATCGACCTGGCGGTGGCCCAGGCCGGGCGCGATGCGGGCTTCGCGGTCTTCGCCATCGACCTCGACGATTTCCGGCCGGTGAACGAGACCCTGGGGCACGGGGTCGGGGACGAGCTGCTGGCCGCGGTCGGCGCGCGGCTGACCGCCTGCGTGCGCGAGGTCGACTGCGTCGCCCGGCTCGGGGCCGACGAGTTCATCGTCGTCCAGCGGGGCGTCGACCGGCCGGAGGAGGCCGCGATCCTGGCCCGGCGGATCCTCGAGGTGCTGAGCGCGCCCTACAGCCTGAGCAACCACGAGATCAGCGTCGGGCTGACCATCGGCATCACCCTGGCGCCGGGCGACGGCGCGAGCTGCGAGAAGCTCCTGAAGAACGCCGAGGTCGCCCTCGACCGCGGCAAGACCGAGGCCCGGGGCTCGTTCCGGTTCTTCGAGCCCGAGATGGATGCCCGTCTCCAGGCCCGGCGCATGCTGGAGCGCGACCTGCGCGACGCGCTGGCCCGCGAGGCGTTCGAGGTCTACTACCAGCCGATCTACAGCCTCGCCACGGACCGGATCTGCGGCTTCGAGGCCCTGCTGCGCTGGAACCACCCGAGCCGCGGCTTCGTCTCGCCCGCCGAGTTCATCCCGATCGCCGAGGAGCTCGGCCTGATCGTCCCGCTCGGCGAATGGGTGCTGCGCCGGGCCTGCGAGGAGGCCGCCCGCTGGCCGGACGGGCTCAAGGTCGCGGTCAACGTCTCGGCGGTGCAGTTCACCTCGGCGAGCCTGGTGACCGCGGTGCGCGAGGCCCTGCGCCGGACCGGCCTGCCCGGCCGCCGGCTGGAACTCGAGATCACCGAATCCGTGCTGGTCGCCAATCCCGGCGCCACCACCGCGATCCTGCACAGCCTCAAGGCGCTGGGCGTGCGCGTCTCGATGGACGATTTCGGCACCGGCTACTCGTCGCTGAGCTACCTGCGCAGCTTCCCGTTCGACAAGATCAAGATCGACCAGTCCTTCGTGCGCGACCTGTGCCTGAAGGACGGGACCGACTTCATCGTCCGCGCGGTGATCGGGCTCGGCACCAGCCTCGGCATGACCACCACCGCCGAGGGCGTGGAGACCGAGGCCCAGCTCGCGCATCTGCGCGCCGAGGGCTGCGACGAGGTCCAGGGCTACCTGATCAGCCGCCCGGTCCCGGTCTGCCAGGTGGGTGAGGTCATCCAGCGCTGGAACGGCGCCGCCCGGGCGATCGCCTGACGGGCCCCTCCCCCGTGGCGGGGGAGGGATTGGCGCGGCGCCTCACTCGGCCGCGTCGAGGCGCGGACGCTCCACATGGCTGCGCTCGGCCTTGACCAGCTCGGCCGTGCGGAACGCCACCTCCAGCGCCTGCTCGGCGTTGAGGCGCGGGTCGCAGTAGGTGTGGTAGCGGTCCTGCAGGTCGTCGGCGGTGAGCGCCCGGGCGCCGCCGGTGCACTCGGTCACGTCCTTGCCGGTCATCTCGAGATGGATGCCGCCCGCGAACGTGCCCTCGGCCCGGTGGACGCCGAAGAAGCCCTCGATCTCCTGCATCACCCGGTCGAACGGCCGAGTCTTGTAGCGGCCGGCCGCGACGGTGTTGCCGTGCATCGGGTCGCAGATCCAGACCACGGACCGCCCTTCCCGCTCGACCGCCCGGATCAGACCCGGCAGGTGGTCGCCGACCTTGTCGGCGCCGAACCGGCAGATCAGGCTCAGCCGGCCGGGCTCATTCTCCGGGTTCAGCAGGTCGATCAGCCGGATCAGGCCGTCCGCCTGCATGGACGGGCCGCATTTCAGGCCGATCGGGTTCTTGATTCCGCGGGCGTACTCGACATGGGCGTGATCCGGCTGCCGGGTCCGGTCGCCGATCCAGAGCATGTGCCCGGAGGTCGCGTACCAATCGCCCGTGGTCGAGTCGACGCGGGTCAGCGCCTCCTCGTAGCCGAGCAGCAGGGCCTCGTGACTCGTGTAGAAGTCGGTGGTCCGCACCTCCGGATGCGTCTCCGGGTTGATGCCGATCGCCCGCATGAAGTCGAGCGCGTCGGTCATGCGGCCGGCGACATCCTGGTAGCGCGAGGATTGCGGCGAATCCTTCACGAAGCCCAGCATCCAGCGATGCGCGTTCTCCAGGTTGGCGTAGCCGCCGGTGGCGAAGGCGCGCAGCAGGTTCAGGGTCGCGGCCGATTGCCGGTAGGCCTCGAGCTGGCGGCGCGGGTCCGGCGTGCGGGCCTCCTCGCTGAAGCCGATGCCGTTGACGATGTCGCCGCGATAGCTCGGCAGGCTCACGCCATCGAGGGTCTCGGTCGGCGAGGAGCGCGGCTTGGCGAACTGCCCGGCGATGCGCCCGACCTTCACCACGGGCGAGCCGCCCGCGAAGGTGAGCACCATCGCCATCTGCAGGAACACCCGGAAGAAGTCGCGGATGTTGTCGGCCGAATGCTCGTCGAAGCTCTCGGCGCAGTCGCCGCCCTGGAGCAGGAAGGCCTCGCCGGCCGCGACGCGCCCGAGCGCCGTCTTCAGCTTGCGGGCCTCACCGGCAAAGACCAGCGGCGGAAAGCTCGCGATCTGGGTCTCGACCGCCTGCAGCGCCGCCGAATCCGGATAGGCGGGGACCTGCTGGATCGGCAGGTTCCGCCAGTTCTTCGGTGTCCAACGCTCGGCCATGACCTCTCTCCGCGCACATCCTTCGTGCGATCGCGCGTGACGCGCGAAGCGCGGCTTATAGAGAGGTTCCCGGGCCCTTGCGAGTGCCGGATTCCTGAGGGCAGGCAGGAGCCTGAAGCAGAGTTGTTTGTCTGGCGCGGCTGAGCTCAGCGCTCGGCGGACGTTTCTTCGCCGATCCGGCAGGCGAAGTCTTGAGATTGGTCTGGCCTCACGCCTCGCCGTCCTCGACCTCGATCCCGTGCTCGGCCAGGATCCAGAAGATCGCCTCCAGATCCTCCGCGGAGACGTCTCGGGGCGGCAGCGCTTCCTCGAGGTCGTCGTAGGTGAGGCAGCGGCTGCGCAGGGTCTCGGCCTTGGCGAGCAGCCGGTCGATCGCCCGGCGGATGTCGGGGGGCAGCGCGTCGTGGCTGGGGACCCGGTAGCTGAAGGCCGGCCGCAGCGCATCGGCCAGCAGGCCGTCGATGATCGCCTGACGCCGCGCGTGCGCGTCGTCCTCGCGATTGCCCTTGCCTGCGCCCTGCTTGCCCATGACCCTGATATGGCTCGGCCGCGCACCGCGTCGAGACCCCGCGACGCGGCGAACTTAACCGACCCCTACGGGATGCTTAGTCACCTCCGGCACCCGCATGGTCACGAGCTCCTCGGCGGCGGTGGGGTGGACCGCGATGGTGCGGTCGAAATCCGCCTTGGTGGCGCCCATCGTGACCGCGATGCCGACCGCCTGGATCAGCTCGCCGGCATCGTGGCCGAAGAGGTGGACGCCGACGACCCGGTCGCTGGCGCAATCGACCAGCACCTTCATGAGGATCCGCTCCTCGCGGCCCGAGAGCGTCGCCTTCATCGGCCGGAAGCGCGCCTTGTAGACGTCGATCTTGCCGTAGATCTCCCGGGCGGCGGCCTCGGTATGGCCGACGATCCCGATCTCGGGGGTCGAGAACACCGCGGTCGGGATCAGCCGGTGGTCGACGCAGGACGGCTTGCCGCCATAGACCGTGTCGGCGAAGGCGTGGCCCTCGCGGATCGCCACGGGGGTCAGGTTGGCGCGGTTGGTGACGTCGCCGACCGCGTAGATCGAGGGGACCGAGGTCTGGGAATAGGCGTCGACCGGGATCGCTCCGGCAGCGTCGGTCTCGATCCCGGCCTTTTCCAGCCCGAGCCCGGCGACGTTCGGGCGCCGGCCGGTGGCCACCAGGACCTGATCGGCCAGGATCTCGGAGCCGTCGTCGAGGCGCGCGCGCAGCCCGTCGGCGCGCCGGTCGATCCGGGTCAGCGTGCGGCCGAGCCGCAGGTCCATGCGCCGGCCGTAGGCCTCGGCGAGGGCGTCGCGGACCTCGTTGTCGAAGCCGCGCAGCAGCCGATCGCCCCGGTGGAGCAGGGTCGTGCGGCTGCCCAAAGCCGCGAACACGCCCGCGAACTCGACCGCGATATAGCCGCCGCCGATCACCAGGATGCGCTCGGGCAGGCTCTCCAGCTCGAACACCTCGTTCGAGGTGATCGCCAGCTCGATCCCGGGCACCGCGGGCTCCTTCACCGGATGACCGCCGACCGCCACCAGGATCCGTTCGGCCCGGACGATCCGGTCCGATCCGAGCAGGCGGATCGTGTGCGGATCCTCGATCACGGCGCGCTCGGGCACGATCTCGACGCCGGCGCGCATCAGGTTGGTGTCGTAGATCCCTTCGAGCCGGGTCACCTCGGTGTCGCGGCGCTGCTTGAGGACGTGCCAGTCGAAGCGCGGGCGCTCGACCGTCCAGCCGAAGCCCGCGGCGTCCTCGAACTCGTCGGCGAAGCGGCCGGCATAGACCATGAGCTTCTTGGGCACGCAGCCGCGGATCACGCAGGTGCCGCCGACCCGGTATTCCTCGGCCAGCATGACCTTGGCGCCGTAGCCGGACGCGATCCGGGCGGCGCGGACGCCCCCCGAGCCGCCGCCGATGACGAAGAGGTCGACGTCGAAGGCGCTCATGCGGGGCCGTCCATCTCGGGTTCCGTCGCGGCGGCGCGCGGCGCAGCTGCACGCATCCAGGTGATGGCAGCGCCGAGCCCGGCCGTCCACCACGCCGCCCAGCCATTGTGCTCGACGAACGCGATGGCGGCCGCGCAGGCGACGAGACCCAGTGCCGCGGCCCGGTCGGGCTGCGGCAGCCCGGCGATCCGGCCGAGCATCAGCAGCAGGACCAATGTCCCCAGGAGCGCGCCGGGCAATCCCAGCTCGGCCCAGACCTGCAGGAAGCTGTTATGCGGGTGGCCGACCCCGAGGATGATCCGCATCTCCGGCGCGACCGTGCCGGCCACCGGGGTCTCGGCGAAGCGCGCGCTGGTGCCGAATCCGGCTCCGAGCCACGGATCGGCCGCGACGGCCGCGCCGAAGCTGCGGGCGATGGCGACCCGGGCCCGGGAGGAGGACTGGACCAGGCGCTCATGCGCCGCCTCGGGCATGACCTTGGCGAGCAAGTCGCCTTCCACGGGCGCGAGGGCCACGGCGAGGCCGAGGCCCAGGCCCGCCAGACCGATGCCGGCCCGCCGGGGCAGCAGACGGGCCAGGGCGAACAGCCCGGCTCCGGCCAGCAGGCCGAGCTGCGCAGCGCCGCTGATCGAGCGCAGCACGCCCAGGGCGCCGAAGACCAGGGTGGCGACAGCGAGACCTCGGGCCCGGGTCCGCCAGAGCACGAGGGCCACGGGGCCAGCCACGAGATCGAGGGTCAGGGCCGGCCGATTGTGGACGAAGGCCGCGACCCGGCGCCCGAGCGCGCGTTCGAGGGCGAGGTCCGAGGCGAGGTCGATGGCGATGATCAGGCCCGCCAGCCCGATCGCCGCCGCTGCGAGAGGGGGCGCGAAATCCGGGATCCGGCCCGGGGCGAGGCAGGCCAGCAGGTAGGCGGCGATCAGGGTGGGCAGAAACTCGCCCAGCACCCGCAGCGACGCACCGGGGAATGGCGTCCAAGCGAAGGAGACGAGGCACCAGGCCAGGAAGGCGAGCGTCGCGAGGCCGAGCGGTTGTTTCAGGGGGGCAACGACGCGCGGCGCGAGGGTGCGGCGATCCTCAAGGAAGCGTCCAACCAGGAAGGCGAGCGCGGCGAGGCCGATGAAGACCGGGCTCGACCGGTTGGCGAGCACCATCGCCAGCGGCAGGACGGCGAGCACCGTCGCGCCGGCCGCGTAGAGGCGGTGGGTCGTCTGCGCGGAACGTGTCTGACCGCGCGCGCGCGCCGGCATGGAGTTCAACGGCATCGGATGTCCAAGGCGCCCCCATCTTCGAGCGAGGATGTTCACACATCTTCGGTCGTGGCGCGGGTCCCCTCTCCCGTGCAGGAGAGAGGGGGCGCGTCGCGGTTTGCGCGGGCCGAGGCCGTCGGCGCGGCGGTCGATCCGCCGGCGCGATCCTCACTGCATCTGGTGGCCGCGCTTGCCCATCTCGGCCCGGACCCGGACCATGACGTATTCGGACACTTCCTGCGTCCAGTCCTGCATCTCCTGCACCATCTCGTCGAGGAGCTGCGGCTGGGCCTCGACGTAGTGCTTGCCGGCCGGCGAGCGGAAGAAGGTCGCGATCTCCTTCAACTCGGGCTCCGGGAACTTCGCCGCGTAGGTGCGGGCGGCGATGTCGATCATGCGCTGCTTCTGCAGCTCCATCTCCGGCTGAAGGGAGGCCAGGACCTCGTCGAGATCCTTCGTCAGCTCGGGGCGGGTCACGGTCTGCTTGCGGATCTGGTCGGCGAAGGCCGGCAGGACCGAATCGAACGAGCGGGCGATGCCGGAGCTGAGCATCACCTCGCGCGCGAGAGCCAGATGGCTCGGCGTGTAGGTCGGCGTCGCGGCGGCCGGCGTGTTCGGCTGCGCCGCCGGCTTGGCGGGGGCCGTCTTGTTCGCCTGGGCCGAGGCCGCATGCGGGAGGATCGTGACCGCGGCGAGGGCGAGGCCGAGCGCGGCGGTGAGGCGACGGGACATGCTGAACGTTCCTGCAAGGAGTATCGCGCTTCAGACCAAGCTGCCGAGAACGGTGACCTCGGCCTGCCCGTCCCGATTCGCCGCGAGGATCGCGGCGTCGGCGATGCCGAGGAACAGGCCGTGCTCGACTACGCCTGGCACCGCCCAGAGGGCGGCCCCGAGCGCGTCAGGGTCGGGGATGGCGCCGAGATGGGCGTCGAGGATGTGATGGCCGCCATCGGTCAGCAGCGGCTTGCCGGCCGGGTCGCGGCGCAGCCGAACTGGGCCGGAGCAGCCGACCCGGGCGACGGCCGCCTCGACGGCGCGCTGGGTCGCGGTCAAGCCGAACAGGTTCACCTCGATCGGCAGCGGGAAGGCGCCGAGCCGGGCGACGTGCTTGGCCGCGTCGGCGATCACCACCATGCGGCGGCTGGCGCAGGCGACGATCTTCTCCCGCAGCAGCGCGGCGCCGCCACCCTTGATCAGGCGCAGCTGGTCGTCGACCTCGTCGGCGCCGTCGATGGTCAGGTCGAGCTCGGGCTGCTCGTCGAGCGTGGCGAGGCGGATGCCGAGGCCCTCGGCCTGCAACCGCGTCGCCTCCGAGGTCGGCACGCCGACGATGTCGAGCCCGTCGCGGACCCGCTCGCCGAGCAGGGCCACGAAGGCAGCCGCGGTCGAGCCGGTGCCGAGGCCGAGCCGCATGCCGGGCTCGACCAGGTCGAGGGCGCGCGACGCCGCCGCCCGGCGCAGGTCCGGCCCGCTCACGGCCGGTCGGCCCGGTCGGCGGGGTGGATCGAGATGTCGCGCATGCGGGGCAGCCGGGCTTCCTGAGGCGGTCGCGCGGCCCCTAGCACGCCGCAGGGCGGACCGGAACGCCTCCGCGGGACGGGTGGCTTCAAAAGCGTCCGCCCTGTGCCGGCGTGGCGCTGGCCCCGGCCCGGCCGGGGGCCGGCCCGGTGAGCGGCGCGTCGGAACTCGCCTCGGCGCCGGGCTTGGCCTGCTGGGTGCAGACCACCTGCTCCTTCTTCACGAGCACGAAGCAGATGCTCATCTCGCCGGTTCGGTAATTCACCCGGAACACGCCGGCCTCGCGGGTGTGGCGGCTCGCCACCAGCCCGTATTCCGACGGTGCCTGCGAGCCGGCGCCCTCCCCGGGGCCGAAGCACACGGTCTGGCCGATGCCGCCGGCCGATTCCTGCAGCCCGTACTGGCACGAGGTCACCTCGCCGGTGACCTTGTCGACCCGGTACATCCGGTTGAGGTCGGTCTGCGGCGCGGGCACGAACTCGAACGAGGTCGCGGCGGCCGGCGCGCTCGCCAGCGCGAGGCAGAGGGCAAGAAGGGGCAGGGACGGTTTCATCGCGGGATCCGGGAGCTGACGCGCCCAGCCTTTCGCTGGGCTTTCGGGCGAGTGTGGGGCGCCGCGCCGCCTTGCCGCCGGGTCTGGCCGGCTTTAGCGAGACCGTATCCCAGCAGGAGCCCGACCAGATGCCGCCCGACTCGACCGCCCGTCCGCCGATCGCCGTGTTCGACCTGGACGGAACCCTGGCCGAGACCGCGGGCGACCTGATCGGCACCCTCAACGTGCTGATGAAGCGCGAGGGCCTGGCCGAGCTGCCCCTGTCCCAGGCCCGCGGCCTGATCGGCGCGGGCGCCAAGGCGCTGATCCGGCGCGGCTTCGAGGCGGAGGGCCGCGCGCTCTCGCCGGAGGACCACGGGCGACTGTTCGAGGCCTTCATCGCCCATTACGGCAAGCACCTCGCCGACACGTCGCACCTCTATCCCGGGGTGGTGGAGGCGCTGGATGCGCTGGAGGCGGCGGGCTTCCGGCTGGCGGTCTGCACCAACAAGTTCGAGGGCCAGTCGGTGGAGCTGCTGCGCCTGCTCGGGATCGGCCACCGCTTCGCGGCGATCTGCGGACGCGACACCTTCCCGGCCTACAAGCCCGACCCGAGCCACCTCACCGGCACGATCGAGCGCGCCGGAGGCGATCCGGCCCGGGCCGTCATGGTCGGCGATTCGCGCACCGACATCGACACCGCCAAGGCCGCCGGCATCCCGGTGGTGGCGGTGACCTTCGGCTATACCGACAAGCCGGTGACCGAGCTCGGGCCCGACCGGGTGATCGAGCATTTTTCGGAGCTGCCGGAGGCGGTCCGCGCCCTGGTGCCGGTGGAGGCCGCTTAAAGGTTCAGCGCAGCCAGCTCCGCAGCCGCGCCACCGCCTCGTGGCACTCGGCCTCGGAGCCGGCGAACGAGAACCGGACATGGTGGTGGCCGAGATCCGGGTCGAAATCGAGCCCCGGGGTCGCGGCGACGTTGGCCTCGTCGAGCATGCGCCGGCAGAAGCCGGTGGCGTCGTTGGTGAGGTTCGCCACATCCGCGTAGAGATAGAAGGCGCCGTCGGCCGGGTGCACGCGCCCGAGACCGAGGCCGGGCAGCGCGTCGAGCAGGATCGCCCGGTTGCGGGCATAGCCGTCGCGCACCGCGTCGAGCTCGTCCGTGGCGTCGAGCGCCGCCAGCGCGCCGACCTGCGAGAGATAGGGTGCCGAGATGTAGAGATTCTGCGCCAGCCGCTCGATCGGGCGGACCAGGACCTCCGGCACCACCATCCAGCCGACGCGCCAACCGGTCATGCAGTGGTATTTCGAGAACGAGTTGATCACCACGGCGTCGGGATCGAACCGCAGGGCGGTGATGGTCGGCAGGCCGTAGCTGAGGCCGTGATAGATCTCGTCCGAGATCAGCGGCAGGCCCAGCTCCCGGGTGGCCGCGCAGAGGTCGCGCAACGCGGCTTCCGTGATCACCGTGCCGGAGGGGTTCGCCGGGCTCATCACCAGGGCGCCGGCCACCGGGGCGCGGGCATGGGTTTCCCGAAGGAGCGCGGCGGTCGGGGCGAAGCGGTCTTCGTCGCGCAGCACCATCGGGGCGGGCACGAGGTCGAGGGACGCCAGGATGCTGCGATAGGCCGGATAGCCCGGCTGCGGCACCGCCACTCGGGCGCCGGCATCGAACAGGCTCATGAAGGCGAGCACGAAGCCCGCCGATGAACCGGTGGTGATGACCACCCGCTCCGGGCTCACCGCGACGCCGTGGCGCTGGGCATAGTCCCGGGCGATCCGCTCGCGCAGGGCCGGTAGGCCCAGCGCCTCGGTATAGGGCACCCGGCCGGTGGCGAGCGCCGCCTGCGTCGCCGCGATCACCGCCCGCGGGGCCGGGGCCGAGGGCTGGCCGACCTCCATGCGCACCACGTCATCGCCGCGCCGGGCCTTGGCGGCGGCCGCGGCCATGACGTCCATGGCGAGGAACGGCTGGACGGCGGCGGCCCGCCGGGAGATCGGAATCATGTTGTCCTGACGGGGCGCGAGGGCGGGTCAGCGGAGCGCCGGGGTTAGCCCCTGGCGGCCCCGGCCTCAACCGGCGTCAGTGCGGCGCAAGGCCCGCGGCCATGTTGACCACCAGCGCCAGGATGCCGGTGTTGAACAGGTAGGCGCCGATCGTCTGCGCGGTGGCAATCCGGCGCATGCGCTTGCTGGTGAGATTGGTGTCGGAGGTGGCCGCCGCCGCCCCGATGGTCACGGTGAAGTACAGGAAGTCCCAGAAATCCGGCTCGGTCTCGCCGTGGAAGTCGAGCCCGCCGCGCTCGGCGCCGGCCTCGTCCTCGGTGCCGTAATAGACGTGGGCGTAGTGCACGGTGAAGATCATCTGCACGAACACCCAGGTGCAGAGCAGGCTCGCGCCGGCGAGCGCCAGGGCGTAGCGCTCGCCGGGTCCGGCGATGCGGCCGCCGACCACCAGCACCGCCACCGAGCCGAGGCTTGCCGCCGCCGCCAGCAGGGCGAAGACCGTGATCACCCCGGCGCTGTCGTCGAGCCGTGCGGCCTCGCGGCGCATGGCGTCCCGGCTCTGCCCGGTCGCCCGGCGCACGACCAGCCCGGCATGGACGATCACGCCGGCGCACCAGCCGGTCAGCAGCCGCATCCCGGGATCGAGGCCCGGCACCAGCAGGGCGGCGGCGATCGCCACCAGGATCGCGCAGAGCAGATGCGGGCGCAGCCAGAAGGCGCGGAACAGCTTGAGCATGGCAGACCGGATTGCGCGCGGCGGGCGGGATCTGCGCGCCAGTCTCGTGATTTGACCCGGCGCCGCGAAAACGCCTAACCCACCGTCTACCGCTCGCGCCACGCGCGGGCCGGCTTGCCGCGCAAGCGAGGATCCATGCTCTTCAACCGCTCCCTGCCCGCGCTGGCCCTGGCGCTCGGTCTCGCCGCCGTCCCGGCTTCGGCGCAGGACGCCACACAATCCGCCGCTCCGGCTGCTGCGGCCCCGTTCACGGACGCGCAGCGCGCCGGCATCGAGGCGATCGTCAAGGACTACCTGATCAAGCACCCGGAGGTGCTGCAGGAGGCCCTGGCCGAGGCCGAGAAGCAGCAGGCGGAGACGCAGCGCCTCGCCCAGACGGCGGCCCTCAAGGAGGCCCGTGAGGCCCTGATCAACGGCCCGCACGACGTGGTCGCCGGCAACCCCACGGGCGACGTCACGCTGGTCGAGTTCTTCGACTACAATTGCGGCTATTGCCGCAAGGCGCTGGTCGACGTGCAGACCCTGATCAAGACCGACCCGAAGCTGCGGGTGGTGATCAAGGATTTCCCGGTGCTCGGTCCGGAATCGCTCGAGGCCAGCCAGGTCGCCATCGCGGTGCGCCAGCAGCTCAAGGGCGACAAGCTGTTCGAATTCCACCAGAAGCTGCTCGAGACCAAGGGCCGGGTGAACGGTGCCCGGGCGATCCAGGTCGCCAAGGATCTCGGCGCCGACACGACCAAGCTGCAGAAGGACATGGCCTCCCCCGAGGTGAAGGCCGCGCTCAGCGAGAATCGCGGCCTGGGCGACCGGCTCGGCCTCTCGGGCACGCCGGCCTTCATCATCGGCGACGAGGTGATTCCCGGCGCCGTCGGCGTCGACCCGATCCGCAAGACCATCGCGGATGTGCGCCAATGCGGCCACGCCTCCTGCTGAGGCGCCGGGCCGGACCTAAGCACCGGCGGATGGCGGAGGGCGCGGCCTTGTCGCGCCGGGCCGCCTTCGTCTAGAGCGTCGTCCCGAAAGGCGGGTGCCGCCTTTCGGAAAAAGACGATGCAAATCCAAAGTTCTAGCGCATCGAGCCGGTTCCGATCCCCGGAACGATGCGCTAAGAGCCGCCAGCCATGAGGCTGTGATCGAGTGCCAGCGCGCATGCCGGATGAACCGACCGCCGCGGCGCGATACGAAGAAGGCCGGATGCCCAAGAACGATCCCATCGACCCCGAGCTCGTGCGCGAACTCGCCAACCTCGTCACCGAGACCGGCCTGTCCGAGATCGAGGTCGAGAAGGGCGACCTGCGCATCCGCGTGGTGCGGCGGCTCGAACCCGTGAACGTCCAGGTCGCGGGCCCTGCCCCGGTCGCCGCCCTCGCGCCGCCCCCGGTGGCGCCGCCCACCGGCGCCTTGGCGCCGGCCGAGCCGGCCCGCGCGCATCCCGGCTCCGTGCCGTCGCCGATGGTCGGGACCGCCTATCTGCGCCCCTCCCCCGAGGCCAAGGCGTTCACCGAGGTCGGCTCGAAGGTCGAGGTCGGCGACAAGCTGCTGCTCATTGAGGCGATGAAGACCTTCAACGAGATCGTGGCGCCCCGCGCCGGCACGGTCACGGCGATCTTCGTCGAGGACGGCCAGCCGGTCGAGTACGGCGAGGCGCTGCTGGTCATCTCCTGACGCATCGTCCCGGCGGCCGGCTCCGGCCGGCTCGCGGGCGAGGAGGATGCGGCGACAGAGCTTTTCGCGACGTGCCGGGCGGTGCATCTGCCGCGCGCTTCGGTCCGCGTCCCGCGCCGAGGCGGTGATCGCCCCGGCGCAGGGTGTTTTGGGCGTCTTCCGCCGGACCGGCTGCCGCTTCGGGCCTGGAAAACGTCGCGCAACAAGAGGATAGATCATCCTGCGCGGTCCCGTCGGATCGCCTGGACGCTCTAAGGGTTCGATGTTCGACAAGATCCTGATCGCGAACCGCGGCGAGATCGCCCTGCGCATCCTGCGGGCGGCGAAGGAACTCGGGATCGCCACCGTGGCGGTCCATTCCACCGCCGACGCGGACGCCATGCATGTCCGGCTCGCCGACGAGAGCGTCTGCATTGGGCCGCCCTCGGCCCGGGACAGCTACCTCAACATCCCGTCGATCATCGCGGCCTGCGAGATCACCGGGGCGGATGCGGTGCATCCGGGCTACGGCTTCCTGTCGGAGAACGCCCGGTTCGCCGAGGTTCTGGCGCATCACCAGATCGGCTTCATCGGCCCCAAGGCGCAGCATATCCGCACCATGGGCGACAAGATCGAGGCCAAGCGCACGGCCGTGAAGCTCGGCATCCCCTGCGTGCCCGGCTCGGAGGGCGGCGTCGAGGATGCCGACGAGGCCAAGCGCGTGGCCGCCGAGATCGGCTACCCCGTCCTGGTCAAGGCGGCGGCCGGCGGCGGAGGTCGCGGCATGAAGGTCGCCCGCAGCGAGGCCGAGCTGGAGCAGGCGATCGGCATGGCCCGCTCCGAGGCCAAGGCCGCCTTCGGCGACGACGCGGTCTATCTGGAAAAGTATCTCGAGAAGCCCCGGCACATCGAGGTGCAGGTGCTCGGCGACGGCCGCGGCGGCGCGGTCCATCTGGCCGAGCGCGACTGCTCCCTGCAGCGCCGCCACCAGAAGGTCTGGGAGGAAGGCGGCTCGCCGGCGCTCAACGAGTCGATGCGCGCCGAGATCGGCGGCATCTGCGCCAACGCCATGAAGGAGCTGGGCTATCTCGGCGCCGGCACCGTCGAGTTCCTGTACGAGGATGGGCGGTTCTACTTCATCGAGATGAACACCCGCATCCAGGTCGAGCATCCGGTGACCGAGATGATCACCGGCATCGACCTCGTGATCGAGCAGATCCAGGTCGCCTCCGGCGGCCCGCTCTCGGTGTCGCAATCCGACATCAAGGTCGAGGGTCACGCCATCGAGTGCCGGATCAACGCCGAGCATCCGGAGACCTTCCGGCCCTCCCCCGGCCAGATCACCCATTACCACACCCCCGGCGGCCTCGGCGTCCGGGTCGATTCGGCGGCTTTCCAGGGCTACCGCATCCCGCCGCATTACGACTCGCTGATCGGCAAGCTGATCGTCCACGGGCGCACCCGCAACGAGTGCCTGATGCGCCTGCGCCGGGCGCTCGACGAGTTCGTGATCGACGGCATCGACACCACCCTGCCGCTGTTCCGGACCCTCGTCCGCAACCCGGACGTCCAGAACGGCCTCTACGACATCCACTGGCTCGAGCACTTTTTGGACGATGGCGGGATGAAGGTCTGAGGCCAGCGATAGACGGGAACCCGTTCGCGACCGGCCCTTCCGACCCTCGCCCTCATCCTGAGGCGACGAAGCGCAGCGGAGGCCTCCTTCGAGGCTCGCTGCGCGCGCACCTCAGGATGCGGGGTGTGTTCGGGACATCCGCATTCCGACCGCGATCGTGTCTTCAATCCAACTTCGAAACTGGGCTTGCGGCGATCGCGGCCGGTGCCGGCTCTGGCATTTGGACCGGCCCCGCGCGACACTCGCCTCATGCACGATCCGACCCGCGTGGACATCACCCCCGAGATCCTGCTCAAGGCCTACGCGGCGGGCATCTTCCCGATGGCCGAGGATGCGAGCGACCCGACCCTGTACTGGGTCGAGCCGCGGGCGCGCGGCGTCCTCCCCCTCGACGGGTTCCGGGTGTCCCGCCGCCTCGCCCGGACGGTGCGCTCCGACCAGTTCGAGGTCCGCTGCGACACCGATTTCCACGGGGTGATCACTGGCTGCGCGGCGCCGCGCCGGGACAGCGAGAAGACCTGGATCAACGGCCGCATCCGCGAGCTCTACGGCGCGCTGTTCGACCTCGGCCACGTCCACACGGTGGAGGTCTATGCGGGGACGGAGCGGCGCCTGGTCGGCGGCCTCTACGGCGTCTCGCTGGGCGCGGCCTTCTTCGGCGAGAGCATGTTCCACGAGGTGCGCGACGCCTCGAAGGTCGCCCTCGTCCACCTGATGGGCCGCCTGCGCGCGGGCGGCTACCGGCTCGCCGACACGCAGTTCGTCACCGACCATCTCACGCAGTTCGGCGCCGAGGAACTGCCGCGGCACATCTACAAGCGGCGGCTGGCGGCGGCCCTCGATCAGGGCGCGGATTGGAACGTCTGGCCCTGCAACGGCTCCGTGCCGGGCGCGCAGGTGCTGGCGGCTCTCGGCGCCGTCGAGACCTAGCGGAAGATCGCGTCGAACAGGTTCTGCGGCTGCGGCGGAGCCGGCGGGGCCGGAGCCGGGCCTTCGTTCGACGGGAAGAATTTGCGCGAGGGCTTCTGGCGCGGCTGCACCGGCACGCCGCGCGGCGCCTCGACATCGACCTGGCCGGCGGCATTGAGCTGCTGTGCGGTCTTGGTCGAATCCCGGCCGGCGCGCTTCGTCCGCTCCGGCTTGGCGGCCACCGCCGGCACGTCCTCCTGCTCCTTCGCCTCGGCGATCACGTCGCTGCCGCCTTTGCAGTCGACCAGCCAGACGTCGTAGATCGGATGCTCGATCGCGTGCAGGCCCGGGCTCGACGCGAACATCCAGCCAGTGAAGATGCGGCGATACTTGTTGTCGAGGGTGACCTCGTCGACCTCGAGGAACGCCGTGGTCTTGGCGCTCTCGGTCGGCGGCCGGGTATAGCAGACCCGCGGGGTCATCTGCAGCGAGCCGAACTGCACGGTCTCGTCCACCGCGACCTCGAAGGACACGATGCGGCCGGTGATCTTGTCGAGGCCGGAGAAGACCGCGGTCGGGTTCTTGATCTTGTCGGCGGCGGCCGGGCCAGCGCAGAGGCCGAGCGCCAGGGCGGCGGCCGTCAGGACGGGGCGTGCGAGGGCTTTGGTGCGGCTCAAGGCTCGGACCCCTAAAGCATCGTCCCGAACGGCGGTGGCCGGCCTTCGGACGACGATGCGAAACAAGAACCCCAGAACCGCGTCCCGGATCCGGAACGCGACGCTAGAGGGAGGCCGGTCGCGCCGTCACGGGCGCGGCGGTCGGATCGGATCGCCTACCAGAACACCGGAACGGTGGCGGCAAAAGGGCGTCCGGGCACCGCCGGCCGAGGAGGCTTACTTGCCCGGCGTCCAGGACACGTAATCGCCGGTCGCGGCCGGGCGGGAGCCCCAGGAAAGCTGCGAACCCTGCGGCCGGTACGCGTTCGGCGTCCCGGTCTGGTTCTCGACATGCGGCTTCTGCCAGGGGCGCGGCGTGTAATCCTCCTCGCTCGGGGCGAGGTCGACGTTGTGGCACAGCCAGGCGCGCCAGCCGGGCGGCACCTTCGAGGCGTCGGCGTAGCCGTTATAGATGACCCAGCGGCGCTCCGAGCCGACCGAGCGGTCGATCAGCGCGCCTTCCGCCTTGTAATACTTGTTCCCGAGCTCGTCCTCGCCGACGTAGATGCCGGAGCGCGCGGTCTGGAGCGCCAGCGAGACGGTCTGGCCGTTCCACCACGTGAAGACGCGCAGCAAAGTGTCCTTCAGCGCCATCGCCGGTCCCGGTATCAAGCCGCGCCGCACGGGCGCTTCGTGGCGCCGTTATGGTGAGCGCGCGCCCGCGAGTCCAGCGCTTCGGCCCAACTGTCGCTGCGCGGCAACGCCCGGTTCGGCCAACTGCGGCGTATTCGCGGGCCGCCCGGAGGTGCCTCTACTTAAGGGTGTGGATTGAAAATTTTTCCGATCCGAATCCCGAATGTCGGAAGGGCACTTATCCGGGGTGGCCGGGATATCCACAGGCTTTTGGTTGCCAGCACAACATCTAGCGGGGAACCGGCTGGCCGCACACCACTTGTTGACGTGAGAGCGATGGCGGCGGTAATGTCCCTGCATCGGTCGCGCCGCCCCTGTGGTGCGTTTCGGCAGGTTCGACCGTCCCTGAATCATCTTCGCAGATTCGCCACGCGCCCGGCTTCCGGGCGCGGGTGAACGCGACCCCCTTATTGGGCATCGACTCCGCGTTCAGCGGGGCCGGGACACTCGTGTCCCGACGGGAGAGGTGTGTTTCATGCGGTTCGAGCGTCGCTACACCACGGCCGGACAGTCGCCTTACACCGGCATTCCGTTCCGCAAGGCCCTGAGCGAGATCCGCAATCCCGACGGCTCGGTGGTGTTCCGCCTCGACGGCATCGACGTTCCCGAGAGCTGGAGCCAGGTCGCCAGCGACGTGCTGGCCCAGAAGTATTTCCGCAAGGCCGGCGTGCCCGCCCGCCTCAAGAAGGTCGAGGAGAACGACGTCCCGTCCTTCCTCTGGCGCTCGGTCGCCGACGAGGCCGCGCTGGCCGAACTTCCCGAGGAGGAGCGGATCGGCTCGGAATCCTCGGCCACGCAGGTGTTCGACCGCCTCGCCGGCTGCTGGACCTACTGGGGCTGGAAGGGCCGCTACTTCTCCTCCGAGGAGGACGCCTCGGCCTTCTTCGACGAGCTGCGCTACATGCTCGCCAAGCAGATGGTGGCGCCGAACTCGCCGCAATGGTTCAACACCGGCCTGCACTGGGCCTACGGGATCGACGGCCCGAGCCAGGGCCATTTCTACTGCGATTACCGCACCGGTGAGCTGACCCGCTCGGCCTCGAGCTACGAGCATCCGCAGCCGCATGCCTGCTTCATCCAGGGCGTCCAGGACGACCTCGTCAACGAGGGCGGCATCATGGACCTGTGGGTCCGCGAGGCGCGCCTGTTCAAGTACGGCTCCGGCACCGGTTCCAATTTCTCGGCGCTGCGCGGCGAGAACGAGAAGCTTGGCGGCGGTGGCAAGTCGTCCGGCCTGATGAGCTTCCTGAAGATCGGCGACCGGGCGGCCGGCGCGATCAAGTCCGGCGGCACCACCCGCCGCGCGGCCAAGATGGTGATCGTCGATATCGACCACCCGGATATCGAGGCGTTCATCGACTGGAAGGTAAAGGAGGAGCAGAAGGTCGCCGCCCTGGTGACCGGCTCCAAGGTCGTCTCCAAGCATCTCGGCCTGGTCATGAAGGCCTGCACCCAGTGCGAGGCCGAGGGTGACGCCTGCTTCGATCCCGAGCGCAACCCGGCGCTGAAGCGCGAGATCAAGGCCGCCCGCAAGGCCTCCGTGCCGGACGCCTACATCAAGCGCGTCGTCCAGTTCGCCCGCCAGGGCTTCACCAAGATCGACTTCCCCGTCTACGACACCGACTGGGATTCCGAGGCCTACCTCACGGTCGCCGGCCAGAATTCCAACAACTCGGTCTCGCTGACCGACGACTTCCTGCGCGCGGTCGACGCCGACGCCGACTGGCACCTCACCCAGCGCACCACCGGCAAGACCGCCAAGACCCTGAAGGCGCGGGACCTGTGGGAGAAGATCGGCGAGGCCGCCTGGGCCTCGGCCGATCCGGGCCTGCATTTCAACACCACGATGAACGACTGGCACACCTGCCCGTCGGGTGGCCGGATCCGGGCCTCGAACCCGTGCTCCGAGTACATGTTCCTGGACGACACCGCCTGCAACCTGGCCTCGGCCAACCTGCTGACGATGTACGACCGGCAGACCAAGCGCTTCGACGTCGAGGCGTTCGAGCATCTGAACCGCCTCTGGACGGTGGTGCTCGAGATCTCCGTGATGATGGCGCAGTTCCCGTCGAAGGAGATCGCGGAGCTGTCCTACCGCTACCGGACGCTGGGCCTCGGCTACGCCAATATCGGCGGCCTGCTGATGACCATGGGCCTCCCCTATGACTCGCATGAGGGCCGCGCCCTCGCCGGCGCCCTCACCGCGATCATGACCGGCGTGGCCTATGCCACCTCGGCCGAGATGGCGGCCGAGCTCGGGCCGTTCCCGGCCTATGACGACAATGCCGACGCGATGCTGAAGGTGATCCGCAATCACCGCCGCGCCGCCCATGGCGAGGCCGAAGGCTACGAGTTCCTGAGCATCGCCCCGGTGCCGCTGGACCACGCCAACATCCCGCAGGACAATCTCGGCGCCCATGCCCGCGCGGCCTGGGACCGGGCGCTCCAGCTCGGCGAGACCCACGGCTACCGCAACGCCCAGACGACCGTCATCGCGCCCACCGGGACGATCGGCCTCGTGATGGATTGCGACACGACCGGCATCGAGCCCGACTTCGCCCTGGTGAAGTTCAAGAAGCTCGCCGGCGGCGGCTACTTCAAGATCATCAACCAGGCCGCGCCCGACGCGCTGCGGGCGCTGGGCTACCGGGAATCCGAGATCGCCGAGATCGAGGCCTACGCGGTCGGCCACGGCTCGATGGGCCAGGCGCCTGCGATCAATCCGACCACCCTGCGCGCCAAGGGTTTTCCCGACGACAAGATCGCCGCGGTAGAGAAGGGCCTGAAGTCGGCCTTCGACATCAAGTTCGTCTTCAACCGCTGGACGCTCGGCGACGACTTCCTGACCCAGACCCTCAAGGTCCCGGTGGAGAAGCTCTCGGACCCGACCTTCGAGCTGCTGCCGTTCCTCGGCTTCTCGAAGAAGGACATCGAGGTCGCCAACACCCATATCTGCGGGGCGATGACGCTGGAGGGCGCGCCGGGCCTCAAGCCCGAGCATTACCCGGTCTTCGACTGCGCCAACCCGTGCGGCCGGATCGGCAAGCGCTACCTCTCGGTGGAGAGCCACATCCGCATGATGGCGGCGGCCCAGCCGTTCATCTCGGGGGCGATCTCCAAGACGATCAACATGCCCAACGACGCGACCGTCGAGGATTGCAAGGCGGCCTACCGCCTGTCCTGGACCCTGGCGCTGAAGGCCAACGCCCTCTACCGCGACGGCTCGAAGCTGTCGCAGCCACTCAACGCCGCCCTGATCGCCGATGAGGACGACGAGGCCGAGGACGCCCTGGAGGCGGTGCTGCAGGCTCCGGCCGCCGCCCGCGCCGCCCAGGTCGCCGAGAAGATCGTCGAGCGGGTGATCGAGCGGGTCGAGCATATCCGCTCCCGCGAGAAGCTGCCGGCCCGACGCAAGGGCTACACGCAGAAGGCGGTGGTGGGCGGCCACAAAGTCTATCTGCGCACCGGCGAGTACGACGACGGCCGCCTCGGCGAGATCTTCATCGACATGCACAAGGAGGGCGCGACCTTCCGGAGCCTGATGAACAACTTCGCCATCGCGATCTCGCTCGGCCTCCAGTACGGCGTGCCGCTCGAGGAATATGTCGAGGCCTTCACCTTCACCCGATTCGAGCCGGCCGGCTTCGTGCAGGGCAACGACGCGATCAAGAACGCGACCTCGCTCCTCGACTACGTGTTCCGCGAGCTGGCGGTGTCGTATCTCGGCCGCGCCGACCTGGCCCATGTCAGCCCCGCCGAGATCGGTGGCACGGTGATCGGCGGCGGCGAGACGGCCGACACGACCCGCGAGGGCCCCAAGCCCGCCCCGGCCTCCTCGATCGTGTCGCGCGGCCTGCTGCGCGGCTCGGCCGACCGGCTCACCCTGATCCAGGGCGGCCCGGCGGGCGGCGCGGTCGGCGTCGGAGCCGCGAGCACCGGGCAGACGGCCCCGGCCGGCGGGACGGTCCACGCGATCCACGGCACCTCCGCGCTGAAGGCGGAGCCCGCGGTCGCCGCTCAGGCGGAGACCATCGCCGACACCCTCCCCTTCGCCAAGGCGGAGCGCACCGTCGCCGACCGCCGCGCCGAGGCAAAGATGAAGGGCTATGTCGGCGAGGCCTGCCCGGAATGCGCGAACTTCACGCTGGTCCGCAACGGCACCTGCCTGAAATGCGATACCTGCGGGTCCACGACGGGGTGCTCGTAATCGTCGCGCCGCAAACTCAGTGACGCAAGCGGGACAGTTCGCCCGTAAGTGTTCGGAATAATGTCCAAAACTTGAATTGCGGCTTGCTCAAACTCGGCGTGACCTCTGACTGTCCGGAGGGATCCTGAGATCCTCGACAACAAGGATGGCGGCCCTTCATGGGCCGCCAATTCTCCGTCTCGAACAAATCGTGACTGGTGCCGAGCGGGACCGTCGGCCCATGTCAATGGCACGGCACAAGTAAACTGAATTCACCAAGTCGCCTCAGAGCGCCCAACAGAACGGGCACGGATCGTCTGAGCAGGCGTTGGTCGCGATGGCTCGTCCGCTGTCCGCTTCTGCCCGATGATCTCTGGACCGAGATTGCGCCGCTTCTGCCGCCGCTGCGCCCACGTCCAAGAGGCGGCCGTCGGCCGATCGAGAGCCGAGCCGCGCGTTGACCGGCATTCTGTTCGCGCTGCGCTCAAGCATCCCATGGGAGGTGCTACCGGCGGAGATGGGCTGCGGCCGCGGGATGAGGTGCTGGCGGTGTCTGCGCGACTCGCAGGCGGTCGACGTGTGGGCCCACCTGCATCCGGTTCTCCTTGAGCGCCTGAACGGGGTGGTTAAGATCGACTGACGGCGGGGCAAACTTGGACAGCGCCTCCGTCCGGCCCAAAAAGGGGCTCTGCCACCGGTCCGAACCCGACCGGCCGGGTCAAGGCGGGCACGAAGCGCCACCTCGTCACCGATGCCCGTGGCGCGCCACTCATGGTGAGCCTGTCGAACCATCGGCGTCCACCTGAGTCGGGCCAACCAGCACGACAGCGCGATGATGGCCCCCGCCCTCGATGCCATCCCACCCGTGCGCAACGGTCGGCGGCGCCAGCCGCGACGGCGGTACGACAAGCTGCGCGCCGACAAGGCCTACGGCGCCCGACCGCGCCGACACGAGTGCCGGGCGCGTGGGATTGTGCCGCGCATCGCGCGCCGCGGTATCGACAGCAGCGCGAGCCTGGGCCGTCACCGGTGGGTGGTGGAGCGCACGCCTAGTTCAATTGCTTCCGCCGCTTGCCAGACCGCTAAGAGCGACGCGCCGACATCGACCAGGCCGTCACCAGCCTTGCTGCCAACTTCATCACACTCAATCAGATCGAGCGGTCCTGCTGGGTGCTCTTAGACATGAGGCCTCCCCCGGCCCAGGATCTGCCCGATAGATGACAGCTGTAACCAGAATTTCTGTTTCTGTAGCAGTCACGTAATGCATGCATCTGATGCTCGTCCGTCATGTTACAGTTCAGGAATGCTCAAGGAAATCAGCGTGAAGGCCCGCGTCGGTTCGAAATCGCGAAGGTGATCGGTGGGTATGCATCGCGGCCGGTCGAGGCATCAGCACTCAGGATGACACGCTGTTCCTCGCGGACACTCGGCGACCTTGTTCTCGAGGATCGGGTCCAGGCAGATGACGACGCTTTATGGCATTGCGATCGGGTCACAGCATGATGCAGCCGGACAGGCGACACGTATTACTCGGGTCAGCGGCCGTCGGCGCGGGTGCAATGCTGCGGTCGAGGGCGGCATCGGCTGCGCCCGTATCGACCGATGATCCGGGTGCTGTGACATGGATCGTGCTCCCGAACGGGAACAAGGTCTGGACGCAGCGCCTCGGCTCCGGAGAAAAGAAGGTTCTGCTCGTCAACGGCGGCCCGGGATTGTCGCATGACTACATGCAGTGCTTCGCCAGCTTCCTGCCGCAAGCGGGCTATGCGCTGTACTTCTACGACCAGCTCGGCACCGGCGCCTCCGATCGTCCGGATGACCGGAGCCTGTGGACGCTGCCGCGATACCTCGACGAGCTGGAAACCGTGCGTGCCGGGCTCGGCCTCGAACGGTTCGTGCTGATCGGGCACAGCTGGGGTGCGATCCTGGGGATCGAATACGCGTTGCGTCACCCGGAGCGGCTGGGCGGCTTCGTGCTGTCCAATATGAGCGCCAGCTTCGCCGATTACGGCGCCTACTGGCGTCACCTGCGCGATACGCTTCCGGAGGACGTGCGGATGCGTCTTACGGCGTTGGAGGCGGCTGGGCTGGGCGACAGCGAGGCGTACGCCGACCTCGTGCAGCGCGAACTCTACAGCCGCTACATCTGCCGGCTCGACCCGTGGCCGAGCCCCGTCCAGCGCAGCCTTTCCGGCCTCAACACGGACATCTACGGGCAGTTGCAGGGACCGAACGAGTTCACGCCGACGGGTGAGCTGAAAGCGTGGGACCGGTGGGCGGATCTGCACCGGATCGCGACGCCGACGCTCGTGATCGGCGCGCGGTACGACGAGATGGATCCGGAGAGTGCCCGCCGCGAGGCGCGGCTCATTCCGAATGCCGAGCTGTTCCTGAGCGACACCGGCAGTCACCTCGCCATGTGGGACGACCAAGCGAACTACTTCAAGGCCGTGCTCGGCTTTCTGAGCCGACTTCCATCCTGAAGGGGCATCCCCGTCCCCGAACGAGGCCGTCATCATTTTCTCAGACGCAGGCGTAGCTCCGGCTTCCATGCGACCCCGTGCTGGCTCGCCGTCGCACGGGGCGCGCCGCTCCCGAAACCGTGGTTCGGGGAACGTCCGCGGCGTCGAAGGTTCGGATCGCGCCTGTGCCTGCGCCGCTCCGAGCGCGCCCTTGCGTCGTCGGCGCGCTACGCAGATGCTGCCGCCCGGACTCCGAGATGTCGGGTATTGGCCGCTCCATGATAGGGGCACCCGGCGTATTGGTGCGGGTTCCTGCCCAGAGAAGCGAATTGGAAGCCTTGCCGACCGGTCCAGGAAGCGCGCATAAGCCGGCCTTCGCGGGCCAGAGAGACGAAGTCGTGAGCACGTCGCACACGCTCATCCGGCTGCTCACAGCGAATGCCTTCTTCGCCGGACTCGGTTCGGACGCCATCGAGACCATCGCCGGCCTCTGCACGACGCGCAGTCTCGCGCGGCACGAGATCCTGTTTCAGAAGGGCGACCCGGGCGACGCGCTCTACGCGGTACGCCGCGGCCAAATTCGCATTGGGGCCGGCACCGACGCCGGGCGTGCCGTCACGCTCAACCTGCTGGGGTCGGGCGACGTCTTCGGCGAGATCGCGTTCCTGGACGGCCATCTGCGGACCGCGGAGGCGGTGGCCCTCGAGCCGACCGATCTCTTCGTCGTCGAGCGGCGGGACTTCCTCAAGCTGCTGGCCCGCGACGCGACCCTGGCGGCGCAGATCATCGGCCTGCTGTGCCAGCGTCTGCGCTGGATGAGCGACCGCATGGAGGAGGCGACGTTGCTGCCGCTCGACGCGCGCCTGGCGCGGCGTCTGATCATGCTGTCGCAGGATTACGGTGCCGAGATCCCGGTGACGCAGCAGGAACTGGCAGCCTTCGTCGGCGCGGCCCGGGAGAGCGTCAACCGGATCCTTCAGGATTGGCGGGGGGCGGGCATCATCGATCTGGGCCGCTCGCGTGTCACGGTGCGGGTTGCGCAGCGTCTCGTCGCGCTCGGGGACCGGGCGCAGACATGACTTGGCCAGGGAGTTTGATGGAATGAGAACCGGAGCGCGTCTTGCGGTGGTGGCCGTCCTCACCGTCGTCGCGGGCCCCGTCGGCGCCCAGACGCGCTGTACGGAGACGACGCGCTTCGACCCACCGCTGCGGGTTCTGCGGTGCGCCGACGGTTTGGTGCTCGAAACCGAGACGGCGGGCACCCTGCGGCCGGTGGATCGGGACGGCGACGGGCACCTCGAAGGGGCCGAGATCGGCGGCCACGCGGTCTTCGTCACCATCCCGGCGAGCCGCCGCGTCCGCCGCGAAGGCTTTCAGATCCTCACCCCGCATGCGATCGCCTCGGTGCGGGGCACGGTCTACGCCGTCGACGTGACCCGCGCGCGCACCTCCGTTTTCGTCGAGCAGGGCCATGTCGACGTGGCCCGGCGCGACGCCCCCCAGATCTCCGTCACGCTGGGGCCGGGCGAGGGCGTGGATGTCGATGACGGCCGCGACGCCCTGGAGGTGCGGCGCTGGCCGCAGGAGCGCGTCAGGAGCTTGCTCGAGCGTTTCGGGCGTTGAGCGCCGCCGACCGAAATCCCGTCCCGAGGACCGATCAAGGTTTCCGCCGAACCAAGCGCTGGTTCGTATGCGCCGCGTTCCTTGGCGCGCTGGGATGGGGGGCCTGGCTCGGCCATTTGCACCTTGCTGGTCGCGCGACGCCGCTCGATCGCGTCGAATCGGCGCTCACCGACCTGCGCCTGCGCCTTGCGGGTCCGCGCACGCCACCCGCCGACCTCGCGGTGGTCGCGATCGATGACGAAACCGTCCGGCGCGAAGGAGGCTTCCCGGTTTCGCGTGCCACGATGGCGCGGCTCATCGAGACGATCGCGGACGCAAACCCGCGGGTGATCGCCGTGGACGTGCTCTTCCTCGATGCGGGCCGCCAGCCGGAAGCGGATCGCGCGCTCGCCGCGGCTCTCGGCAAGACGAGCGCCGTCCTGGCTTCGGCGGCGGTCTTCGACGGCAGCGCGAGCGAGGACGGTATCCCGGTCGCCACCGCCGTACACCGGCCGACGCCGGAGATCGGCGAGAGGGTTGCCTCGGGCCTCGTCAACGTGACCGAGGATGCTGCGGGCGTTCCACGCCACCTTCCGCTGATCGTGCGGACGAGCGAGGGCGCGTCGGCGGCCTTCGTCCTGCGTGCCGCGGCCCTGGCGGCCCGCAGCGATCCGGTCCTGACCAAGGGCCGCGTCCAGATCGGGACCGCCGCGATTCCCCTGGACCTCGGCTATCACCTTCCGCTGCGCCCCTACGGTCCGCGCCGCACCATCGCCACGGTGAGCGCGGCGTCCCTCCTCGACGGCACGGCGCCGGCCGCAGCCTTGGCCGATCGCATCGTGGTGATCGGTGCCACGGCACTCGGAGGCGGCGACACCTTCGTCACGGCGTTCGACCCCGTCATGCCCGGCGTCGAACTCCTCGCGACCGGCATCGCCCATCTCACGACCGGGCACGGTCTCGTCCGCGATGCGGCTGTGCGCCGGCTCGATGCAGCGGCGGCCCTTGTCCTGTCCGTCGGCGCCGCGCTGCTCATCGCGCTCCTGCCGCCGGGCCCGGGCATGATGCTCGTGCTCCTCCTGACCGCAGGGTGGCTGATCGCGGGCGCCTTCGCGTTCGCTCACGGCCTCTGGCTGAGTGCTGCCCTGCCGCTCGCCGCCGCCGGGCTTCCGACCCTGCTCTGTGCGGCCGGCCGCCAGACGCTGGAGCGTCGCCAGAGTGCGCGGGTGGCGCGGTCCGAGGAGGTCCTGCGGCGGCTCCAGCCCGCCGCCTTGGCCGACCGGCTCGCCCTGGATCCGGCCTACCTGGCGGAGCCGGTCGCGCGGGACATCCCGGTTCTGTTCGTTGATCTCACCGGCTTCACCCGCCGCAGCGAGCATCTGGGCCCGGTCCGCACCCGCGGGATGCTCAAGGCGTTCCACGATCTCGTCGACGAGACCGTGACGGGGCACGGGGGCCTCGTGGTCAATTTCATGGGCGACGGCGCCATGATCCTGTTCGGCGCGCTCGACCCGGATCCCGATCAGGCATCGAACGCCGTCGAAGCGGCCGAAGACCTGATATCGCGCACGCGGCTCTGGATCGCGCGCAATCCGGCTCTGTCGGAGGCCGGACCGGCCCTCGATGTGCGCATCGGGGCGCATTACGGGCCGGTGATCCTCTCCCGGCTCGGCAGCGACACCAACCAGCACATCACGGCCACGGGCGACACGGTCAACGTCGCGAGCCGCCTGCTCGCCGTCGCCGCGCAGGCCAATGCCCGGTTGGCGCTCAGCGCCGAGCTGACGGAGGCGGCCGGCCTCGCCTTGTCCCAGGGGACCTTCGAGCGGCGGACGACGTCGATCCGCGGGCGGACCCAGACCCTCGAGGTGTGGCTGCGGCACCGGCGCGAGACCCATTCGTAGCCCCGGCACCGGGATGGCCGATGTCCGGGGGTGCCGGCCGGCTTTCCGCTCTCACCGGAGGCCTCGATCCGGAACTGTGATGCGGATCACAGTTCTCCGGTTTCGTCCGGTGCATGGTGCCTGTACTGCAACAGGGAGATCCACCATGACGAAGACTTCAACCAAGACTGTGATTCTAGCCGGCCTTGCGCTGGCAGCCCTGGCCGGCGGGGCCGGAGGCGCCGAGGCCCGCGGTTTCGGGCACGGCGGGTTCGGCTATGGCGGTTTCGGGCACCATGGTGGTTTCCATCACGGTGGCTTCCATGGCGGCTTCCATCACCGCTTCGGCGGCTATGGCTGGGGGTATCCCGCGGGCGGCTATTACCGGAGCTCCTATTACGGCGGCTGTCGCCTGGTCTTCAGCCCCGCCTGGGGAAGCTACGTCCGCGCCTGCCGCTGAACCGACCTTGACGGACCGCCGGGCGGTTCGACGAGCCGGTGGACGGAAGACGAAGCGCTTCCGTCCCCCGAAGGGCGTGGGGCCGACCCAAGCGGCAGCGCGCCCTTCCCGAAGACGTCTCCGCACCCATGAGCCGACAGGAGCACGCGCCGTGCCCGCACCCGGTATCCGCATCCTGCTGCTCGACGATGACGCGGACGTGCAGCGGACCGTCTCGGACTACTTCTCTGAGCATGGCGTGTCCGTCATGCCGGCGGCGACCCGGCTGCAGGCCCAAGCGCTGCTGGCCGACCCCACGGAGTTCGACCTCGTGGTGCTCAACCTGCGGCCGGGATCGGAGAACGGGCTGGAGCTGTTGCGCGAATTGCGGGCGCGGAGCGACATCCCCGTCATCCTCACGACGGCGCACCGCCGTGACGAGCTCGATCGTGTGCTCGGTCTCGAGCTCGGCGCGGATGATTACCTCGTCAAACCTTACGGCCTGCGCGAATTCCTGGCCCGTGTGCGCGTCGTGCACCGCCGCGCCGCGGGACACGCCCGGCATCGTTCGCGCGACGCGCCGTGCCGACGATTCGAGGGTTGGGTCCTCAACCGGCGACGGCGGCGCCTGACCAATCCCGCCGGCGTCGATGTCGACCTCAGCAAGGGGGAATACGCCTTGCTCGCGGCCTTTCTCGACGCGCCGCAGCGCCCGCTCAGCCGCGAGTACCTCCTGCAGGCAACCCATATCCACGAGGACGTCTTTGATCGCAGCATCGACGTGCAGATCCTGCGGCTACGCCGGAAGATCGAGACGGAACCGAGCCAACCCGCCGTGATCCTGACCGAGCGCGGCGTCGGATACGTCTTCGCCGTTCCCGTCGAATGTGCGGCGCGCTGAGATCGCATATTCGCTCAGCCGGCCGTGGCCGCGAGCGAGACGGCACCGTCCAGTCGATGGCCATGCGAAGGGCAGGTCGCGGTCCAGGCCTCGCGACGTGTCGGGACTTTGCGTCTTGCCGCTCATAGGTCCCGCTCCAACTCTGTTGGAACGGGAGCGCACAGGAGCGGGAACGTCAATTTTGTTATCGACGTGCGTGAGACTTATGCTCCGATAGTCTGTGACGAACCATGTTCGCAAACCGTATCCGCCCAACGGTTCTGATGACGATAGGACGCACGCCTTTTTCACCTGACGCGTTGGCAGTCGCCGCAGGCCAATGCGCGTATGCCCTGTACAAGGTGTTCACTGGCCTCGGCTAAGTGGTCGGAACCGGTGGTCTCTCGCGGTTTATACGGGACAATTCGGCGCCCTGGTTCACCTTATATCAGCAGGCGCATCGCTGGCTTTTCAACAGCTATTTTGAGCTGATGGCCGCAAACCCTCCGCGCGGATTTGAGCCCGGCTGCGTTCCGCCCATCCGACTGCCCGACTTGAGCACGGCCTCAGCCTGGCTAGCGTTGAGCCCTGCCTGAGGTACGGAACGGCTCCGCGTCCGAGGAACGTCTTTCAAACGGCGCTGTTGGTCCGGCACAGGTTAGGAGAGGTATCGTGCGGGTCATAGCTAAAGCGGCAGCGGTCGCGCTCATCACACTGGTCGGCATTGGCTCGGCCGAGGCGAAGGGCTGTATCAAGGGTGCCATTATCGGCGGGCTCGCGGGTCATTACCTGGCCGAGCGTGGCGTCGTCGGGGCCGTTGCCGGGTGTCTGGCAGGGCGCGCCTTGGCCAATCGACGGGCGCAACGCGAGATCGATTACGGCTCTCGCGTCCAGCCGCGCGGCCCTGGATATGGTGCGCCCCAGCGTCCCGCGCGTGGAGAATATGGGTACTGAGAACGGCTGACAAAGCCGATTGCGGCGCGTCGAGGGGGGGCGGAACCGGTCCTTCATGAAGGTCTGCGGCCAAGCCTCACGCGACAGCGCGGCCATCGCGGGCGCCGCATCGCCCGCCGCGCGATCGGGAGCAGCCAAGCCTGGGCCGGCACGGGCGGGCACTCGATCCGTCGGCGAGCTCTGGATGAAGCGGGCTTGGTTCGCTCGCTCCCGCGGTCACGCCATCGCTATGGGCGACGGGCCGATATTCACGACACCGGCACGACGCTCCTGGAGCTCTTATCGTCCTGCGGTTGCGTCGGGGGCTTAAATCCAGAGGCGTGCAAGAAACTAATTGTTCAGCTCTGGGTTGTCGGTCTGGTTCCGTCCCTGTGGCGGAGCACCGGCCCCGGCCGGCCGTGCCTTCGTAAAGAGCGACCGCAGATCATGTTCGACCTCGCCTTCACGGTCGCCTACTCGGCAGGGGCGTTCGTCGCGGTCGGCGTGATCCTGAGAGGCCTCGCAGCCTGACGGCCAGCTTGGTGAGCCCCCGGCCGACGGCGACCTGGAGCGATGGCCTGGGGCCTCCAGATCCACATTCTGACCGCTCGCCAGGATGGCCTGCGACTTGGCCGACGCGATGGCCAATCCGGAATAAGCCCGGACCGCGTCTGGCCGGGCAGCCGATCGAGTGGCGTGCTGCCGCCTCGGTCTCCATCTCAGTCCGCATAGTCTCGTGGCGACAAGCTGCTTCGGTGTTGCCGGCGCGGTCACGAGCGACGACCGGCCCCGGTTGACCACCGCTAAGTATTGCTTCGGGAGATGAGGGTTCGCGGGCCCTGCTTGAACTCATATGCGTCCGATGACCGACAATCTGCCGTAGATATTGAGACGCGCCCATCCGTCTAAATTATTCAAGTATTATTGCGGGATATCATCTGAATATTGGTCCGCTGTCGGCGAAACAGGCGGCGTCGCCCATCCGAACCCCGCGCGCGCGGGGTGTGCCGGCTGCATGTGTCGGTGCGAAGATATGCGGTTCGACTGCATGTCGCGGCCTGACGATGGGTCTATGGTGATCAAAAATGGAGGACGCCAGTGGCCTACAGGATTGAGTTCTTGAAGGATCACCGGGTTGTCGCCGCCAAGCTTTGGCCGCGCAGCCTCGAAGCCGCGACCGCACATGCCCTGGCGCAGTACCCTCGCCAGCACACCCGGAACGGTGCGACATCCGTGAGCGTGATCTGCGAACGCACCGGCATGGTCGTCTTTGCGTTCCGGGACGACCATTGCCGCCCGACCGAGCGCCGGCGGATCGCCTTGGGCCTTGCGCCACGCGGCATCGGCTTGAGCGCGGCGGCGCGGCTTCACTGACTGGCTTACGCACGGAGCAGCGCATCCGGAACGGTCCGGATCCACCCGGCGTTCTCTGCGCCCGTCACGGGACCGTGTTGGAGACCGCCATGAACGCCCTCAAGCCCCTCGCCCTCATCGCCCTGCTCGCCATCGGCGTGACCGGCTGCGATGACAAGAAGGCCGAGAACAACACGCCCACCAAGGCGGATTCCTCCAAGATGGAGCCGCAGACCGACCAGGCGGCTCCGCCGAGCCAGAAGCCCAAACCGTAGCGCTGGACCCGATCGGGCGAAAACACGCCTGAGCGTAGGGCAAGACAGGGGCAGGCCGGTCCGAAACCCCACGCGGAATCGGGCGGACGCTGGCCTGCTCGGTCCGATCGCGCCCGTTGCGCGCCGTTGCACCGCGAGCCGACAGTGCGATCCCGTTGTGTTCGCCGTCTGCCCCGGCACGGTCCAGGCCCCGGCGAAGCGGAAGACCTCGTGCCGCTGCGACAAGGCTTCAATCCTGCAGCTCATACGTCGCGCAATGAACACCGAGCGGAACCCACCTGCCTCGGGCATCGGTCATTTTTGTCGTCAGTCGTCGCCCTCGGTCCCGCGCGGAAGCCCTGGGGATTCGGTGCGGATACTTGACGCCGTCATCGCAACGGGGTTTTTAAAACCCCGATCTGCTGATGCCGTGCCAGACAAGAACGATGCAGACACTGTTTTCGACGGAAGGAATGCATAGGGAGAACAGTTTCAAGATCTGGCGCGAAACGCTATCTGACCGCAGCCTACCGATCGAGTTGGAGCGGCTCGATGATGTGCCGTTCCAGGCCACGATCGAGACTGCGACTGTGGGGTCCCTTGATCTGACCCGCCTTACGCAAGGCGCCGTGCGCGCAAATACATCGCGCGACATGATTCAGCGTAGAGGTCAGGATGGGACCCTGATCGTGACCTTCCAGCTCGCCGGTGTCCTGACGAGCCTTCAGGATGATCGGTCCTCGGTGCAGCGCGCCGGCGATCTCGTCGTGCTCGACCACCGACCGGGTGTTCTCACAACCAGCGCCGGCCATCAGTCGCTGTATCTGGAGCTTCCCCGCGAGCGGCTCGAAAGCGTGCTCGGGTCGGCTCGGCTGTTTACGAGCATGACCGTCGGGGCGGATGTCGGGGCGCTGTCCCTGGCGCGGACGTTCTTCCTCGATCTGATCAAGATCCGTCGTCAGCTCGCCCCGGATACAGCCATCCGTATGTCGGAGATCGGTATCGATCTGATCGTGGCCTGCCTGGCCGAGCGGCTCGCCCACGAGGCGCCCCGGCCCGTCCACGGCACGCTCGTCGTCCAGCGCGCCAAGGCCTATGTCGAGGCGCATCTGGGCGACCCGAGCCTCGATCCCCCGCAACTCGCCGTCGCAATGGGCGTTTCGCTGCGCCGTTTGCAGGAGCTGTTTCACGAGCGCGGCCAGCACATCTCGGATTGGATCTGGGACCGCAGGCTCGCGGCCGCAGCCAATCGCTTATCCGATCGCGGCTTCGTACATGTGCCGATCGGCACCCTGGCCTATGGATGCGGCTTCGCCAACCAGGCCCATTTCTCCCGCCGGTTCAAGGAGCGCCACGGGTTGGCGCCCCGCGCGTATCGCCAGGCGGCCCTCCTGGGCGCACCGTAATCTGCCCGACCGCTGCCCCGGAGTGGCGGTCTCACGCTCAGCGCCCTCCGGGCTGCCCGCCGGGTGCGGTGCGGCGCGCAATCCGCCGTCCTGCGGGTGGCTCGCGTGCTCGGTCTTGGCTTCGTCGAGGACGGCAGATGCGCGTGCAGGCCGCGGGAGGCGTAACTCCGGGTGCCGGCCGCTCAAGAGCTGCGAGCTGCAATGGGGTTGGGCGAGCCCGGGGATCGACGGAGCAAGCGCCTGCTGGTGGCGGGACGAAAAAGGCGCGCCTATCCGCAAGGCGCGCCCTGAGTTGGTTCCGGTCTCGGGAAGGAACGTCGGCTGAATATGGGTTGATCCTCGAGCGAACAAGGCGCGAGGGCCGATAAGCCCAAGGTGTGGCCGTGTCATGCAATTGTAATATGGATGAGACGACGCCTTCATGCTTCGAGCAGGCCGTGTCGCTCCTCTCGGCAGGGGCTGCGAATTGAGGCCTGCGATGCAGGCAAGCTGGGCCATCGTCCCGCGACGGAAGGAATGATGATGGCGTCGCGGGCTGGTTGCGCCGGGGATCAAACGAAAGGAATTGCTCGCGTCCGTCCGCGAGAAGCACCCCGAGGCATCCGAGACGGACATCGCGCGGGCGGCCTTCTATGCCCTGACGCAGGCCGTGGACGGCAATGCAGGCCCAGCGCAGCGCCTCCGTGATGTCACGCCGACCGAGGGTGCCGCCGGAGAGGGCGGGACGCCGATCCCGGTCACCCGCCGGAGGAAGGACCGGCGCAAGGATGCCCAACGCGATCAGCATCTGGCGCGATGAACTGCCGAGGTCACCGCACCGTCATGGCAGGGGCATAGGGGACGCGCCCTTCAACTGGTGCAACCCGACGGGGCTCCGTGGTCGATTGGTCTGACTACCTCGAAGAAACCCGCCGCCTGTCCGCGGATCGAAGCCGCATGCGGATCTACATCGCCGCGGGGCTGATCGGCATGGGCCTGTTCGGCGCGATCGGCGGGATGCTCCATATCCTGCCGGCCTGACGGCCGAGGCGGCGGGGCTTCAGCCGCATGCCGCGACGAACTTCCGGATCGGCAGGCCCCTCCTGGGCCGGCCCGTCCCGGCGGCTCGCGGTCAGCGCCTCGCCGTATCGAGATCAGCCGCCGCCGCCGTTGCCGGCACCACCGCCGCTGCCGCCGATCGAGCGCGACCCACGGGAGGGCTGGCCGGCATTACCACCCGCAGCAGAACCAGATGAACCGCGTCCGCCGGTGTTGTTCGTGATCGGGATGCCGGTCCGTTTGGCCGATTTCATGTGACGTGAGCGCGCGTCGGCGGGAGTGGTCGTCTGCGTCACAACGAAGGATGACAGGGCTAGGGCGCACGCACCAAGGAGGAGCTTCTTCACGGCGGATCTCCAGTTCAGTCGATCCTGGATAACCCGCGGCAGAAGCATGGTATCCGCATCGTCTCCGCCGCCGCCTCCTATTCCTGAGCTTGTCGGTCGAGGCGGACCAAGTCACGAAACGCCCCGCCTGGCGGGGCCGGCGGGGACCGAGGAAATCGACGCCGAGTCCGCTGCGCCGGCGACCGTCTTCGACCCGCAAAACGGGTTGCAGCAAGACAATTCGATCCTCAAAACGTCGGTCTAATATCGTCGTTCGATTGCCCGATGCGCAACGAAGACCCGCGCCAGCGATGCCGGGCGGGTCTAAGATCAATGCTGTCGGAACCGGTTCATGTGCTCGCAGCTCTCAGGAACGCGGCCCGTTTAGGACTGCGTCTTGAGGTAGGCGATCACGTCGTTGATCTTCTTGTCGTCCGCGATGCCCTGGAAGATCATTTTGTTGCCCGGCACCTTCGCCTTCGGGTTCTTCAGCCATTCGTGGAGGTTGGCCTCGTCCCAGGTGATGCCAGAATTCTTGAGGGCGGCGGAGAAATTGTAGCCTTCGTGGGTGCCGGCCTTGCGCCCGACGACGCCCTTCAAGTCCGGGCCAACACCATTCTTCTGGAAGTTGTGGCACGCCTTGCAAGGGGCGAACGCCTTCTCGCCGGCCGCCGCATCACCGGCCTCCTGGGCCAGTGCTGAGACCGGGATCAGGAACGCGACGACGGCGCCGAAAACGGTTGAACGCATGAATTTCCTCATAGGCCAAGCGAGGTTGATGGCGAGGCGAAGCTTGGCGCAGCCAGAGGTTGACGTTCTCGATAACGGCTTATTCCGGCCCCTCTCTCAACCGGCGCGCGAAGCTGGGCCGAAGCTGCAGCTCGGCTTGCCACAGTCGCATCCGCAGACCGGAACACCGCCGCCGGCCCGTTGAACGCGCCCGCTCGCCGTGCCGACCTCGCGGTGTGACGTTTGCGGTCGGTCATGCCCCGCAGCACCACGGCCGGACTTCAGGTCACGACCCCGACTCAGGAGCATTCGGATCGGTTTGCTGAGCCGAGGGACCAAATGGCCTTTAAGTCTTTCTTGACCGGATTTCGCGTTGACAGGGCAGCCGGTGCTGCTTGGGCCAAGCTGACTGCGTGTGTTGCGGCCGCGTCATCGACAACGGCGCGGTGGCATGGTGCTCATCCGACGTGAGGAGCATCATGAAACGCGTCGTCCTTCTTCTGGCGGTGTCCGCCGTCCTGTCCGCCTGCAACTCGGCCAACCGCCCGGGACGCGGCGAACTCTTCATGAGCGACGCGGATATCGCGGCGAAGGACGAATCGATCTGCCGGGGCTACGGCGCCGAGCCCGGAACGCCCGAGTTTGTGCAGTGCCGGGCGATGCAGGATCAGCGTCGCGACGCTGCGAGGGACGGGCGCCGCAACGGCTGATCCGCGTCATCCGGCGCAAGAGCGCTGCGCAGGATCGCATGTCCCCGCTCTGCCCCACGGCCGGATGACTGCAGTCGGTAGCGGCTGAGGCTCGGGACCGGCTGACGGGTCCGGCGGTCGACCGGACGCGTATCCCTGCCTTCTGGACAGGATTCCCGCCGTCTTCGAGCGCATCCGGGGGCTCCTCGCGTGGTTCCGGCGCCTGCCGGCGCTCTCGGCTTCCGCCCTTCGTCGGGACGACGCCGAGAGGCTCATGGACCGGGCCCGCCCCTTTTAACAGCCGAGCCGGTGGCCGGAGGCCTGCGATCAAAAGGCGGGACCGGACCCGGATCTCTGGTCCGTCAGCCCGGCTGACCGCCCATCCTGGCCTGCATCTGCGACAGCTGCGCGATGTGGAGGTTGATCAACGGCAGCGCCCCTCGGGCGATGCGGCGCAGGCCCGAATCCTCGCCGGACTGGGCGTAGGACCCGTGGATGGTGATCGCCTCCTGATGGCCCTGCAGCGCCTGCGCCACGAACGTAGCATCGTATTGCGGGCCCGGCTGCATCGCGCTGAGCTGGGCGAGAATCTGCGCCTTCTGCGTGTCCGTCGTCATCCCGCCGGGCGGCGGTGCAACTCCGAGCAGGCCACCGGTGACGCCACCCGCCACGCCGACGGCCGTGCCGACCGCAGCTCCTGCCACGGCGACCGGGGCCGCGACGAGGCCGCCGATCAGGCCGCCCGGGCCGGCGGGAGCGGCCGCGGACGGGGCGACGCCGCCCGTATAGGCCCCGAGCTTGCGGGAGAGGTTGACCTGCTCGATCACCTCGGCGCGGGAGAACTTCTTGACCGCCGGGTTTCTGGTCTTCTCGTGCGCGTCGCGGGCGGTATTCTCCAGGAACATCCCGCCGGTCGTGGCCATCTGAAGATAGACGCCCGACGGGATCGCGCCGGCTGGGGTGACCTGGGCGATGGCGGTGCGGGTGATCGCGAGGGCAGCGGTAGCGCCCAGCATCGTGGTGAGGATTTCGCGACGGTGCATCCTGGATAGCTCCGGGTCGTGAGCGGTGCACCGAGGCGTCCAACGTCGCTTGGGTGCCATCCCGCGAACCGAGCGGCTCGACCTTCGTTTCCCGCCCGGCCGATGAGACAAACCGCCACGTGACACGCGGTCCATCCGGCTGGGCAGCCTCCTCATCGCGTCGGTCCCGCCGCCCGGACCAATCCCGGGTCGGCGGGGGAAGTCGGCACCCGTCCAGACGGTCGGATGTCAGCCGGCGATCCGATGCAGGGCACAGAGCTTGTTGCCGTCAGGGTCGCGAAGGTAAGCGAGGTAGATCGGACCCGACGCGCCGCTGCGCTCGCCCGGCGGGTCTTCGATGGAGATCCCGCCATTGGCAACGCCGGCATCGTGCCAGGCCTTGGCCTCCTCCGGGCTGTCCATGGTGAACCCGATGGTGCCGCCGTTCGCGCCGACCGCAGCCTTTCCATCGATCGGCTTGCCGATGAGCAAGCGTCCGCCCCGATGCGCGTAGACCAGGCGTCCTCGCGCGTCCTCGACGCCAGGGGCGCCGCCCGTCGCCGCGAAGAGCGCGTCATAGAACGCCTTCGACCGGGCTATGTCGTTGCTGCCGACCATTACGTGGCTGAACACAAAGGATCTCCGCTATCGTAAGTCATTGAGACTGCAGGACGTATTTTTACTTCCCGCCCCCGCTCTTGTAGGCGTCGATCGCGCGGCGGCAGTTCGGGGACATCTGGCTCATGTTCTTCTTGAAGCAGGCGTCCATTTGCGGGCTGTTCGGGTCGATGCCGGCACAGAACGTGATGGCGTCGCCCGCACAATAGGTTTGCAGATCCTCGTTACCGCGCGTCGCGGTCGGCGCCGCGAGAGCGGGCGACGCGACGGCGATGAAACCGAGGAGGAGAGTGAGTTTGCGCATGTTGGGCCCTGACCGGAGACGTTCGTCCACGCGCTAACGAACCGGGCGGGCATTTTATCCATCCGGCTTTTGGGGCAGGCGCGTGGACCGGTTTGCATCCGGGTTGCGCGGGGGGACCGGATCGCGTCGGTCCGGCCCCTGGATCGGGCGTTTGTCTCAGACCTGGCTGTCGGCGATGGGTTGACCGGCAGCCCTCTCCGCACGGCCGGATCGGGATCTCGCGCGTGGTGCGGCTGCGCCGACAGGACCAGAACAAGGCCGCCGAGCGACGCGCAGGCGTGAGTGTTTTCAAGCTTAGCGAAGGGGGATGATCGGCGGACCCCGCAATTGCCCCGCGCCTCCGTCGCCGCTGCGGTCCGCGGACCGGGAGCGGCCGAACCCCACAGGTGCGTCAGCCTTCCCGCTGCCGAAGGGTTAACGTGCGCCGCGCTGGCTCGATCGACCCGGGCCTTTCAATGGCTCGCCGGGCGCGGCACGCTCGCGCTGATGAAGTGGGCCAAGCCAATCAGATTTGGCCCGGCTGGCATCCGTAGGGCGGCACGGCGCGGGGGAACCGCTCCTTGATCCGTGCGCAGCCCCATGCCCGAAGGGGCTCGGGCAAGCGCCGGTTCACCTCGATCCCGACCTCATCGTAGGGCGACGCGCCGGCCGTCACGTAGCTGTACCAGCGCCATCCGATCGTGCCGGCGCCGGCCAGCGCGACCCCCAAGGCCACCGCCACGGCCAAGCCCATGCGAGATTGAGGACGTCGCCCCTCATGCGCCATGCCACACAGCCCCCTTCGCATTGACCAAAACGATGCCGCTCGGCCGACCGCTCATGCGCAACTGTCCGACCGCACGATCATGTCGCGGCACCGGTTTTTCGTAGCGGTACCGCCGGCGGGCATCGAGCGAGGCGGACGGTGGCTCGCGCTATGCCGTGGCCTCAAGCGGCGGTGCAATACGATGGCCGAAGAAGATGTGGAAAGGACGAAACGATCCTGACGATGCATTCGTTGAAGGCGCCATGGCCAGCATCGCAATCCTGATCGAGACTCCTCAGGGCGCACGCCTCGTCGCCGCGTCTTCCGCGCGTGAGGCTGCGCTCAAGGCCGAATCCGTGATCGCCGGCGTTCCACGGGCCGACCTCCCCATCCCGGTCTCGGTCGAGTGCGCGAGCCCCGGCATGGCTGATCGGCTCATGAACTACTTGGCCGATGTTCAGCTGGAACTGATGCTGTCGGAATTCGTCTGAACACGGCCTAGTCTCTGGCCGGGCGATGATGGGTTGTTGAAAGCCCGCTTATTCCCAAGCGTGGTCGAGAACTTTGCAATATCGCAGTTCTTGCGGCGGACCGGTACGGTCCGGCAGGCGATCATGGGCCGGTTCCCGGCGTCTCGCTGGTGAAGCTGAGGCCGTCGCGTCAGGGGCCGTTCGGCCCCTCGCCCTGGCGACCCAGCATGGCGAGCTAAGCGAGCAGCCGGCTGTTATCCGGGACAGCCTCGTTGAAACCGTGATCGACGCCAGGGAACGAGACGCCCGCATCGAAGTGTTTCAGGGCGAGCGCGACGCGGGGCGGGACCAAAACCTCGCGGCAGACAGGCAGCCCGGGCCGCAGGCTCAACCCTGGGAGCGCAGATTGGGATCGACCGACCTGGCAGGGTAGCGATGGCCATCCGGACGTAGACCGAGAACGTCCATGATCCGGTCCCGGGCCCCGACGTCGGCGATCTGCGCGCCATTCTCCAGCGCGGTGATCAGCTCGGCATCGACCCGAGCGAGCGCGGCCAACGTCTCGACCGAGTAGGCGCCGCGTAGGCGAGCAGCATGAATCTGCGTCGCCAACGCGGCATCCAGAGAGGTCGGCTTGTCGTGTATGTCGCTCATGGGCGACCGGTACGTGAGCGGCCTGGCCGAAGTTTCCCCCGCCGCGTTTTTTGACGACAGGCTACTCCATCCCGGCGGGCCGAGGGCGCGGCAGGCCGAGCTCGGTCAGCCCGAGGAACAGGGCGAGATGTGTCGCGACCGTGAGGGAGGACGCGCAGCCGCTGCCGTTCTCGATCGCCGCAATGACCTCCGGCGCGAGGCAGGCCAGGCGCGCGGCGGCGTCCAAGGACAGACGCAGCCGGCCTCGCGCCGCGCCGGCATGCACGGCGAGGTTGCGCAGTACGACGTGCCGCCGCTCCTCGACCTCATCCATGAGAAGCGCCCACTCTCACGAGGGCCTACGAACCCTCGCTGGGGTGTTACGAGTGTGGCTGCTGCCATTCAACACCCAGAGTTGCACCGTGGCCCTGTTTATCCAGGGCCTTGTGAAACGGACGCGCTGCTGCAGCCCTCTTTCGCGTTCGGCCGCCGAGCAGCTCGTCCATGGCCTTCGGCCGGACAGCGTGCGCCGTCGGCAACCGCGCCCGGCACGGATACAGATTTCATGAAGGATCAAAAACAGTTTTCGGCGCGTTTCTCCAAGATCCATTAGCGAAAATCTGGATTTGCGCCATGGGTTTGACTGCTTTCGTGGTTTTCGTCGTCCCGTGGGTGGTGATGGCCATATGGCTGACGCGCTCTCCGCAGCTCCTCCGTCTGGGCGCGCCAGCAGCTCCATGGCGGCCGCTCACAAAGCATAAGGATCCGCCCCGGAACCAGCGCCGTGAGACCAGCCGTTACAACGCCGGGACTAACGACGGATCGGGTCCCACCGGTGGCGACAAGCACAGCCCGATGGGGACACCCCAGGGCGGCCAATTGAGCCAAAGCGTCGAGCCGACCGAGCCCCACGAATAGGCGGCCGCGGGCCGTTGAGGCGGAGGCCGGCCGATCAAGGCCGAGCGGGCTACCTCTTCACTCGGTGGAGGGGCCGCCCCGCGGTGACCCGGGCCGGTGCGGCCCGGGAAAACCCGACCGTCTCAGGCAGCGCGCACGGTGGCGAGGAAGCCCCCGACCTCGGCCGCGAGGTGCTCAGATTGCCGCGAGAGCTCCGAGGCCGACCCCAGCACCTGGCTCGCTGCCGCGCTGGTCTCCTCGGCCGCCCTGGCGACGCCGGAAATGTTGCTGGTCACCTCGCCGGTGCCCGCCGCTGCCTGGCCGACATTGCGCACGATCTCCTGGGTGGCCGCACCCTGCTGCTCGACCGCCGCGGCGATCGAGGTCGCCACGCCGCTGATCTCCTGGATGCGCGCCGTGATCGAGCCGATCGCCGTCACGGCGCCGCCGGTCGAGGCCTGGATCCGCGCGATCTGGCCGGATATGTCGTTGGTCGCTTTCGCGGTCTGCTCGGCCAGCGCCTTCACCTCTGAGGCGACCACCGCGAAGCCCTTCCCGGCGGTGCCGGCGCGGGCCGCCTCGATCGTGGCGTTGAGCGCCAGCAGGTTGGTCTGGCCGGCGATCGACGAGATCAGCCCGACGACATCGCCGATCCGGCCGACCGCTGTGCTCAGCTCCTGAACCAGCGCGCCGGTCTGATCCGCTTCGCTGACGGCGAGCCGCGCCAATTCGGCCGAGCCGCTGACCTGCCGGCCGATCTCCTGCACGGACGAGCCCAGCTCCTCGGCGGCGGCTGCCACGGTGTTCACGTTCGAGGACGCCTCCTCCGCGGCCGCCGCCACCGTCATCGACTGGCTGGCGGTCTCGGTCGCGGTCGCGGTCATCGTTTGAGCGGTGCTCTGCAGTTTCGCGGCCGACGCGGATACCAGGCCGATGATGCTGCCGACGGCCGCCTCGAAGCCATCGGCCATCTGGCGCATGCCGGCCTTGCGCTGTGCCTCGGCGGCCAGACGCGCCTGGGCCGTCTCGGCTTCCAGCGCCTGGGTGCGGATCAGGTTGTCCTTGAACACCTGCGCGGCCGCCGCCATCGTGCCGATCTCGTCGCGGCGCTCGGCGCCCAGCACCTTGCGGCTGAGATCCCCGGCGGCGAGACCGGTCATGAACTCCGTCATGGCCCGCAACGGCCGCACGACGCTGCGGCCGATGAGCGTGGCCAGGATGCCGATCAGGGCCGCGACGATAGCCGCCCCGCCGAGCAGACGCATCAGGGTCGGGCGCATCTGGGCAGCCGTGTCGTCCGCATAGATGCCGGAGCCGATGATCCACCCCCAGGGCGCGAAGCCCCTGACGTAGGAGATCTTCGCAACCGGCTGGTCGAGGCCCGGCTTGGGCCACAGGTATGGGACGAAGCCCGCGCCCGATTGCTTCACCAGCTCGACGACATCCAGGAACACGTGCTTGCCGGCCGGGTCGACGATCCCGCCGATGTCTTTGCCGATCAGCTCGGTCTTCGGATGCGATACCATGCGCGGTTGCATGTCCTGGATCCAGAAGTACTCGCTTCCGGCGTAGTGCAGGCCTTGAACCGCCGCCACGGCTGCGTGCTGCGCCGCATCGCGGCTCATCCGGCCGGCGCGCTCCTCGCCCTCGAAATAGGTGAGAACCCCCTGCGCGGTCTCGACGAGGTCGCGGGTCTTCAGCTCGCGGGCATCCGTGACCGTTTGGGACATATCCCAGGTCGACAGCCCGATCAGGACCGCCATGCCGCCCAGGGCGGTCAGCGTCATGGCTTGTATGCGCGTGCCGATGCGAAGTGCCATAAGATCCTACCGCGAGCTGCGCCGAGGCCGCGCATGCGTGAGCGTGCCATGGCGCGTCGCGCCCGGCCCGGCGCCTTAACGCGCGATATGGCCGTCCGCACCTCACAGCAGAGCTACGACAGAGGTCTATGGCCAGTGGCGGTTAATGAACTCTAATACACGCCACAAGTTAGGCATCGAATATATGTATTGTTCCGAACAGGATGGCATTTGTAGTACTATACTTTAGGTCGTCACAGGGGCGTTGTTTCGCTCGTTCAGGCTCGTTCAGGCTATCGCTTGATACGCCACCAGGCCCGATCTCGGGGCGCCGCGATCCCGCCGCGCCCTTCGCGCCCTCACGCCGGATCGGGCCCTGCGGGTGCGATGGGACAGGCGACGGACGGCCGGCGGTGCCGTCGCCGACAAGGCGATGGCCGCGTTCGAGGCCCGCCGACGCCTTGCTCGAACCGGGTCGGAGCTTTTCCATCCCACTCAGGCGAAGTGAGCGGGCAGGCCCAGCGCCTGCGCGTAGGTCATCAGCGCGACAGCGCCGCCGATCAGGGCCGCGGCTATGGTGATGCGGTTCGTCCAGGTCATCGTCGTCTCCATCGGGTTCGCGACTGCCGTCGCGGTGTGAATCCGATGTAGGCCCAGGCTTTCCGGGCCGACGTGTTCCGGAACACGCCTGAGGCGGATGCCGTTTCGGGCCATCCGGAGGGCTTCGGCACCCGCTTCGCAGATGGTCTCCTGGCCGGACGGGATGGCGATCAGCGGTGGGCGGACGGAGTGGACGGTCCCGGCCGTCAGGCGGCTCGACCCGGAACAGGAGGGCGGCAGCCTTTTCGGCGCGCCTGGGCCGGACAGGATCCTCGCCGATCCCCACAGGCCCGGCCGGCGTCGTGCGCGCGCCGGGCGGAGCGCCTGGACCCGGCAGGATGGGGCGTGAGACCTTCCCCGCGCCGGACCTGCGCGGTCAAAGCCTCCGGGCCATACGCGCGCCCCCCTGTGCCAGCGCCTGAGAGCGCTTATCAGTCCCTCTTCCAGCGTCTGAGGAGCCTTTTCATGAAGCGCCCGCTGACCACCAACTTCGCGGCGCCGGCCCCGAGCTCTGCGCCCGAGCTCGACCCGTCGCCGGCACCCTCCTGGCGCGAGGCTGCCCCCATCGTGGCCGCCCTGATCAGGACGCTCGAGGCAATCGAAGCCGGACCGAAGGCTGGACCCGCCATGCGAGCCCACCGCTCCGCGATGCGTCGCCAGGGCGAGGCGGCTGCCGCGCTGGGTGGATCCGAGGCCATGCGTGATGTCCTGGAGCAGATCGCACAGATCGACCCCGCCCGCGCCGCGCAGCGTCTCGAATACGTCCGCGAGGCCTGGACGGATCTGCCCGCCTGGCGCCCATAGTCTTAGGCCCAGGCCCGCACACGAAAACGGCGGGGCTCGCACCCCGCCGCAGATCCGTCAGTTTTCGATCGGTCGCCCGCCAGGGGCCGGCGGCTCAAATGCCGAACAGCACCCCGGCCGAACCGGCCACCGTCATCGCCAGGCCGCCCGCGAAGGCGCCGATCATCGCGTAGGAGAAGCCCTTCAAGACCATAGCGTGCGCTCCATTCCTCGTGCGGGGGCCTCAGCGAGGCCCGTCGAAACCATCTGCAATGACGATGCCTGATCGGCCCGTCCTGTGCGGTGCGATCGAACACGCTGCATTGCGGAACGATTTCATCCGGGCGTGCCGCATGGCGTGTCGTGGTCGATGCCGCTCGGGAAACGGAGCTCACCGGCGCGATGCCCGGACAGGCAGCGGGCCCGCGGCCGCACTGGACAGACCGGCAATCGGCTTACAGGATCCGCGCTATCCTGCGCGGCGGGCCTCATGACTCCAGACGAGACAGACGGTGAGGACTGGCGCTCGGTCAGCACGCGCACGCCTGACGACGCGGCGATCCAGGCGGCTCACGCTCGGGCGCGCGAACCGGGCCACGGCCGCATGGCGGATCGACCCACGCAGATCCCGGTTCCGGGGTGGCGCGATATTCTCTACCGCGTCTTCTGGGCCGTGCCCCGGGACCGTGTCCTCTCCACGGCCGGGGGCGTCGCCTTCTTCACCCTGCTGTCGACCTTCCCGGGTCTCGCGACGATCGTTTCGCTCTACAGCCTCTTCTCGGACCCGAGCGTCCTGAGCCAACATCTGAGCCTGCTCACGGGCGTTCTCCCCAACGGGGTGCTCGAACTCCTGGCCGACCAGCTCCTGCGCATAACCAAGCAAAGCACCGGAACGCTCAGCGCCGCGTCGGTGGTCAGCCTTGTGATCGCGTTCTGGAGCGCGAATTCAGGCGTGGGCGCGCTCTTCGACGCGCTCAACGTGATCTACAGGGAGCGTGAGAAGCGGACCCTGGTGCACCTCTACGCGACGACCTTCCTGTTCACGCTCAGCGGGATCCTCATTGTCGTCGCCGCCACCGGCATGTTGGTCGGCCTGCCCCTCCTGCTGAACCAGATCGGCCTGGGCGCGCGGACAGACACCTTCCTGCGGATCCTGCGCTGGCCGGCCCTCCTCATCCTCGTGAGTCTCGGCCTGTCGCTGGTCTATCGGTATGGGCCGAGCCGGCGGGAGGCCAAGTGGCGTTGGGTCAGCTGGGGCAGCTTCGTCGCAGCGCTCGGCTGGGTCTGCGCCTCAGCCCTGTTTTCCTGGTACGTCGCCAGCTTCGACAGCTACAACCGGATCTACGGCTCGCTGGGCGCCGGCGTTGGGCTCATGACCTGGATTTGGCTGTCGGTGGTCATCGTCCTGCTCGGCGCTGAGCTGAACGCCGAGATGGAGCGACAAACGGCGCGCGACAGCACGACCGGCCATCCGAAGCCTCTCGGATCCCGGCAGGCGTTTGCCGCCGACACCGTTGGCCCCTCATAGGAGCGCGCGAACCCGGGGCGCGCCAGCGCAGCACCGGTCATGCCCCCGAGGCCTCGTCGCTCGACAGAGTGGGAACAGCTGCATCGAACGGGAACGCCCGGGCTCACGGAGCGTAGCGCTGATACCACGGAGGCGCACATCATGATTCAGGCTGACACCCCGATGCCGGGCGAGGATCCGGGCGCATTGATCGAGGATCCGTCCCGCCTCGACGAGATCGAGCCGCCCCCCAAGCCGACCGTGCCGGAAGAGGACGATCCCGCCGTCGAGGACACCGAGGTGCAGCCGACGTGAGCCGGGCCGCTTGCCCGCTGCCCGAAGACCGACACGAAGGGGGACGCCACCATGATCGACCCGAAGCGCTCCGAAACCGACCCCGCCGAGACGCCACCGGGCGAGCGCGGCTACGAGGACGCACCGGTCCGTGGGACCTCACAGGGCCCGCGCTCGCTCGGGGCGTCGGAGCCCGGTGATATCGGCGCGCCGCGCAACGATGAGGCGAAGCGGACGATCGAGCACGGCGGCACACACGTGCCGGCCGACGAGAAGGCGCCGGCGGAAACGCAGCAGCCGGAGTGAACGGCCGAGAGGCCCCATCTGCGGTGGCCGGATCGAACCCACCGGCCACCGTCGGAGCGGCCGGATCGTCAGTACCGGACGGCGGAGAAGCCGTTCCCGCTCAGGCCCATGACGCTCTCGATCACAGCCTTGGTCGAGGGGCTGATCCCGCCATCGCTGCGGAGGCGCCGTCCGTCCGCCCGCTCGAGGCGATCGAATTCGGGCCCGCACCGCTCCAGCGCGAAGCGCACCCGGGATGCCGGCGTCGCCCCCCGTTGCGCATCGGCGCCGTTCATCTCGAACCGGAGGCAGGACGCCAGATATCCCTTCACGTCGTCGAACGCGGCCGCGTGAGCGCCCGACGTCAAGGCTGTCAGAAGGAGTGCGGATCGGACGAGCATCGGACGCTCCAGGCGGGACTGTATGAGGCGGCCAACGCGCGAGTTGGGCCCTGGTCCCCGATGCCTGACGATGCGTGCGATCAGGGCCGGCCGATCACGCGGCTCGCTCGTCGGACCGGGGGCATTCGCGCGGCTGCGCACGCCGCAGCGACGTGATGCTTTGTGCCTGGGGATGGACGATGGCCGCGGCAACGGAAGCTCATTGAACCGGAACCGCGTGTCGGGGCTTCCCCATAAGCCGACGCCGTCCTGCTGCGCCGAGGCCAGGAGGACCGCCATGCGTCTGTTCATTCTCGCCGCGCTCGCCGGTGCCGGCCTGGCCGGCTTGAGCCTTCCCGCTGCCGCTGTTCCCGCCGGACCGGGGGCGGGCGCCTCGTCACCGTCCGCCATGCGCACCGACGTTCGGATGCGGCGCCACCCTATGCGACGCCCCGCGATGACCTGGGTCCAACGGCGAAGGGCCCGGCACTAGCAAAGGCACTCGTCCATGCGTCCCTTACCCTCCAGATCACGCTGAGGTCCCCATGCTCATTCGCGTTCTCACGGTAGCCGCCGTTTCCAGCCTTCTGCTCGCCGGGCAGGCCTCTGCACAGGCGCCCACCACGGCTCCCACGCCGGCAAATCCGGGCGCCTCGGGCGTGGTCACCCCGCAAAACAGCACCACCGGCAGCGATGGTGCCGTGACGGCGTCGCCGACGGGACAGCCGGCGGATACGCGGTCCAACAGCTCGTCCGCGGCCGGGAACGCGAACCAGCCTGAGCGCGCCGCGCCTCAGGGCGGCGGCGGCGGGGGAAGCAGCAAGTAGGGTAACGCGCCGGGCCGCGTCGACGGCTGGATCGGTCCGGTCGTGGCTTGCCGCCGTCACCGCTGCCTGGAACGGTGGCGGCGGCTTCACGCCTGCCGGTGACACCTCTGTTCGCGGCTGAATGCCCGCCCGATGGATCTGCCATCGGGCGGGCTTTTTCCTGCGCCCGCTCGTCGCGCTCAGGCCTTCCGGCGGCTGGCAAGCGTGTCGAGCAGCCCCTGAAGCGCGGCGTCGGTCGATCGCTGCGTCTCGCCCACGAGCACGAACAGCGCCTGAGCCGTCACGACGCTGTGGGGCGGCGGATTGCTGTGGGGCAGGCCCTCCTCATCGGCGTAGCCGACCGGGGTGCCGAAGTTTCCGGCGAGGATGGCGGAGACGACATCCGCCCAGACGATATCGGCGACCGTGACGTCGAAGCGAAGGCACTCGTCACCCTCGCTTGAGAACAGGCGCTCGATGATCCATTCGGTGCCGGGTGCCACGATCGCCCGGACGATCATCTCCGGGTAACCGCGCAGGGGCCTGACGATCGCCGACGCCCCGGCCCGCTTCAGGCGCGCACGGTTCAGGTCATCGACGCACTCGGCGACGATGCGCACCTTGATGCCCCGCTCGCGCAGGCGATGGATGATGTCGAAGGTTCGGCTGTCGGATAACCGCTCGCCCTCCTGCTCGGCCAGGATGACCAGCACCCGCGCATGGTCGACACCGGCCGCTTCCAGCGCAGCGGGATCGTCGAAGCGCCCCTTGAGCTGGACGATGAGCGGATCGTCCTCGAGATCGGGCGGCAGGCCGTCCGGAAAAGCCTCGGTGAGGATCAGGGACGGCACGCCGGCGAAGTTGGCATGCGACCGGTGCAACTGGTCGAGGAGGCGGCGCAGATAGTCGCCGGGCTCGTCGGCCGGGGCGTTCACGAAGACGATGTGGTCGCGCATGTCCCACCTCCACTCGCCTCGACGCTTGCGCTCACGCCGCAGGATCCGGAATTCGAAGAAGGCACCGCCGGCCTGGGTCAGCAGGAAGATTCCGGACAGGTAGATCAGGACAATGGTGGCGGCCCGCCCGGTGGGGGTCTTGGCGGAGAGATCGCCGTAGCCGGTGGTGGTGATGGTGGTGAACGTCAGCCACACCGCCTCGCCGAGGCTCAGCCCCTCGAAGGCGATCATCGCGGCCACGTGCAGCCCGATGAGGACCAGCAGGCCGACGAGGGCGAACCGGATCCGGTTCCGCAGATCACGCACGACGCTACGACGGAAGCGGAGGGGCCGGGTCCGGACCCGCGCTGGACGCATCATCGGGCTCGCTCACGATGGCTTCGATCGCCAAACCGTTGGCCGCAGCTGTCCGCCCCAACGTCCGAGCGCGGACTTTCGCCGCAAGGCTCTACGCGCGCCACCGGCGTTGAGGAGCTGGCAAAGTCGGACGGGTCGCGATCGCGGCTGTCGAGCGGGGGGATCTCAAGCCTCGGATTCGGGATTGCGGTCTTAGGCTTCCCGCATCAGGAGCGCTTCACCGCGCCGAGAAACCGCGTCAGATGCGTCACGGCATCGTCGCCCTCAGACGCGGCCGCACCATGGTCGAGCGCGCTCGGTCAATGCCTGTAAGACGCCGAGCCCTGGCTGACTCACGGACGGTTCCGCGCTCCGAGATAGCGGTCGATGCGATGCCTCTGGGCCACGAACCGGGGAATTATTTTAGGATTTGAGCAAAAGCCTTCGATGATGGCTCGGCGGTCCTTGTCATGAGCTGCATAGGAGCCCTCCACGCCGTCAATGCCCGCTGCCGGTCTCGACGAACTTGAACAGGAACAGGGCAGCGATCACCCAGACGACCGGCTTCACCTCGCGCGCCCGGCCGGTCAGCAGCTTCAGCGCCGCGTAGGTGATGAAGCCGAACGCGACGCCGGTGGCGATCGAGTAGGTGAACGGCATCAGCAGGGCCGTCACGCAGGCCGGGATCACCTCGGTGGGGTCGTCCCAGGCGAGGTCGACGAGCTCGCGCAGCATCAGGCAGGCGACGTAGAACAGGGCCGGCGCGGTCGCGTAGGGCGGGACGGCGCCCGCGAGCGGCGCGAAGAACAGGCAGCCCAGGAACAGCACCGCGACGGTGGCGGCGGTGAGGCCGGTGCGGCCGCCCTCCGCGACCCCGGAGGCGCTCTCCAGATACGCGGTGGTGCTCGACGTGCCGAGCAGCGAGCCCACGAAGATCGCGGCGGAATCGGCCATCAGCGCCCGGTCGAGCCGCTGCATCCGGCCGTCGGTGAGCAGGCCTGCCCGGCTCGCAACCCCCATCAGCGTGCCGGTGGCGTCGAACAGCTCGACCAAGAACAGCACCAGCACGACGTGGAGCAGGCCGCCCGAGAGCGCGCCGGAGAGGTCGAGGGCGAACAGGGTCGGGGTGATCGCGGGCGGCAGGGAGACGAAGCCCTGGAAGGCGTTGCCGGCCCAGAAGAAGCTCAGGACCGTCACGGTCAGGATGCTGCTGAGGAGCGCCGCCTTCACCTTTCGGGCGGAGAGCGCGGCGACCATCAGGAATCCGATTACCGCCAGAACCGTCCCCGGCTTGTGCAGGTCGCCGAGCGTCACGAAGGTCGCGGGGCTGGCCGCGATGATGCCGGCGTTCTTGAGCGCGATCACGGCCAGGAACAGGCCGATCCCAACCGTGAGCGCGATCCGCATCGAGCGCGGGATGCCCTCGACGATGATCGCGCGCAGGCCCGTGAGGGTGACGGCCAGGAAGCACAGGCCGGAGATGAACACCGCCCCGAGCGCCGCCTGCCAGGTGAAGCCCATGCCGAGCACCACCACGTAGGCGAAATAGGCGTTGAGACCCATCCCGGGGGCCAGGGCGATCGGGTAGTTGGCGTAGAGCGCCATCACCAGGGAGCCGAGCGCCGCGACCAGGCAGGTCGCCACGAACACTGCGCCCTTGGGCATGCCGGCATCGGCCAGGATGCTCGGGTTGATGAAGACGATGTAGGCCATCGTCAGGAAGGTGGTGAGGCCGGCGAGCAGCTCCGTGCGCACGGTGGTGCCGTGCTCGGCGAGCCGGAACCGACGTTCCAGGAAGCCTGCCCGATCCGGCCCCGGGATCGCAGCGTCGCGCTTGATGTCCATCACCCGTCCCCGCTCACGCCGGCCATCACGGCGCGGAAGATCCTGTCGGGCGCGAACGGCGTGGCGGTGAGCCGGGCCCCGGTAGCGTCCCGGATCGCGTTGCCGAGTGCCGCCGCCACCGGATTGTACGGCGACTCGCTCATCGACTTCGCCCCGAGCGGCCCGACGCTGTCATGGGTGTGCGCGAACAGCACCTCGGTGTCCGGCACATCGGCGCAGGCCGGGATGTGATAGTCGCGCAGCGCCTGCGTGACGACCCGGCCGGCGGCGTCGATCGCAAAATCCTCGTAGAGCGCGGCGCCGATCGCCTGCGCGACCCCGCCCTCGACCTGGCCGCGGCACTGCATCGGGTTGATCACCGTGCCGGCATCCGCGGCGTGGATGCTGCGGAGGATGCGGACCGCCCCGCTCACCGGATGGACCGCAACCCGGAAGGCCTGGACGTTGAATGCCACCGAGCGGGGGCTGCCATCCGCCCGGCCGCCCGCGGCGAGCGGGCCGAGTTCTGCGAGTGCCAGCGGGCCGCCCGGTGTCTCCACCGCGCCGCCGGTGAGCCGGCACGCATCCGGCTCGGCACCGGTCAGCGCGGCGGCGCGCCGACGGATCAGCATCGCCAGCGCCTCGGCCGCGCGCAGCACCGCGAGGCCGGCAACGACGGTCCCGGTGCTGCCATAGGCGCCGGTATCGTGGCCGACCGCATCGGTGTCGGCGCCCGCGACGCGGACGCGGTCGGCCGCGATGCCGAGCGCCGAGGCGGCGATCTGGCGGTGCACCGTGGCGGTGCCGTTTCCGAACTCGGCGGTGCCGACGCGCAGGGTGACGCCACCATCCGCCTCCAGGCTGACCTGCGCGTCGGCGTGGTGGCCGCGCGGCGGGATCGTGTCGATCATGGCCATCGCCATGCCGGTGCCCGCGCGCCAGCCGGTTTCCGGCTCCGGTCCGGGATCGGCCTGCAGGGCTTGCTGGACGCGGTCGAGGCACTGGTCGAGGCCGTAGCTGCCGTAGACGACATCGTGCGGCTCGAGGCTGTTCGACACCATCGGATCGCCCGGCCGCACGGCGTTGATCCGGCGCAGCTCGAACGGGTCGATCGCCAGCGCGCGGGCAACCTCGTCCAGGGCCGATTCCAGCGCGAAGATCGTCTGGCTGAGGCCGTAGCCCCGGAAGGCGCCGGCCGGCACCGTGTTGGTGTAGACCGCGTAGCCGTCGACCCGCTTGTTCGCGCAGGCATAGACGGCCAGCACCTCGTTGCAGCCATGGTGGATCACGCCGCCGGCATGGTTGCCGTAGGCCCCCGTATCCGAGAGCACGTCGAGGCTGATCGCGGTCAGGCGGCCGTCGCGGCGCGCGCCGACCTTCACGGCGACCCGCATCGGATGGCGGGTGGTGGTGGCGGTGAACTGCTCCTGGCGGGTCAGCTCCCAGAGCACCGGCCGGCCCGTGCGCAGGACCGCCAGCGCCACCAGATCCTCGGTCAGCATCTCCTGCTTGCCGCCGAACCCGCCCCCGACCCGGCCGCAGACCACCCGCACGGAATCCCGCGACAGGCCGAACAGGTTGCACAGGGCGTCGCGCGTCAGGAACGGCACCTGGCTGCTGGTCCGAAGCGTGAGGCGTCCGTCCGGATCGCGCCAGCCGACGCAGCCATGGGTTTCGAGGGCACCGTGCTGGACCCGCTGCGCGCGAAAGGTTTCTTCGTACACCACGTCGGCCTCGGCGAAGCCCGCCGCGACATTGCCGATCGCGCCATGGACTTCGGCCGCAAGGTTCGGGTGGCGCATCAGAGGCGGCGCATCGTGGCCCGGCCGGTCCACCGGATCGTGGACCTTCGGTGCGTCCGGATTCAGCGCCAGGTCCGGGTCGCGGAGCGCGGGACGCAGCGCGTAGGTGACCCGCAGCGCCCGGCATCCGGCCTCCGCGGCCGCCACGGATTCGGCCACCACCGCGGCGACCCGCTGGCCGACGAAGCGCAGGACGGGATCCAGCACCATCGTGTCGGCCGCGTCGTCGCGCGGGTCCTGGTGGCGGCCGGTGGAGAACCGGCGCTGCGGTGAATCCGCATGGGTCAGGACCGCGACGACGCCCGGGATGGCGACCGCCTCCGCGGTGTCGATCGCCACGATCCGGGCATGGGCATGGGGGGAGCGCAGGACCTTGAGATGGAGCGCGTCGGCCAGCGGCGCGTCGAGGGTGAAGCGGGCGCGCCCGGTCACCACCTCGGGGGCGGCCGGGGCGGGCAGGCTCCGGCCGACCGGATCGCCGCTCATGGCCGTGTCGCGATGCGCGATCCCGGCGATGGCGTCCCGGATGGCGCGGTATCCGGTGCAGCGGCAGAGATTGCCCTTCAGGGCGGCGCCGAGATCCCGCTTCTGGCCCTGATCGAGGGTGGCGGCGGTCATGATCATGCCCGGCGTGCAGAACCCGCACTGGAAACCCTGCGCCGCCAGAAAGGCCGCCTGCATCGGGTGCACGGCGTCGGGGACGGGATCCTCCGGCCGGCAGGGCCCGGCCAGGCCTTCGATGGTGGTGATGCTGCGTCCCTCGGCCCGGAACGCCGGGAGCAGGCAGCTATGGACGGGCTCGCCATCGAGATGGACCGTGCAGGCACCGCAATCGCCGGCGTCGCACCCCTTCTTCACCCCGAACCAGCCGGCCTCGCGCAGGTAGGTGCGCAGGCATTGTCCGGGGCGCGGCGCGCCGGCATGGGCGTGGCCGTTGATCGTGAGCCTCATGCCGAAACCTCGTCGGCCAGCGCCGCGCGGATCTCCTGCGCGAGGTGCACGGTCATGTGGCAGCGCCAGTCCGGCGTTCCGTGCACGTCGTCGTACCAGAGGTCGTCCGGAATCGCGTCGGCGAGCGCCTGACGGAGGGTGTCCGGATCCGGAAGAGTGGCGAAGGCGAGGCGCAGGGGCCGTCGGGTCGAGGCGGTGACGGTGAGCGCGAAGGCGCCGCCTGGGCCGCGCGTGCCGATCAGAAGCGCGCCGGACCGGCCGTTCGGGCTCAGGCTGATGCGCCGAAACGCGGCACGGCGGGCCAGAGCGGCCGCGGGCAGGAACAGGCTGCGCAAGATCTCCCCCGGGCGGAGCGCATTCCGCTGCGGCCCGACCACGAAATCCGTCGCCTGCAGGTGCCGCTCGGTCCCGTCCGGCGCCCAGATCGTGCAGGTCGCCTCCAGGGCCGCGGCCAGAGCAATCATCGGCCCGGCCGGCAGGGCCATGCACAGGTTGCCGCCCACGGTGGCGACGTTCCAGATCTTGAACGATCCGAGCAGGGCCCGACAGCATTGCCCGAACAGCGAGGCGGCGATCCAGTCCGGCGGGAGCTCCAAGCGATCGAGCTGGGCGATGGTACAGGTCGCGGCCAGGGTCAAACCTTCGGCCGCGACGGTGTGGGACGGCCAGCCGAGCGCCGTCAGGTCGATGAGACGCCGCATCTCGGGCTGCGGCTCCGAGAACAGCCAGGTTCCGCCGGCCAGGCAGGCATCGCCGGCGCGCCAGTCCGGCAGGTCGGCCCGGGCGCGGGGCCGGATGACGGTCTCGATCGTGTTGAGGTCCACGGCCGCTCCCTGGAATCCTCCCGGCAGGATGCCGGTCAGGCTAGCAATATGTCTGCCGATGCGCCGCCCCGCATTGGAGAAGCGCCCGCTCCCACCCTAAGCTCCCGCTCCGCACGGCCCCGCTCGGGGCGTCCACTCGGGGATCATGATGGCTCTGACGGCATCGCGATACGGCAAGGACCGGGTCCGGGTGATGCGGCTGACCCGCTCGGGCGACCACCACGTCCCGCGGGAGCTGACGCTCTCCGTGCTCCTGACCGGGCGTTTCGACGCGGCCTGGACCGAGGGCGACAACCGCGCCTGCATCGCCACCGACAGCGTGAAGAACATCGTCAACGTGACGGCCGCCAGAAACCTCTCCCTCGACGCGGAAGGCTTTGCAGTAGCGGTGGCGCAAGTGCTGCTCGAGACCTATCCGCAGGTGGAGACCGTGACGATCGAGGCCGAGGAGACCCGCTGGCAGCGCCACGCCGTGGACGGTGCTCCGCACGGCCACACCTTCACCCGGGACGGCAATGGGTCCGGCTATGTGGGTCTCGAGGCCACCCGGTCCGGATCGATCCTGAGATCCGGGATCCGTGGCTACACCTTCATGAAGACCACCCAATCGGGTTGGGCCGGCTTCGTCGCGGACGGCTACCGGACGCTCCCGGACGCCACCGATCGCATCGCCGCCACCAGCATGGACGCGACCTGGACCTGGTCGGCCGCCCCGGCGGATTATGAGGCCGCCAATGCTCGGATTCTCGCGACGTTGCTCACAGTCTTCGGCACGACTTACAGCCGGGGCGTTCAGGACAGCATGTACCGGATGGGTGAGGCCGCGCTCGCGACCGTCCCCGAGGTGGCCGAGATCGCCTTCGTCATGCCGAACAAGCACTACGTGCCGATCGACCTGAAACCCTTCGGGCTGGGGAATCCCGGTACGGTGTTCCTGCCCACCGACGAGCCCCATGGCCGGATCGAGGCGACGATCGGCCGAGCCGCCTGACAAGCGGTCGGGTATGGCTCCGGCGGGGTCGGCGCTATCGCGCGACGCGTGCCTGGGTTCGTAGGGGCAGATGCGGACGAGCATCGCTTGGCCGCACGAGACCGGTCCGACTGCAACGCGGGCTGTATCGGTGCTGCGCCTCCGAGATCGCGGAGCCTAAGGTTCCGCGCCGACGCAGCCGCCGGGATGGCTGAGCCGACCCCACAGGTGCGGGATTCGGAGCCGTCCGCCTCACATTCCCGTGACGCGTGCTGAGATGCCGTGCGCGGCCTGCCAGCGCCCCTGCACGGACACGTTGCAAGCCTTCGCAGTCCCCTGTGCAGCGGCGCATGGTGCGGCATCACCGGTCGGGCGGGGCTGCAATCGTCGCGCACGCATGAGCGGCGTCCCGTCCGGGCCAACCACGCCATTCGTATGGCACGCCGCCACAACAGCGGATCGCGTGCAGCCAGAGCATGGCATAAACCATCACACGTTAGAAAATCCGGTGTCTTGGTAGTCGTTCCGCCCCACCGAGGCATCCATCGGCTGCCGGGTTGAGACAAAAGTCAAAGTTCGAGCCTGCAACCGCTGCGTGCGGTTGCGATTTTTTTCTTGGAAATGCTCGAACGGAATCGGATTTGTCATAGTTTATGACGGGTTCGGCGATTTAACCTGCGATCAAGGCGCCTCGGTTACTGGCATCCCAAGACTGCCGATGCTGGGGCGGGCCAGCCGCCGGCATCCCGCATGGCGATGCCGGTCTGTGCCGTGCGACGGGCCTGCGCATCTGGAGGAAACGATGTTCGATCACCTGACGGGTGGACGGAGCCAACGGGACAAATGGGCGGCCTTGGATCGGTCGTTGGCCACGATCGAGTTCGCCCTGGACGGCACGATCCTGGACGCCAACGCGAATTTCCTGGCGGTCATGGGCTACACGCTCGGCGAGATCCGGGGGCGCCCCCACAGCCTGTTCGTCGACCCGGTCGAGCGCGAGAGCGACGCCTACCGGCAATTCTGGGACAAGCTGCGGGCCGGGACCTTCCAGAATGCGGAGTACAAGCGCATCGGCAAGGACGGACGGGAAGTCTGGATCCAGGCGTCCTATGTCCCGGTTCTCGACCGGGCCGGGAAGCCGACCACGATCGTCAAGATCGCCACCGACATAACGGCGCAGAAGTTGCGCGCCCTCGACCTCGACGGTCAGATTGCCGCCCTTCACCGCTCGCAGGCGGTGATCGCCTTCGCGCTCGATGGGACGATCCTGAGCGCCAACCAGAACTTCCTCGACGCGGTCGGCTACAGCGCGGACGAGATCGTCGGCCGCCACCATGGCGTGTTCGTCACGGATGCGGAGCGGTCCAGCGAGGCCTATCGCGCGTTCTGGGCGGCGCTGGCACGCGGCGAATTCCAGTCCGCCGAGTATCGGCGGATCGGGAAAGGCGGGCGGGAAATCTGGATCCAGGCGACCTACAACCCGATCAGCGACGGCAATGGTCGGCCCATCAAGGTGGTCAAGTTCGCAACCGACATCACCGCGCAGGTCCGCGAACGCCAGCGCAGGGCCGAGGCCCGGGAAGCGATCGACACGGATCTCGACGCGATCGGGCAGGCCGTCACGGATGTGACGCGGCAGACCGGGACGGCCGCCGATACCGTCGGTCGGGTGTCCGACGACATCCAGGCGGTCGCCTCGGGTGCGGAGCAGCTCTCGATCTCGGTGAACGAGATCAGCCGCCAGGTGAGCCACGCGGCCTCGATTGCCGGGCAAGCGGTGACCCAGGCGCAGCACACCGGCAGCATCGTGGCCGGCCTGAGCGATCAAGCCACCCAGATCGGCGACGTGGTCGGCCTGATCGCCGGCATCGCGGCGCAGACCAACCTGCTGGCGCTCAACGCGACCATCGAAGCCGCCCGCGCCGGAGAGGCCGGCCGCGGCTTCGCGGTGGTCGCCTCGGAGGTCAAGGCCCTCGCCGAGCAGACGGGCCGGGCTACGGACCAGATCCGCGGCCAGATCGCCGCGACCCAATCGGCCACGCGGGAGGCTGTGGGCGCGATCGATACGATCCAGGGCACGATCCGGACGCTGAACGAGGTGTCCTCGACCATCGCGGCCGCGGTCGAGGAGCAGTCGGCGGTGACCCGCGAGATGTCCGGCAGCATGCAGACGGCCTCGCACGGCGTTTCCAGCATCGCGGCCGGCATGGACACGATCGCCCGGGCCACCGAGCAGGTCGATCGCGCGACCCGACAGGTCCGGGAAGCCTCACGCGCCGTGGGGTGAGATGACCGGTCCAGCAAGCGCCGGCGTTTCGGGAGGGATGGATCCGAAGCGCCGGCGATTCGACGGGTGGCGGCGAGGCGTCGCCGCGGCACGGACGGCATGTTCCCCGGAAAAGATCCGGTTGAATCGGCGGTTCACGATCACCCTGAACCCACGCGGAACGGCTGGATCTAACTCTCTACGGAACGCCGTCACCATTACAGCGGAGCCGGCCGGCGTTTCGGCGAGCGCTGCCGGGACGTCCAGCCCCGCCCGCGAGCCGCTTCCTGAAGCACATCGTCGAATGAGCGCGATTGCCGGGCAGGCCAGACCGGACTGCTGTGCCGATCGACTGTTTCGACATTTCCGGGCCTTCAATTCATCGCACGTCAGGCGTCATGCCCCGGTATAATTTAATTTATTTCGGTTAAAATAATGCATTATCGCGTCTTGATGCATGGATTGCGGAGACAATAGCCTCAAATCTCGGCACAGCGCCCAGCGTAAAGCGGAACATTCTCAGTCCATCGACGTTCGCGCGCTTTGCGAAAGTCCCGGCTCCACGGTACAAGCTTGAATCACGTCACCGGGCCCTGCTTGTCCTTGCGTCAGGAAATGTTTCGAAGATGACTCCGTCCGGTCAAAAGATATGCTTGTCGATGATCGTAAAGAACGAGGCGCCGGTTATTCGACGCTGCCTCGATTCTGTGAAGCCGGTTATTGATCATTGGATCATCGTCGACACCGGCTCGACCGACGGAACGCAGGACATCATCCGGGCCGCCATGGCCGATATTCCGGGCACCCTGGTGGAGCGCCCCTGGGTCGATTTCGCCTACAACCGCACCGAGGCCCTGGATCTTGCCCGGCCGCATGGCGACTATACGCTCGTCATCGATGCGGACGACGAGCTACTCATCCCGGCAGGCTTCGTAATGCCAAATCTCGATGCGCCTGGGTATAGCGTTCAGATACATGACATAACGACACGATATCCGCGCACGCAATTATTCAAGAACGCGATGCCGTGGTGCTACCGGGGCGTTCTGCATGAATTTGCGGACTGCAGGGAGCTGGCTTGGACTGCACCGCTACCACTTGCTATGAGGCGAGGCCATGATGGCGCACGTCGTCGCGACGATGCAACCTATGTGCGGGATGCTGAAATTCTAGAGCGAGCCATCAAGGAAGAAAAGGATCCTTTCCTGATTTCCCGCTACACGTTTTATCTCGCTCAAAGCTATCGAGATTGTTCGGAGAAACGGAAGGCCCTCGATGCCTATCTAAAGCGCACCAAGCTTGGGTTTTGGGATGAGGAAATTTATATCAGTTACCTAAGTGCCGCCTTGTTGATGGAGTCACTCGACGAGACTTTCGATAAAGTAATTGCTACTTTTGACGCGGCCATTGACCTGAATCCGAGGCGTGTCGAAGCGCGCTACCACGCCAGTCGGTATTGTCAGAGCAAGGGGCGCTTTGTCGAAGGATACCATTATGCTGCTGCTGGGGTTAAACTAACGTTTCCGGCGGACGGGCTTTTTCTTCAGCCCTGGATGTATAATTACGGTATGCAGGATAAAATTGCAGTGAACGCCTTCAACACAAGTCAGCCCAGGGTCTGTATCTCGGCTTGTCTTGCCATGCTTAGCCGCCCGGAATTTCCTGCCGATGATCGGCCGCAACGCGTCGATCTTGCGCGTAAAGCGCTTGCCCAAATGGTTGATCCGGCATGGGGTGCAAATCAATCGTCTTATATTTCTGTCTACAGCCCAAGTTGGTAAGTTTTTGGAAGTATTTTTGTATCTTGTGTCTGGCCATTCTGAATCGCAAGGTGGTATGGGACATTTGAACTCGCTTGGGACTGCTTGCGCATTACACGCCGCGCAGCGCCAGCGCCCGAGTTGTGGAAACTGGCTTGTCTGATATGGTTATGAGGCTGATATTTGTGCCCTTGACCAGAAAATTTTCAAAAATGAGATCGTGAAATTCGATGGCTACTGCTTGCTGCATTTATGTGGAATATGAATGGTCGGGTGTCAATGTAATTGAGCCATGATTGTTTATAACTTTCTTGGACCCATCATGTGGCAGACGATGCAGGCGCTGAACTTATTGGTATATGAGCCTCCGAAAACCCCAGTTCTTACAACGCCGCCCTGGCCACGCTACAATGCCGCGCGCATTTTGTGAGGCGATCCAAGTAGCTGCTGCTGACCATTTTGGCCGTCAAGGATACAAAACACTGATTCGACTTGGTTTTTTGATGTGGCGTCACAGTTTATTCGTCTCGCACGAATACTTATATGTTGCAATACAAAAGTTATTCATTCATTTATTTATTTGGCAAACTTCATAATTATCTGTGGTTGTCGCCTAACACTACTTTGGCAGACTGAGGGAACGAGGTGGGATCCTCGCGGATTCGCGTGCCATGGCGATGGTCATGGGGGATCACGATGTCCGGTGCTGGCGGATGGCGTGAGGATCTGGAGCGGTGGCTACAGCCGTTCCTCGCGGGTCTGTCGCATCCGGCGCGCCGAGCGATGTGCCCGCTGTACGTGGCGGGGCTGATCGGCCTGGGTGATCGCAAAAGCATCCAGCCGATGGCGGCGCGGGCCGAGGGGGTGCCCTACGATCGGCTGCACCACTTCATCGCGGCCGGGATCTGGGATAAAGCCCCGCTTCAACGGGCGCTTCTCGGCGAGGCCCATCGCCTCGTCGGAGGTGCGGATGCGATCCTGGTCGTCGACGACACCGCCTTGCCGAAGAAGGGTAACCGCTCGGTTGGGGTCGTACCGCAATACGCGACGACGCTGGGTAAGACCGCCAACTGCCAGACGCTGGTGTCGCTCACGCTGGCGCGTGGCGAAGTGCCCGTAGCGGTCGGCTTGGCGCTGTTCCTGCCCGAGAGCTGGACGGGCGACCCGGATCGGATGGTATCGGCCGGCGTACCCGAGGGCCTGCGCGCGGCCCGTACCAAGCTGGAGATCGCGGTCGCGGAGATCGACCGGGTCCGGGAGGGTGGCGTGCGCTTCGGCTGCGTGCTGGCCGATGCCGGGTATGGGTCCGCCCCGTTCCGGCAGGCCCTGAGCGCGCGTGGCCTGAGCTGGGCCGTCGGGATCTCGGGACGCAGCAAGGTCTACCCGGCCGACGTGACGATGATCTTCCCCGTCGCGGGGCGTGGGCGACCGCGCAAGCGTCACGTCCCGGATCAAGTCTCGGTCGCAGCGGAGACGATCCTGACGGACATGAGCGGCCGATCGGTGACTTGGCGGCGCGGCACCAAAGGTCGGCTGCGGGCTCGCTTCTGCGCGCTGCGCGTCCGGATGGCCGATGGCCCGACCCAGCGGATCGGCACGCAAGGCAACCAGCACCTGCCCGGCGACGAGGTCTGGCTGGTGCGCGAGGAGCGCGGCTCGGGCGAGCGCAAGTACTACCTCTCGAACCTGCCCGCCGACGCGACCCTCAAGCAGCTCGCCGCAACGATCAAGGCGCGCTGGATCTGCGAGCAGGCCCACCAGCAGATGAAGGGGGAACTCGGCCTCGACCACTTCGAGGGCCGATCCTGGACCGGGCTGAATCGGCACGCGCTGATGACGATGATGGCCTACGCCTTTCTGCAATCCCGGCGCCTGGCAGCAACAGGGCGGAAAAAAAAGAATCGGCTGCCCACCGCCTCAGCCCTCGATGCCGGCGATCCGGCAGGCCATCCTCAACTACCTCAGCCGGCCATCACCGCGCCGATGTCCACACTGTGACGCTGCACTCGATCTGCCGCCCTGACATCAATCTGCCAAAGTAGTGCTAATTTCAATAGCGTTGCGATAAAGACGACCGCACTCACGCAAGCGGTTCGGAGCATATTCTATGCTTCGCCCGGATGTTTTGCTCATACCAGAGCGATGAGAACGTTTGCGGCTTAAAACGGGTCTCTACTCCGGAGACCCGAGTAGACGAAAGGTTCGTCTGCCGCGTGCGTCTTAATTAGAAGCACATTTCCGCCCCCACATACTAATCTTCTCTTGTCCCGGAAGCGGACGATAGACCCGCCGGATGGAGATTCGTGTGAGTATCGACGGACGGAAAACCCTGGCTGCACAGTCGTCTCAGGCGCGGTGTTGTCGGTTCGAGAGACCGACACGCAACCTGATTTTGGAGACGACTGACGATGCGCACGCACGGCACCCTGAATTCCACGACGTTCCGTAACAACACGGCCCCTCGGGGGCTCTTCATCTTCGGATCCGCGGATCAGCCCGCCCGGCCCGGCGATCTGCCGCCCTATCACGCGCATGGGCGCGCCGCCCTGGCGAATGCCCTCGACGAAGGGCTGATGGCCGACGAGGTCGCCCAGATCCTCGATGGCCGAGAGATCGTCGACGCGTTCCCGGTCTGGCGCGGCGAGACGCCGTCGGATTACGCGGCGCGAGCGGTCGCCGAGATGTTCGTCGCCTACCTGCAATAGGCTCTGCCGGCTCCCCGCCTTCGAACGCCCGACAGCGCAGCGACCGCTCCAGAGCGTCCCCGCGACCGGTCCCACGCGCGACGACCCGGGCTGGAGTATCCGCCATGAACACGATGCTGACGTCCGGGTGGGCTCACCCGGCGAAGGCGCTTCTGCGCGTCGCCTTGATGGGCGCCGCCTGTTTCGCTGCGATCGCGCCGCTGGAAGACGGGGCGGTGTCCGCCGCCGTGCCGGCGCGCGCCGTCCAAGCCGAACGGCTCGATGACGGATCGCCCGAAGTGGCAGCGCGCGTGGCGCTCGGCCCGGGGGCGCGGGATATCCGGTTGGCCGGCGACCTGATCGAGGGCGTCGCGGCGCGGGTGGCGGCGCTGCTGGCCGCGAATCCGGGCGTGGAGCGCATCCATCTGACCAGCGATGGCGGCCTGGTCGATGAGGCTGTGGCGCTCGGAGCGCTGGTCGCGGAACGGCGGCTCGCGACCTACGTGCCCGATGCCTGCGCCTCGGCCTGCACGCTTGTGTTCGTCCGCGGCCGGGCGCGCTACCTGGCGACGGGGGCGCAACTCGGATTTCACGCCCCCTACGAATTGGGACCGGATGGCCGGATCGAGACGGTCGACCCAGCCGCCGAGCGCGCGGCGTATCTCGCGGCGGGCCTGGCCTCGGATTTCGTGGCCCGGACCCTGTCGGTGGCGCCGGCGGATATCTGGATCCCGGAGCCGTCCCGGCTGCGCGAGGCGGGCGTCGTGACCGAGATGGTCGGAAGCGACCGGTTCCCCGACTCGACCCTCGACGCCGATCCCAGTCCGCAAGCGGCCCGGGCGGAAATGCTCCGCAATCTCCCGATCCTGTCCGGTCTGGATCCCGGGGCGGTCGATGCGATCGCCATCTGGTATCGCCACGGGTATCTGGCCGGCCGTACGGAGGCGCAGGCCCTTGCGGGTCTGCGCGAGCGGGCATCGGCGGCCCTGCGGCAGCGGTTGCGCGCTGTCGATGACGCCAGCATCCGTGCCCTCGGGCGCCTCGTCCTCGCCAATATGGCGGAGGCCGAGATTTGTTATGCCCTGGCGCAGGGCGACCTCGTCGCGCTCGACGAGGCCCTCAGGCGCGTTCGGGCCGGCGCCCCCGGCCTGGCGTCGCTCCTCGCGCGGCGTTCGTCCGACATGCAGGTCGTGAGCCCTGGCGACGATATGCCGAGCCGCGCCGCGTCGCTGGTTCATCGCGCGGCGCAACCCGCCTGCGCGAAGCCGATCGCGGCGCTCCGCCGTGCCCTCGCGCAATCACGGCCCGGCGCGGCAGGGTCCCTGCGGGCGATCCTGCTGGGCGATCCGCCGGCGACCATCGCCAGCGCGGCTGTCCGTTGATGGCCGCCGCAGCCGATCGTCCGTGAGCGGCGCGGCCCTCGCAGACCGATCGGCCCTCCCCTCCCCGTCACATGCAGGCTCGCGAGATGCCGATGCCCTCACCGACCCGCCGCACCGTCCTCACCGGGGCTTTGATCCTGACGGCGCATCGCGCACGAGCGGCCGCCCCCTTGCGGGTGGTCGCGTCCTCGGTGCCGCATTCGGAGATCCTCGAATTCGTGACGCGGACGCTCGCGCCGGGCTTTCCGCTGAAGCTCATCGAGACCAGCGGGGATATCCGCCCGAACGCCCTCCTGAGGGACGGGGATGCCGACGCGAATTTCTTCCAGCACGCGCCGTTCCTGCATGCGGAGGAGGCCCAGCTCGGCGTGACCTTCGCCGTGGTGGCTGCGGTGCATATCGAACCCCTGGGGATCTATTCCCGGCGCGTGACGACGCTCGCCGCGGTGCCGCAGGGGGCGAGCGTCGCGCTGCCGAACAACGTCACGAATTTCAGCCGCGGCCTGAAGCTCTTGCAGGAAAGCGGGCTGATCCGGCTCCGCCCCGGTGGCGACGGGGCCTTCGCGACCGCAGGGGAGGTCGCCGAGAATCCGAAGAGCCTCCGCTTCGTCGAAGTCGCCGCGGCGCAGCTCCCGCGTTCCCTCGACGACGTCAGCCTGGCCGTCATCAACGGCAATTACGCCCTCGAAACCGGGCTCGTCCCGGCTCGTGACGCGCTCGCCCTGGAGCGCGCCGAGGGCAATCCCTACGCGAATGTCCTGGTGACCACGCAAGCCCTGGCGAAGGACGAGCGGATCCTGCGCCTCGCCGACCTGCTGACCTCCGCCGAGGTGGCCCGGTTCATGCGCGACCGGTATCGCGGCTCGGTGATTCCCGTTCGGACCACCTGATCCGGCGCCAGCAATCCGAGATGAATGTCCAGGCCTGAGCCGCGTCGGGGGCGGGACTTGACCCCGTCGAGCCGGATCGACGGACGACCGTCTATTGGAGTCATCGATGGAAGTCGATGTTCTGTGTCGGACGGGACTTCGAATGCTCTGACGGCCTGTATATTTTAATCGATACAGACAGCAAGCTTTCGGATCATCCGAGTATTTAATCTAGATAACATCAAATACGTAGCGTTAAGTTATTGATTTGTTTGTGAGAGTATGATAGGAAAATAATATCAGTATTCTCGGATATGGCATATGGACGCCGATTCTTCACAGCCGCGAAAAACCTCGTCTTTAAACCTGCGTTCCATCATCATCGGATCTTCGGTCGCGCTGTTTGTTGTATCCGCGGCAATAGGATTGTTTTCTGTTTTTCGCATCGGTATGATGAACGAGGTCAGCCGAACGATTGCCGGGGAGATCAAGGCCGTCACGATCCTCGGGCGGATGAAGGAACTGAGCCAGGAATTGCGGGCCCTGGACGTGCTGGCACACAACGCGCACTCCGACGATGAGCGCCGCCGCTATCTCGCCGATGCCGTCCGAGCCCAGGAGGCCTTCTCCGCCGCCTGGAGTGCCTATGCGCCGACCGTCGCCGGAACCGATGAGCAGCAACTGGCGCACCGGCTGCGCGAGGCCTGGCAGCACTTTCTGGCGGTGGAGGCCGAGGCGACCGCTCTGGATCGGGCCGGCGAGCGGGAACTGGCCGATACGGTGTTCGCCGTGCCGTTCCAGACCGACGCCGTCGCCTTCACCCAGGCGGTGGATACGGTCCTGGTCCACCGGCAGGCGCGAGCCTTCGAGCAGACGGCGGCCGCCGATGCGGTCGGCGCCTCCTCGCGGCTGGCGGTGATCGCGGCCTTGGCCATCGCGGCCATTCTCACGCTGGGGATCAGCTGGTTCATCGTTCGCCGGGTGGCCGCGCCGATCGCGATGATCACGCGGGTGATGGCGCGTCTCGCCGAGAACGACCTTGCCGTAGTGATCCCCGGGGGCGAGCGGGGCGACGAGATCGGCGCCATCGCCGGGGCGGTGCAGGTGTTCAAGGAGAACATGCTGCATGCCAAATCCCTGGAAGAGGAGGCGGCCCGGGTTCGCCAGGAGGCGGAGCAGCAGCGCAAGGTCGTCCTGCGCGACATGGCCGAGCGCTTCGAGGAGACCGTCGGCGGGATCGTCGGCACCGTCGCCTCGGCCGTGACGCAGCTCCAGGGAACGGCGCACCAGATGAGCGAGGTCGCCGGTCAGACGGCGACCCAGTCGACGACGGTCGCGGCGGCGGCTGAGCAGGCCGAGTCGAACGTGCGGATGATCGCCGCCGCCGCCGACGAGCTCGGCGCCTCGGTCCAGGAGGTCGGGCGACAGGCCGAACGCTCCGCCGCGATGGCCACTGGCGCCGCCGCGGAAGCCGCCCAGACCATCGCGTTCGTGCAGGTGCTCAGCGGGGCGGCGGACCGGATCGGTGACGTCGTCCGGCTGATCGCGAAGATCGCGGCGCAGACCAACCTGCTGGCCCTCAATGCCGCCATCGAGGCCGCGCGGGCCGGCGATGCCGGCCGTGGCTTCGCGGTGGTGGCCGCCGAGGTCAAGCAGCTGGCGGGCGAGGCGAAGCGCGCGACCGACGACATCGCCAGCCATGTCTCGGTGATCAAGGCATCGACGTCCGACGCCGTCGCGGCGATCGAGGGGATCGCGGCCCGGGTGCAGGACATGAGCGGGGCCGCCGCCTCGATCGCCGCGGCCGTGGAGGAACAGGGCGCTGCCACCCAGGAGATCGTCCTCAACATCTCGCAGGCCGCCAACGGCACCGGCGAGGTGACGGCGAACATCACCACGGTCGCCGGAACGGCGGAGCATACCGGCGCGGCCGCGGACCGGATGCTCACCTCGGCCAGCGCCCTGTCGCGCGACGCCGAGCGGCTGGGCGACGAAGTCCAGCGGTTCCTGAGCAGCATCCGGGCGGCCTGATGCGGCGCGCGCGCGATGCGGGAACAGGCAACCCACCCGCTCCGACATCGTCCCCGACGCGGACCGTTCCGACGTTCGGCGCCGGCGAACCCAGCTCAGACGTGTTGATCCTGCGCGTATCTCTGGACCGGACCGGTCGCCGAGGCCTCGCGCAGTCCAAGGATGTGCAAGCGCCATGATCCGAACGCTCCGCATGCGGGCCCTGGCCCGAACGCTCGCCCGGGCGCTCCGCTCGCGCATCGATCTCCGCGGCCTCTGTCGGGCTTCCGTTGGGGTCAGGGGGCCGAAGCCTGCGGTGTGGGCCGTGGTGCTCGCGAGCCTCACAATGCCGGCCTCGGCGACCACGATCGGCGTCACGATGATCGAGCCGAGCGGGTTCACCGCATTGCTCCGCGACGGTATCGAGACTTACGCCAAGACGAAACCCGACCTTTCGGTGACCTTCGCCTATGCCCCGCAGGGAGCGGGCGAGCGGCAGGTCGAGCAGGTCCGGAGTTTCATCGCCGCGAAGGTCGACGCCCTGTTGGTCCTGCCGGTCGATACGGCCTCGAACGCGACGATCACGCGGCTCGCGCAGGAAGCCGACATCCCCCTCGTCTACGCCAATATGGCCCCCCGCGAGGATTGGTTTGCCGGCCGTGTCGCGTTCGTCCTGTCCAACGATCTCGTCGCCGGCCGGCTGCAGATGCGGAAGCTCGCGCAGATGCTGGACGGCAAGGGCCGCGTCGCGATCATCAAGGGCCCCCCGACGCATTCGGGAACCGCCCTGCGCGCGCAGGGCGCCAAGGAAGTGGCCGCCGAGTTCCCAGGACTGCGCATCGTCGAAGAGGGGGCGGCGGATTGGGATCGGCGGATGGCTGCGACGCTCGTCGCCGGATGGCTGGCGAAGGGCAACGCGCTCGACGCGATCGTCGCCAGCAACGACGAGATGGCCATCGGGGCCGCCGACGCGATCGAGGCTGCCGGGATCCCGCCCGATCGGATCCTCATCGGCGGCATCGATGCGACCCCCGACGGCCTGGCGGCGATGCAGCGCAAGCGCATGGCCGTGACCGTCTATCAGGATGCCGGCCTGCAGGCCCGCCGGGCGGTGGACGACGCCCTCAAGCTGATCCGGCGGGAGCCGGTGCAGCAATACGACTGGGTGCCGTTCGAACTCGTCACCGACCGGATGTCGACCACGCATTTCTCGAAATAGGCGCTTCCCCGGCGCAGGGACCAAAAACCGCTGCGCCGAGATTGCCGCCGCCGAAGCGGCTTAAGAGCCCTACCGCATCACGAACGGGTTCTCGGGCGTGTCGCGGCTGGTGGAGATCCAGACGCTCTTGGTCTCCAGATACTCGCGGATCGACTCGATGCCGCTCTCGCGGCCGATGCCGGACCGCTTCATGCCGCCGAACGGCATCATGTAGCTGACGGCCCGGTAGGTGTTCACCCAGACCGTGCCGGCGCGCAGGCCCTTCGACATGCGCAGAGCCCGGCCGATATCCTGGGTCCAGACGCCGGCCGCGAGCCCGTAGATCACGTCGTTGCCGAGCTTGAGCGCCTCGGCCTCGTCCTCGAACCCGATGATCGACAGGACCGGGCCGAACACCTCCTCCTGCGCGATGCGCATGTCGTTGGTGACCCCGGTGAAGATCGTCGGCTCGACGAACTGGCCGCCGATCACGCCGGGACCGGAGGCGGGATTGCCGCCGAGCACGCAGCGCGCGCCCTCGCTCTTGGCGAGCGCGATGTAGTCCAGCACCTTGGTGTATTGCGGCGGCGTGGTGATCGGCCCGATATTGGTGTCCGCCTGCATCGGGTCACCGAGCTTGGCCGTGCGGGCCAGCTCGATCAACCGGGCGACGAATTCCTCGCGGATGCTGTTCTGCACGAGCAGGCGGGACCCGGCGATGCAGGTCTGGCCGGTCGCCGCGAAGATGCCCGAGATCGCGCCCGCGGCGGCCGCCTTCAGGTCGGCATCGGCGAACACGATGTTGGGCGACTTGCCGCCGAGCTCGAGCGACACGCGCTTGATCTGGCGCGCGGCCGCCTCGTAGACCTTCGCGCCGGTGACATCCGAGCCCGTGAAGGTGATCTTGGCGACGTCCGGGTGCTCGACGATGGCGCTGCCCGCCTCGCCGCCGTAGCCGGTGATGACGTTGAACATCCCGTCCGGGAGCCCGGCTTCCTTGGTCAGACGGGCGAATTCCAGGGTGCTGGCGGAGGCGAATTCCGACGGCTTGACCACCACGGCACAGCCGGCCGCGAGCGCGGGGGCGCATTTCCAGGCCACGAACAGCAGCGGCGAGTTCCAGGCGGTGAGCGCCCCGACCACGCCCACCGGCTCGTGCCGGGTGAACGCGAAGGTCTCCGGCTTGTCGATCGGCACCTGGGCGCCCTCGACCTTGTCGGCGAGACCGGCATAGTACCACCACCATTCCGGCTGGTAGCGGGTCTGGCCGTACATCTCGGCGAACAACTTGCCGTTGTCGCGGACCTCGACCTCTGCGAGGGCCTTCGCCTCGCGTTCCACGAGGTCGCCGATCCGGCGCAGAACCTTGCCGCGGGCCGAGGCGGTCATGGTGGCCCAGGGGCCGTCCCACATGGCGCGCTTTGCGGCGGCGACCGCCTTGTCGACATCGGCCTTGGAGGCGCGCGGGATCCTGGCCCAGGGCTCGCCCCGGTAGGGGTCGATGGACTCGAACCACGAACCCTCGACCGGATCGACGTCCTGGCCGTCGATGTAGAGCTGATAGGTTTTCACGGCGCGCCTCTCTCGCGAATGACGCGCGCGGTATGAGCCGAAATCCGGCCGGTGACGAGACCGGCCGGTGCAGGGCGGCTCAGGCGTTGGCGCTGAGGCGCTTGATGTCGGCGTCGACCATCTCGGTGATCAGCGACTCGAGGCTGGTCTGCGCCTCCCAGCCGAAGGTCGCCTTGGCCTTGGCCGGGTTGCCGAGCAGCACCTCCACCTCCGCCGGCCGGAAGAAGGCCGGGTCGATCACCAGGTGGTCGTCGATGTTCAGCCCGACATGCTTGAACGCGATCACGCACATGTCCCGCACCGTCGTCGTGCGGCCGGTGGCGATCACGTAATCGTCCGGCTTGTCCTGCTGCAGCATCAGCCACATCGCCTGGACGTAGTCCCGGGCGTGGCCCCAGTCGCGCTTGGCGTCGATATTGCCCAGCCGCAGCTCCTTCTGCTTGCCGAGCTTGATCCGCGCCACCGCGTCCGTGACCTTGCGGGTGACGAACTCGACGCCCCGCAGCGGGCTCTCGTGGTTGAACAGGATGCCGTTCGAGGCGTGCAGCCCGAAGCTCTCCCGGTAGTTGATCGTCATCCAGTGCGCGTAGAGCTTGGCCACGCCGTAGGGCGAGCGCGGGTAGAACGGCGTCGTCTCGCTCTGCTGCGCGTCCTGGATCAGGCCGAACATCTCGGAGGTCGAGGCCTGGTAGTACCGGGCCTGGGGGGCGACCGAGCGCAGGCATTCGAGCATGTGCACGGCGCCGAGGCCCGTCACCTGGCCGGTGAGCAGCGGCTGCTGCCAGGAGGAGGTGACGAAGGACTGGGCGGCGAGGTTGTAGATCTCGTCCGGCTTGGCGGTCTGGACGATGCGCAGCAGGGCGGACTGGTCCAGCAGGTTGCCGTCGACCAGCTCGACATCGTCGAGGATGCCGAGCCACTTCAACCTGTGGTCGAACACCCCGGCATGGCTGGAGCGGCGCACGATGCCGGTGACCGTGTAGCCCTTCTGCAGCAGCAGCTGCGCCAGATACGCGCCGTCCTGGCCCGTAACCCCCGTGATCAGCGCGCGCTTGCCCGTCATGAAACCGTCCCGTCCCGTTGCTGCCCGGCTGCTACGACCGCGGCGGCCTGCGCGTCAAG